>CAZNSK010000025.1:0-55272 GCA_964575505.1 uncultured Phaeodactylibacter sp.
CACAAAATAACTTCGCCTATTCTAGGTAACTTATTACTGCGCGACCCCTAAGGCTATTTTCAGACTTCTCATTGCGTGATGGCATACACTTCAATCAGGAAGGCTATCGTTTTTCCAGCCTTTTGATCAATCACCATATCCGCGTTTTGCATCAAAACAAAAGCGATAACCAAAAGTAGTGAACAGAAAAGGGGTTTAGCCTTACCTGAGCCGACTGTAATTGTCAGGCTGTAATTTTTTTAGACTAGGCCAAATTTTTTATCAAGCTATACACATATACTTATTAGTGTTCACTAAATTAATCTGTATCCTGGTGAACAGATGACACACTTGCGATGTACTTACTCCTAAAAAAGCAAAGCCAAAATGAATAGGTCTCGTTTTTTGATTATGGGGTTCATGCTATGGGTTCTCGCCTCCGGGCAAACCCAGAGTGCCCAACTCACCGGCACCATTAAAGCCAGTGGAGAACCAATACCAGGCGTCCAGATCCTGGTAACTAACACCTCTAACGGCACAATATCCGGTGAGCATGGCAACTACCAGCTCACCAACCTTCCTTCGGGGCCTGCCCGTATCCGCTTCTCCTACCTGGGCTACCGTACAAAGGAGGTTGAAGTCGTACTGAAAGCAACCCAGACAACTTCTCTTTCCGTTGAGATGGAGCCGGATATTCTCCGTCTGGAAGACATCGTAGTTTCCGCCACCCGAAACGGCGTGCCCGCTCACCGCGCGCCTATGATGGTCAACCGCATTGACGACCGCATCTTTGAGCAAACGCAGTCGCTCAGCCTGTCCGAAGGGCTTAGCTTTTCTCCCGGTTTACGCCTCGAAAACAACTGCCAAAACTGCGGCTTCACCCAGTTGCGCATGAATGGGCTCGATGGCCCCTACACGCAAATCCTGATCAACAGCCGGCCTGTGTTCTCTGCCCTGGCGGGCGTTTACGGGCTGGAGATGATCCCCTCCAATATGGTAGACCGGGTGGAAGTAGTCCGGGGTGGTGGCTCTGCGTTATACGGAGGCAATGCAATTGCCGGCACCGTCAATATCATCACCAAGGACCCTGTCAGCAATACCTTTGAGGCGGGCACCAACCTGGCGCTTATCAATGGTGAAACGCCGGAATATACGCTTTCTGCTAATGGGACTGTAGTGGATGAGACACTCCAAAAAGGCATGAGTTTTTTCGCCTTCAACCGAAGCCGCGAACCCTGGGATGCCAACGGTGATGGTTTTTCCGAGATTACGCAATTACAAAACACCACCTTTGGGTTTGATGCCTTCTATAATCCAACTGAGTTGAGCAAGCTAAAGCTGAACCTGTTCAATATCAGCGAATTCCGGAGAGGTGGGAATCAATTTGACCTGCCGGCTCACCAGACAGGTATCACGGAACAACTGGACCACCGTATCCTGGGCGGCGGAATTTCCTATGAGCAGTTTTCAAAAGACAAACGGCACAAAGTAGCGCTTTACGGGTCTGCCACTCACGTCAACCGGCAGAGCTACTACGGTGGCGGCGGGCGGGTGCTGGGTCCACAGGATACCCTGACCCAAAGTGATATACTGGCGCTCAATGCCTACGGAGCATCGGAAGACCTCTCGCTGGCTTCTGGCCTGCAATACACGTACAACATTAGCTCAGAATGGCTGCTTACCGCCGGGACCGAGTACCAGTACAATGATGTGCTGGATGCCATGCCCGGCTACAACCGGGAAATTGACCAACAGGTAGCTACGCTCGGCACTTATGCACAAATGGAGTGGAAACCCACGGAAAAGTGGTCCTTCATGGCCGGTGCCCGGTTCGATCACCTCCGGGTGGATGGTCTCTACCGACTCGATGTGGAGGACCTGCGCACGGACCAAAACTTCAACATCTTCGTGCCGCGGGCGACGGCTATGTATTTCTTCAACCCTGACCTGAAACTCCGCCTTTCCTACGCGCAAGGGTACCGGGCCCCGCAAGCCTTTGATGAAGACCTGCATATCGAAACGGTGGGCGGTGCAGCCTTATTCACCCGTTTATCCCCCGACTTAACTGAAGAACGCTCCCACAGCTATAGCGCTTCCCTGGATTATACCTACCGGTCGGGCAGCTTTGAATCCAACTTTGTAATGGATGGTTTTTACACCCATCTCGACGACCCCTTTGTCACCGCTAACGCCACGGAGCTCCCAAGCGGGGTGGCTGCTGTGACCAAACGCAATGGAGATGGGGCAACGGTGGCGGGTGCCAATGTGGAAGCCAATTTGGCGTTCGGCCCAAAATGGATGGTACAAATAGGCGGCACGCTTCAAACAGCGCAGTACGACCGGGCGGAGGAAATATGGGCACCAGCCGTACTAACGGATGCCAACCAGGACAGCGTCATTACGACCCGGAATCTGCTGCGCACGCCTACTGCCTACGGGTTTTTCACAAGCACCTACAAGCCTGTAGCCCCCTTGCAAGTGTCGCTATCCGGTGTGGCGACGGGCCGTATGGATGTCCCCCATATCGTTGAGCCTGATTCAGAATTCACAATCGTAGAGCGTACGCCTGCTTTCTTTGAGCTCAACACCAAAGTGGCTTACGAACTGCCCCTGGACGCCCGCTTCCACCTGGATTTCTTCGCTGGCATTCAAAATATCTTTAATAGCTTTCAAGCCGATTTCGACCGGGGGGCCGAACGGGATGCGGGCTACGTCTACGGCCCGGTCCGGCCGCGGACTTTCTTCGCGGGGATGAAAATACACTTCGAGTAGTAACGCTTCAAGGGGGCAACTGCTGTAGTATCAGGAGCTGCCCCTGAAAGGATAAGGGGCCAGGAGTTAAAGCTCAACTGCTTAGAGCTCTATCCGCTGAGCCCGGGCAGCAAAAAAGGCCATTCTGCTTGCGCAGAATGACCCTCAAATACGTTAGTCGGGATGAGAGGATTTGAACCTCCGGCCTCACGCCCCCCAGACGTGCACTCTAACCGAACTGAGCTACATCCCGATAGGATCCTCTTCAGAGGAACGCAAATATAGAGAACTGTTTTTTCCTTTGCAACACCTCTTCCAATAAAAAAGGTCCCTTGGATGGATTTACTATAAACATAAGGCCGCTGGTCGATTTTTCTGATATGCTAAAAAGAAAACGTAAATTGAGTATTATTTTTCATCCATTCAATCTTTTCGCATTATGAGCATGAAGTATTTACTTTTCGCCCTGACGCTCGGCTTTACGCTGGCCTCCTGCGGAGGCGGTGCCGGCGATTCCGCCGCTGACGAAGCCGGTACGGACACCACTGCTACCGAAGAAACCATGACGGAAGAAGCGCCGGAGGAAGACAAGTCGACCCGCAAAAGCCCGCCCCGGAAAGCAGAGGGGGAAATTGGCTCGGCTATGGTTACTGTAAACTACGGCAGCCCATCCGTACGTGGGCGTTCGATTTACGGCGACCTGGTGCCTTACAATGAAATCTGGCGCACCGGCGCCAACGAGGCTACCACCATTACCTTTTCAGAGGATGTTATGGTGGAGGGCGAAGCCTTGCCCGCCGGCACCTATGCTTTGTTCACCATCCCGGGCGAGGATTCGTGGACTGTTATTTTCAACAAAGAAGCGGATCAGTGGGGCGCTTACGATTACGATGAAAGCATGGACGCCCTGCGGGTGGAGGTTGAGCCCCAACCGCTGGAAGCGAACGCGGAAATGCTGAATTTCGAGGTAAGCGGTGATGCCGTTATGCTGAAGTGGGCCGACCTTGCTGTGCCCTTCACGGTGAGCACCGTTGAGTAAGCTGATTTAAATGTATTTACCGGCCGGGCCCCTGTCTTCACCGGGGCTTTGGCCTTTATTGACCATGCCTTATGAACTTCATCCGCCACTTTTTACTGGCTGCGCTGGCCTTCACTGTTCTGGATTTGCTTTGGCTGGGCGTCCTCGCCCGCGGTATCTACGAGCGCTACCTGGGCCATCACATGCGCCCCCAAACCGATTGGCTGGCTGCGGTTCTGTTTTACCTTATTTTTTTGACGGGGCTGGTCTACTTTGTAGTACTGCCCGGTACCGGGCTCCCCGCCCGAAAGGTTCTGCTGAACGGCGCTTTCTTCGGGATGGTCGCCTACAGTACCTATGAGCTAACCAGCCGGGCCGTGATCAAAGACTGGCCCTGGGAGATTGTGCTGATCGATATTGCCTGGGGCGCCCTGCTCTGCGCTGCCGTGGCCTGGGTAAGCTGGTACTTCGGGGGGCAGCGCTAGCTCCAAAACAACCAAGCGAAGAAGGCGGCCAACAGCGTGCTCCAAAAATTGGTGCCGTGGTTGGTGAGCCAGCCGCTGCGCTGAAGCGTCCCTCCAATCACTGTGTCCGAAAAATTGCCCAGCAAGCCCGATACGCCAATAACCCAAACTGCCCGGGCCTCGCCTGCCCACAAGCCTGCGGGCAGCGCAATCAGCAAACTGCCCAGCACCCCAAACAACGTCCCCTCCAGGCTCACCACCCCATCAGCCCCTCTCCTGCCCCGGCTCAGCCTGAGGACGTCCCAGTACCGGCGGCCGTACAAATTGCCCAGCTCCGAAGATAGTGTATCTGAGGTAGCGCTTGCTAATGCGGCCATCAGCATTGGATAGGCCCAGGGGCTAGGGCTGCCTAGCCACCAGCTCAGCAAACCCAACCCGCCGGCTACCGCCCCATTGGATAGCGCATTGATAGCAGAGCGCTGCCCACCGGCTTCCTGAGCGATGCCCAGGGCTTCTTTTTGGCCCCTGCGCCAGCGAGTAGCCGCAGAGCCGGATACAAAAAATACTGCTAGCAAGGCTACGCCCAGCCAGCCGCAGCCCGCAAAAATACCAATGGCAACCCCACCGCCTGCCACTGCCCCAGAAGGCGTGATCGCCCGCGCTATGACACTGGCCACCATAGCAGCCAACAACGCCACATAAAACAGATTATCTGGCACGACTGCGAAAAACAGCAAGCAATGGGTCAAAATATTGAAGAATATTTATTTGCAAAGACCGGTATTTTATTGTAGCATTATAGCTACAAGCAAAATAAAAAAACATATGGAATACTATCCGCCCGTCACCGAATACATGGCTACCAAACTGGTTACCTTCCGAGCCGAAACCGACATCCGGGAAGCCATTGACACCTTGCTCAAAAAAAAGATATCCGGTGCCCCGGTGCTAGACGCCGATCAGGCCCTAGTTGGCATGCTATCAGAAGCCGATTGCCTGCGCATCCTCATCGAAGGCCCCTATAACCACGAACCGACCTCCGCCAAAATCCACGTGGGCGACTATATGTCAAAGCGGGTCAAGCATATCACCTCAGACAAAAACATACTTGACGCAGCATATGAGTTTGTCCACAGTGGCTACAAACGCCTCCCGGTTCTGGAAGAAGGCAAACTGATAGGGCAGCTCAGCCGCGTGGATGTCCTCCGCGCCATTCAAAAAATGAAGCCTGCCGTAAAGCATACGCCTGATAGCTGGAAAGGCCGGGAGCCCGCTATGCCTAGCTTCAAGCGGACTTTTTATAATAAGAACTCCTGAAGCTACCCTGCTATACTTGGCGCAGGCTCCCCTTTGCCTAAATTACGCAGCATGTTCCAATGTATGCGTAGAGCGGAGCGGAAGGAAGGAAGCGAATGGTAAGGCAGATTGTACTCCTCAGCCGTCGATCTGACAATTTCGGATATCTTCCGGTAGTGGATATGGCAGATGTTAGGGAATAAATGGTGTTCGACCTGATAGTTTAGCCCGCCAACAAACCAGGATAAAATACGGTTGTCCGGCGCATAGTTGGTCGTCGTCATCAGTTGGTGAACCGCCCAGTTGTGCTGCAGGCCGCCTTCCTCGTCGGTAGTTGGGAAAATGGCCGCTTCCATGACGTGGGCGGTCTGAAATACGCACCCCAGAAGGAACCCAAGCGCAAAGTGCATGAAGATAAACCCGATCAGCGTGACCCACCAAGCCACCGGAGAGAAGATTATTGGTATGACGAGCAGGTAGGCGTAGTAGATTACTTTTATGAACAGCAGCTCCCTGAATACCTTAGGGTAAGAAAGGTCGTGTTGCTCCAGCAAGCCATTCTTGTGGTAGCGCTTCAACTGCTTAAAATCCTTAGTGGTAATCCACATGTGCGTCATCAGGCTGTACAAAAACCAAGCGTAAATATGCTGAAATTTGTGAAACCACAGCCGCTCCTGCTCCGGTGAAAAGCGCAGCAGCTTGCCCGCGTCAATATCCTCATCCATGCCATGCACATTAGTGAAAGAATGGTGGAGCGTGTTGTGCTGTATTTTCCAGTTGGCGGAAAAGCCCCCTATGAAATTGATGACATACCCCAGCACCGCATTCACATATTTGTTCCGGCTGTAAGCTCCGTGGTTGGCATCGTGCATGACCGAAAAGCCGATACCGGCAGTGACGACACCCAGAAAGGTCCAGGCCAGCACGGCCAACCAGGGGTTGGTTACCCAACCGCCCACAATAGCACCGTAGGTCAGGGCATAGACCCCAAGCAAAACAACGGTTTTAGTCACCATTGCCCCATTGGCGTATTTGGAAATGTTGTTGGTTTGGAAGTACGCATTCACGCGCTTGCGCAACGCTCTGGCGAATTCACGCTGCACCTTGTCGCGGCTGAATCTAATGTCTTGAATGTTCATTATTGGAAAAAAATTTGAGCAAAAGAAACTGCTCGATGAAGACTGTAGGAAATTAATAACTGCTCAATAATAGGGAAAGGTATGAAATTATGAAGGCCGGGGCCGCCAAAATTCCAAAAAAATGACAGCCGGGTTACGAGAATAGCCAAATAGCCGGGCGAGGCGGCCCCGTTTCCGGCTATTTGGCTGGCTGAAAAAGCGCCGGGTGCCCTAAACCATTTCAGCAGGGTCTTTTTCTTCTATTGCTGGTTCTTCTTCGGGAGCGTTAATGCTGTCTGCTTTGCCTTTCTTCTTGGTGAAAGCGACCAGCAGAATCCAGGCAGGGATGACAATCAGGGACACGACCATGGCGATGAAAGCCACTTTTGCCGCAAAAAGGTCTAGTAGAAACATCGTAAAGTAGTTTTGATGAATAGTTGAAGGCTCCACCTTCATTTCGCTCATCAATAATACCCCAGTTTGCGGGGTAGGCAGATGACCTTTGTCACCTCACCGTCATAAAATTCATTAACTTTCCGGCGGCTCCGGTTCCTGATCTGCCGGGTCAGAAGGGGGCGTCTTGCGGAAATAAGCAACTACCGCCCATACAGGCAGCACCACTACCAATAGCAGCAGCAGCATAAAAATAGCCTGCGCACGAAGGATTTCTAAGAGTATCATTGGACTGGCAATTTATTTTCAACAGCCTCAACATCAACAATAAAAACAAAACTATCACTGATAAACATCATGACTCGGGCTGCTATATTTCAGCACCTGCCTATTTTTTCTGCTGAGCCGCCCGTACCCGGTTGAGGAACAATCGAGCGGAGCCCACATCCACAGGCTGGATTTCGTAGGTATTGCCGTCATCCATCTTCTGGATCAGCTCCTTGCTTTTCATATCATCCATAGCGCTCATGAAATCAGGGTTGTTGGAAGTAATGCTCATAATCCCCTGTTTGAAGCCAAAGAAGTAAAACAGTTCGCTGGGGGACTTGATATAGATGTACAGGCGGTCGTCCTCGTTGGTCGGCATCTTGTACTCGACGTAGGCTTCCAGCACCTTATTCAGCGGCTCCCCTTCCACGGATACGATACCGAGCTGCTTTTCTTTGGAAACAAAAGACTGGTACTCCGCGTCCCATTTCATGGGCATCTTCGCGAAGAGGAAGGTGTAGGGGTTGATCTTTTTCGGGATATCCAATATACCATTGCCTAAAGTCAAAATGGCTTCCCGGGCCTCATCGCCGGGAGGGAGCAGGTTGGCCAGAGCTTCCCGGTAAAAATCAAGCTCGGTCAGGTATACAATAGGTTTGGCATCGAAGCTCATCGATTTGATGTCATCCATCATAACCTTCATCAGCTTATCCGGTACAATAAGCTGTACCCCCGACATAAAGTCGGCTTCGATTTCGTAACGCTGCACCCCTTCCTCCTGCTGGCCCAGGCTGGGGATGAGGGAGGCGGTATCCGCGATAATCATCTCTTCGGGGTCGACCACTTCCTCATAGCGGGAGCGCATGACCCCGGAGGCATCGATGCTCACATAATTCAAGCCAGACCCCAGGTTGAACTGCCCTTTGCCTTCCAGCTTGCCGGAAGCGTTGTTGAAGGTTAGCTGATTGCCCCGTATGCTATTGGTCTCTATCCGCAGAGAATCCCCGAAAATGAAGTAGTCCTTTTCCCGGTTGAACTTGAAGATGCCTTTAACAGGCAAAATGGGCCGGTCCTTTCGGAAAAACAGCGGCATCATAACCCGGGGGTACAGCTCAGCGGTCTCCTTGCTCAGAAAGAACCCCGTGGACAAAGGCTGCCCTTCCAAGTTCTTCGGCTCGTCGTAACTGATAGCCAAGTCATTCTTATCGGCCTCGCTCTTGACGGTAAACCAGTAACGGTAGGGCAAACGCTCAGCATCCAAACGGGCGAAGCCGTCGAATGACAGGTTTTTGCTCTCCGCCCGCAACCCGATCTGCCCCTGAAAAGCAGTCAGCTGATCGATGTAAAAGTTGTCTTCTTCCGTCACTTCCCCCTGCCCAATGGTGACCACCTTTTTCTCATCGTAGGCCCCTTTGCCGATGGGCTGGCCCACGATATTCTCAAACTCAATTACCTGTTCCCGGTTGCCTACATTGTACTCATAAAACCCGGAAGCTTTATAGTACCGCCGGCCGATTACATCGACCGTTGCGCGGTTGATGACGTGGTTCTGGTTGAGGGTGTCCGCCACAATTTTGGCATTTTCCAGGGTAGCCATCTCCCCATTTTGCCCAATCTTGACAAAGCTGCTGTCGGGGTAGACGAAGGCATCGGCGGCGATGAGGCTAGGCACCCCACTGACGCTGAGCTCGTCGGTTTTGAGGTCGTAGAAGGCGTCCGTACCTTCAAACCGTAGCGAATCTTTATTCGGGTGGGTGGAGGTAAAAATGCCAGGCTTGTTGGGGTCTGACTTAAAGGTGATGCTCTCATCGGCCATATCCCAGGTAAATTCATTCATGGACGTTTTGTACTGAATAGCGGGCATAGCCGTTTCCAAATACGCTTTATTAGCCTTGAAGGTGGCCAGTTGCTCATCGAAGTCTACATCACTCTGCACATCATCGGTAGAGAGCGCGATGTCTTCGAGGTCCTGCGTTTTGATTTTCACCTCGGTGGTATCCGCCTGTGAGCTGAACGCGCCAAACGAGAAGAGGTTAGACTTCATGGTGGCGGTTTCCCAATCGAAAACCCCATCGCCCTTCAGTCCGCCGGGGGTCAGGATAAGCGTGCCCTCCAGTGTATGCAACTCCTCCGGGAACAGGCGGAAAGCTTCTTCCTCGGAGCGGATGTACATGCTGTCCTGGTAGGGCCGCCAGTCGATATTCACATCCACGCCCCGAACCTGAGGCACTTCCAGCCCCTCTTCTCTCGACTCTTCCAGGTTGAACTCTTCTGCGCTGGCAAGCATTTGCTTTGGCATCCAGATGATGTCTTCCGAATCAATGGATGCGCCCAGGTAGGTAACGTTGCCCTTGCCCAGCAGGCCAGCGTTGCTCAGAGACAACTCTCCCTTGTACATGCCTTTTTCCAGGTAGGTGGAATACCCCTCCCCTTCCGTTTCATGAATAAAGCCCAGGGATTCATCTTCCTGCAGGCTTACGGTCTCTGGGAAGGGCGGGAAAATGTCTGCGGAGAAAAGCGTGCCTTCAAACTGCACATCTTCCCGGGTGTAGTAATCGAGGTGGTTGAAGCTGAAGGGGTTGACTTCAAAGTAGAAAGAGTCTCGCTCGTAGGCCCCGTTTTGGGTCGACTCGTAGTCGTAAAAGACAAAGGAATTCTTTTTGCTTTGCAGGGAAGGAAACATAGGGATGCTCTCCTTGCCGGACTTGTTGGATGGCGCATCAATCAGCAGTACACCGCTGAGGTGCTCAATGCGCGACCCAATCGACAGCGCTTCCGGCTCACCGCTCTTCAGCAGTTGGCCGGTGGGCACAAACAAATCAAAGTAGCGCACGGAATCGAGGTTGATTTGAAAAGGTTCATACTTGAAATGGAAGTCCTTCCCCTCCAGCATGGCCAGGCCGGCAAACACCCGGCCGTCGAAATCGATATCCCGGTTGCCTTGCATGAGCAGCCGCTCCCCTTCCGGCTTCATAGCCACCCGCTGCTTGGCACTGAACTCCACTTGGTCTACCCCGCGTATATCAATGCTGTTGTTGCTTAGGTTCATGATGGCGTTGGTGCTATCCGTAACCGAGCGGATGCGCAGCACATCGTAATCAATCAGCTCCCGGTAAGCATCTGCATACAGGAATACTTTGTCTTTGATTTCGACCAGTTCATCATCCGGGTAGTAATTGATAAACCCACGGGCAACCATATCGTAAAGGAGGCTCTTTATATTTTCGACCCCAAAGCGGGGGTTGAGCTTTTGGGCGACATCCAGGGCGGGTACCTCGCGCACCCCACCGTTATTATCGTAGAGTACTTTCAGAATGGCAATCGGGTTGACGGTCGCGATACTCTGCAATTCCCGGTAGTCGCGTTCTGTGAAGTAGTTCAGGGATTCGAAAATCACATCGTCTTTTCGCTGGTAGGGCAACTTGCTGCGGCCAATGGCAATAGAATCGCCGTTGAGGTAAGCCGTCATGCTATTGGCGTACAAGTTGATGCCGTGAAGAGAGCTGTAAAAAGGATTTTGGTCGGTAGCGCTCTCCCCCCGGGAGAGGGTCATTTCCCGCTCGTCTATTTCGAAGCGCACATCAATCGAAGGATGGTAGATAGAATCCTGGCCGAAGTAGAGGGTACCCTCCACGCCCCTGCCGGCGATACGGTCCTCCCGGCGTATCGTAAACAGTTCGGAAGCCCCGCGGAAGGAAGCCCGGCTATTCCCGTCCTGAATGTTGATTTTGGCCGGCTGTACTTTGTTGCCGAAGCCATAAACGGTGGTCCCGTGGAGGCGGAAATAGCCTTCGAATTCAATGCCCTCGCCGATATTGTTGACCTCCAGCCGTTCGGTAGATTCAAAGCGGGGAAAGGAGCCCCCCACAGCATCGCTCCCGGAAACCAGCTTATCGCTGAACGTACCGCTCACAATGCGGCTGCCGAAGTATACCGGATAATGCATCTTGGCGTCTCCCACCTGGTACAAGCTTTTGATCACCTCAAACTCGTAATCGCCCAGCTCAGCGTACACCGCTTTAGGCAAGCCATGCCGCTCCCAGGTGACCCGGCCGCCTTTGCCCTTCCACATCCGTTCCACCGGCTCAAATACGCCGGCTGTCTGGTAAATAAAAATGGAATCTGAACGCCGCTGCGCCATCAGGTCGAGCGATTCAAAAGCCACAACCGGCTGGTCCTCTTCGTATTTGAATTGGTATTTGTCGCTCAGCGCGTACCAGGAGGTACCGCCAGAGTCGGAGTAGCGCAGCGCCCGCCGCTCAAAAAACTGCATGGAAAACTCGACAAAGTCGTCAAAGGGGCGCAGCCTCCGGTTTTCGATATGCGCCAGGGTTTGGTCAAGCACGCTATGCCATTCCTTAAAGATGCGCTCCGGCTCGCTCGTATTCTTAACCATAGTAAGCGCCCGGAGGTAGTTTTGGAAGTAGGGGCCGGCCGTCATACGCTGTTCCAGCATGGCATTCCCCGTTTTCAGGATCTGGGCAATCTCTTCTTCCGTAAAAACACCGCTGCTGAACACATCCGCAAATTCCTTATAGGCATTTTCGAGGACTTCCCGCTTGCTTGCGGTCATGTATTCTTCCAGTTGCCGGATGAATTCGGCGTGGTCTTCCGAAAACCGTTCCAGCCGCTGTGCCGGCAGAGTAGCAGTGAGTAGAAATATCGCGCTCAGGCAAAGTATAAGATGTTTGGCCATTATTTGCTTGGTCTGTTTTTCTTGAATTCCAGGCAGCACCAGTCCCCGTGGTGGTTGGAGGCCGTCAATTCAAACCCGCTCTGGCGGGCGCGCCCCTCGACCATAGATTCGTCTACCTGCAGTATGCCCGAAGCCAGCAATACACCGGCTTTATCCAGGCGTTTATATAACGCATCCAGCGAATTTAATATTACATTTCTGTTAATATTGGCCAGGATAATCCCGTAGGCCCGTTCGGGTACAGCTTCCAACTGCCCGTGAAAAGCCTTTACGCCACCCGCCCCATTAGCACGGGCATTATCCAGGGTGCTCTCGTAAGCCGGCTGCTCAATATCCACAGCATCGGTATGGGCTGCGCCCAGCTTATGGGCAAGGATCGCAAGGATACCCGTGCCGCAACCGTAGTCGAGCACCGCCTGCCCCTCCCATTTCAAGTGCTGCATGCGCTCAATCATCATGAAGGTAGTGGCATGGTGGCCCGTGCCGAACGCCATTTCTGGGTTAATGACGATCTCGTGCGCCACTCCCTTCATCGGATCGTGGAAAGCAGCCCGCACCCCGCAGAAATCCCCCACCCGGATAGGCTGAAAATTAGACTCCCAGACGGCATTCCAGTTTTGGTGCTTCACCAGTTCCCGTTCGTAAGTAAAAGACAACTTGCCGGAGATGTCGCTAAGCTCTTGTTCTATAGCACTGGCGTCCGCATCGGCGCGCAAGTAAGCGTGCAGCCCTTCCTCGGTTTCTTCAAAGGTGTCAAAGGGCAGTTCACCAAGAAACGCCAGGATGATTTCCAGAGAAGGGGCGTTGCCCTTAATGGTATAGCGGTAGTAATCCATGTGGTTAGGTTTTGGGTTGGTTAGATAGCCGGACGGCTGCAGGGAGCCATGCCGTTCAGCATAATCGCGGTAGGCCGCAGCCCAGGCCTCCGGCAAAGAAAAGGCGGAGCTCCGCCCTATGGGTAAACTTCGTTGCGGGCCGCTTTCAGGGTATTCAGCAAGAGGGAAACGACCGTCAGCTGCCCTACACCGCCCGGCACCGGCGTAATCCAACCTGCTTTTTCCTTCACGGCCTCATAGTCGACATCCCCGCAGAGGCGGTACCCCTTTTCGCGTTCGGGCGCATCCACGCGGTTAATGCCTACATCGATAATGGTCGCACCTTCCTTAACCATATCCGCTTTCACAAATTCAGGTATCCCGATAGCTGCCACCAGAATATCGGCTTTGCGGGTGTGCGCAGCCAGATTTTGTGTGCGGCTGTGGCAAAGCGTTACGGTAGCGTTGCCCGGGTAGCTTTTGCGCGACAGCAGTATGCTCATAGGGGTGCCGACAATATTGCTGCGGCCCAGTACCACCACCTCTTTGCCTTCGGTAGGCAGCTCGTACCGGCGGATCATTTCCAAAATACCAGAAGGGGTGGCGGGCAGGTAACAAGGCAGGCTCTGCGCCATGCGCCCAAAATTGACCGGGTGGAACCCATCTACATCTTTATGGGGGGCGATTGACAGGGTGACCTTTTCCTCATCAATATGGCTGGGCAGCGGCAACTGCACGATAAAACCATCAATGGCATCGTTGCGGTTGAGGTCTTCCACCGCCTGCAGGACTTCCGCCTCGCTGGCTTGGGCAGTAAGCCGCACGAGGGTAGATTCGAACCCCACTTTTTCGCAGGAGCGGACTTTATTGCGGACGTAGACCTGGCTGGCGGGGTCTTCGCCGACCAGTACGGCAGCAAGGTGGGGCGCCCGTTTGCCTTCGGCTTTCATTTTTTCAACTTCGGCGGCGATCTCCGCCCGTATGGTTTTGGCCAATGCCCTTCCATCTAGTAACTGCATAGGGTCGTTTTCCCGCAAAGGTAGGAATTTTCGCCCAAGGCCGCTTGGGTTGAGCCCCTTCGCAAAAACCTTGAGTTAGCGGATGTGTTATACGCTTAACGATAACCCGGGCACCTCTGCGGTGCCCTTTACCAGATTAGAATCGTCGAACGGAAGGCCGCCCCTTCCCCAAAGCAGTAAAGTTAATGCCTACTACAGATACTACTATTACGGTCGAAAAACTGAAAGCCGACCTGGCCCAAACCGGCACCCAGCTCGTAGCCGTTTCCAAAACCAAGCCCAATGAGCAGATTATGGAGCTTTACGAGCAGGGCCACTGCGATTTTGGCGAAAACCGGGTGCAGGAGCTCACTGATAAGTACGAAGCCTTGCCCAAAGATATCCGATGGCACTTCATTGGCCATTTGCAAACCAATAAGGTCAAGTATATTGCGCCTTTTGTCCACCTCATTCACAGCGTCGACCGGCTCAAGGTGCTTAAAGAAATCAATAAGCGGGCGCGGCAAAACGAGCGGGTGGTCAACTGCCTGCTGCAGTTCCACATCGCAGAGGAAGAGAGCAAGTTTGGCTTCGACCTGGAGGAAGCCCGCAACATGCTGGAATCAGAAGCCTACCGCAACATGGAACATGTGCGCCTCCTAGGCGTCATGGGCATGGCCACCTTCACCGATGACCAGGAAAAAGTAAGGCGGGAATTTCAGGCACTGGCCCGTATTTTCAAAGCCCTCAAAAGCGGCTACTTTGCCGATCAATCCCATTTCAGGGAAATCTCCATGGGCATGTCGGGCGACTACCCGATTGCGCAGGAGGAGGGCAGCACGATGGTGCGAATCGGGAGCTTGATCTTTGGGCCGCGAAAGTGAATGGGCCGTGTTCTGGCTTGGGCTGCTGCTCGCTTCCCCCGTTATTCCCCCTCTTCCCGCGACGGCAGCTCCTCCACCACCTCCCGGAACCGCCCACTCTCAAGCGGTTCTCCGTAGGTTGACTGCCTTTCCGGTTCTTTGGCCGGTTCTTCCAGGCTACGGGAAGGGCCATTTTCAATTGCCCCCCTTTCCGAAAATTCGGGCTCGAAATCCTGGAAGTCCGCATGCAGGGAATTCAGCAGCTCAATCAGGGCCGGCTGCGGGAAGCAATCGGTTTTGTCAAACCTTACATTACAATGGGTCCAAATCCCCGGCACATCCTGGAAGGCGTCGTACTTCAAATCGAACCAACTCGCTGAATAGGTATACGATGGGATAGGGATATCGAAGAGGTAAGCAAGGTGAAAAATAAGGCGTTTGCACTCCAAAAGCTGCTTCTCTGTATACTTTTGGAAGTACCGATTGAAGGAACTTGTAAAAAACGGACATCGTTCATAACAAATTGCACTACTTGAATAGCCTGGCAGCATTCGTGGATAAGCTGGAGCAGAGCGGGAAGCTCTACCCCAGCAGCTATCGCGCTTAAATGCAGAGGGTTGCCCCCCTAGTATTGAAAGCCGGTGGTCACTTTCTGTTTTGTGCAATTTGACACACACACACGGACATCTTACGCGCTTACCTCAAAAAATACCGCCTTATACCGCTACTGTGGTAACGGATAAGTGGTTTGCCACCCCGGTACGGACCTGTTAGGCGGCCAACCTGCTCCTGCTGGCCTGATTAAGCTTGGCTCCATCAGGAAGGGGCTTTTTCTCCTTATCCTCGTTATTAACCCGTCGTGCCAATAGCCCCCGCAATTGCATTAATGCTCAACATCAGCTCCGTCTGAATATCAGCGGCAGCGGCATCTCCATTGCCTTTGCTGGCCCCCCGCCACTTTTTGAGCAGCTCAATTTGGTGGTGGTGGAGCGGCCGCAGCACCTGGTTGCGCAGCTGATTGATATGGTGCCGCCGCGGGTGGCGCTGCTCGTAATTATCGCCCAGCAATTGATCCAGCTGATGCCGCACCCGGTCCCATTCCGATTCAAACAACTGCAAGAACCGGCTCCGGATCCCTTCATCCGTTACGAGGCCAGCGTAGGCGCGCATGACTTCAAGATCCACTTCCGCCACGCTATTGTCTACATTTGTAAGGACGTAGCCTAGGAAGGGGTCTTCCTTACACGCAGCCTTCACCATTTCGTAGGCCTGAGGCTTTTCTTTTTCCAGCTGCTCCAGTGCCGTGCCCATGCCGTACCAGCTCGTCATGTGGTACCGGGCCTGGCTCCAGGCAAATACCCAGGGAATGGCCCGCAGGTCAGCCAGGGTGCTGGCACCGGTACGCTTAGCCGGGCGGGAGCCGATCTTGCTGGTTTCAATGGCATCAATGGGCGTGGCCTGCCGGAAGAAAGGGATGAAGCCATCGGTATGCAGCAGGGCGGCATAATGCTCCCGACTGTCCTGCGCCAGGCGCTCCAGAAGAGCTTCCTGGGGGTGCCCGCCGCAGGGCGACTGCTGGTCGAGCAGAGACTTGGCGAAAGTGCTGGCCAGCAGCAGTTCAAGGTTGTAAGCAGCATTGAGTTTGTAAGCATACTTGTGGGCGATTGTTTCCCCTTGTTCCGTCAACCGGATCCGGCTGTTGAGCGTCCCACAAGGCAAGGCATTCAAAAAGGAAGCCGTCGGGCCGGACCCCCGGCTGATGGACCCCCCCTTGCCGTGAAAAAACATAATATCTACGCCGAGCTCCTCGCCCACCCTGGAAAGGCGCTGCTGGGCTTTGTACAGGTACCACTGGCTGGCCATGATGCCGCCGTCTTTGTTGCTGTCGCTATAGCCCACCATGACCTGCTGCCGGGGCCGCTCCCACTGCCGGGTCTGCTGTAGGTACTGCATAGAGCGTTGGGTAAAGGGGTGCGCTAAAAATTCGCGCAGGATCTCAGCGCCCCGCTCCAGGTCATCAATGGTTTCCAGCAAGGGTACAACCGGGACGGTGCAAACCAATCCGGCTTCAGTCATCTCGACCAGGCCGGCCTCCCGCGCCAGCAAGTAAACGGCCAATAAGTCGGAGACCGAGCGGGTCATGCTCACAATAAAGGAGCCCAGGCAGTTGATCCCGTACTTGTCCGTGTGCGATTTAAGGGTGCGGTAGCACTCGATGACGGCCTGCGCATTAGGCTCCAACTCAGCATCCTGATGGGTAAAGGGGCGGGCCGAGTCCAGCTCCTGGGTCAAAAAGGCGCGGCGCTGTTCTTCCGGCCAGCTGGGGAAATCCGTTTCGGGCATAAGGGCGGCTTTCAGCAATTGTGCCACAGCCTTGTCGTGGAAGGCGCTGTTCTGCCGGATATCCAGAGCCGCCAGGTGGAAGCCCAGGGTCTCTACCACCCGCCGCACCACGACGACTTCCCGGTAGGCTACCGTTGCCGCACCAAAAGCTTCCAGGGCGCGTTGGAGCAGCGCCAGGTCATCTACCAGTTCTTGGCTGTGAAAGTAGCTGCCCAGCCGCTCCGACAGTTGCACAGCGTGTCCGCGCTGCGTATCCACCGGTAATTTGACCAGCATCAAATTGGAAAACTGCCGGAAGGCTTCCCCTTTGTTGCGGCCGAGTGCCTCCTGGCCTATTTCCTGGCCGAGTTCTTCCACCATTTCACGGATGCGGTCTTGCGCCGCCGGGATCAACTCCTCAATGGAACAGGCAAAGCTGAGGTGGCGGACCAAACGGGCCAGCTTCCGGCGGATGGCGACAAAGGCATTGAGCCGCAAGCGCAGCAGGGTGTGCTGGGTGACCTCAGCGGTAACCAGAGGGTGGCCATCCCGGTCGCCCCCCACCCAATCGCCAAACGTCAGCCGGGGATAAGCGTGGGAACGGGCAATGCGGTTGGGGCCCAGGCCAATTTTTTCGCTTGCTTTTTCCAGGCGCCGGTCCATGATTTCAATCAAATCCGGAAAAACTTCCAGTAAGTAATGCATGACGTTGCGCAGCTCGGAGGTGACATCGGGCTTTTCCAAATAGATTTCCCCCGTCTTCCAAAGCCGATACAGGCTTTCCTTGATCTGGAGGCTTTGCTCCTCCCGTTCCCGCTGGTTGTACATCTGGTTTTCCCGCCTGACCAGCTGCAGGTAGAGTTCGCGGTGGTGCTCCAGTACAGTCGTGCGTTTGGCCTCGGTAGGGTGGGCCGTCAACACAGGCTCTACAGAAATTTTACGCAAGGCTTCCACTGCCTGATCCGGGTCAATCCCAGCCTCCTTCAGGCGCTGGAATGCTTCAGCCCAAAGGCCCGGCTCCGGGTTCCCGGCCGTATCTTCAGCCTGCCGCCGGTACTGTACCGCCGCATTGATTTCTGACATGCTCATCAGCTGGAAGACCAGGGAGTACAGCTGCAAATGCCGGGTGGTCAGCTGACCGGGCACCCCAGCTTCTCCAATCCAAGGGATCTGCCGGGCCAGTTCGGGCTCGCCGTTCTCAACCAGTACCTCCTGCAACAAGCCTAGCAGGTTGAGCAGGTCTTCGTATGGTTTGCCAAATTGTTGTTGGGCTTTCGCTAAAAGGGTTTCCATGTTATCGATGTCTGTATTTGATGTTGCGAAGTGCGAGTGGTGGTTTATCAATGGCCAGGATGCTGTCTCAAAGTTCTTCAATAAATAGCTTAAATCAAAAGCTTTGCTACCAAATCAGGTAGAAATGCTGTTGCCGGCGGACAAGGTACCGGCCGGGTGCGAAATAATTAATACCTATCTTTGGGCATCTTTTCATCCCGAAAATTTAAAAATAATGAAACAATTGTCCTACCTGCTCCTGCTCTTCACGGCTGCCTGGCTCACCTCTTGCACCAGCAACGAGGAAGAACTCTGGATTGAGGCGGATGGCAGCGGCCGCTACGAATCCACTATGGACTTAAGCGGCATTTACCCCTTCTTGCTGATGGGGCTGCAAAGTGAAGACGAAGAGGGGGAAGAAGAAGAGGAAGACCCCTTCACACTGATGATGGAGGGCTTGCTAATGTCGGAATCGGCAGATACGGTCATCTCTTTCTCGGAAGTCATTGCGAAAGAACTGAAAGAAGAAGGCCGGTCCATTGAATCCCTTCTGGATAGCCTGGAAGGCATCAACCCGGAAACTGCCGGGCTAACGGAAGCAGAAAAGCAGGCCAACATCAAAATGGTGAAGGGCCTGATGGATATGAAGCTCCGCCTGCAAATCAACCAATCGGAGTCGCTCTTCAAAATTACCACGATTAATGAGTTTGATCATATCGAAAACTTTGAGCAGGGCGGCAACTTCATGGAGACTATGATGGGGATGCGCGATCAGGCGGAGCCTATGGGCGCACAGGCCGAAATGGTCAAAGAAATGATGGGTGCACAGACCCAATTTGCACTGGATGGCAAGCGGCTGAGGGTATCCCGCCGCGGCCAGGATATGGGCGACATGTCAGCAGAAGAAAAGCAGCAAATGCAGATGGTGGAAGGCATGATGGGCGATGAGCCCTACCGGCTGACCATCCACTTCCCGGGCAAGGTCAAGAAGCGCCTGGATTCCGATTACGCCGAGCGGGTGGACAAACAAACCGTGGTCATCGAAATCCCTCAGGAAGACTTGAAAGACCCCGATATGGAGATGGACTTTGGCATCAAGTTTAAGGGGCTGAAGTAAGCTAAGCTTGGCGAGGTACAGATGGCAAGGCCGTAAATGGGCTTTGCCATTCCCCATCTTCCAGGTACTGCAGGCTGCTATAGCCGAGTGCCCACAGCCGGCCGGTTTCGGGAGCGTAGTACAGGTCGCTGACCGGCACATCCTTAAACCCCTGGTCGCCTTCGGCAAGCTCGGTCAGGGAGAGCCCGTCCCAAATCGCTGTGGTGGATACCCCTGCATCAATCAGCACAACCGCTGCCCCGCCGGGGATTGAAGCCACGTCAGCTACATAGGATTGGTAAAAAGCCGGGTGGTTTTGAGCCTGCCACTGCCCGCCAGCGAATCGGTACAGGCCGGCTTCATAGGTAGCCATCCAGGCTTCATCCCCTTGTTGCCCGGGGGCCAGGTGCCAGCCAAAAGTGCCCGGCAAGCTGCTGTTCGAATCGTCGTAACTTGTCCACTGCCCGCTGCTTTGATGATAGGCTGAATTGCCGAATATGCACCAGAAAGAGCCGTTTGGCGCAAAAGCATACTGACTGAACCCCAGGGGCGACCCACCGGTCCCGTCAACGGCCAGCACCTCATCCGAAGACATATTCAAGATCGATTCTGAACCCGCTTTGCCCCAGAGCTGCCCCTGCGCGTCATTGGCAAAGCCATGCAGGGTAGCGGGAAAGGGGTAATCGGCATAAGGTACAGCTGGGTGGCCTTCAAACTGCAGCGCCCGGCCCGTGACCGAAAGCAGCGTACCCTCCGAAAGCAGGTACAGGCGAAGGGCGGACGGGCTGCCTCCTACTTGCCCTTCATCTGACCACTCGTTTCCATCCCAATGGTAGAGGTACCGCTGCGGGGCCAGCACCCTGAGTTGCCCGGGGGCAGGCTCGATAATCGATAGCGAGCCGCCCGTAGCGCTTAATTCCACCCTCCAGCACGGGCTCGAAAGCATCCGGGTATGGCAGGTGCTGCCATTCGTCCGTGCCGGCCGGGCGCACCATCAGTGCCAGATCGTAGGTGCCAATGTACAGGTCATTGGTAAGGGGATGCTGCGCTACCGCCTCGATGCTATTAGAGACTAGCCCGCCGTTGGCTTTATTGATTAAGTCCACCGAGGCCGTTGCTTTGTCGTAAATGGCTAAACCGGCAGTGGTAGGCACATACAGCTAACCGGCCGTCTCCAGGGGCTCCCCGGCCCAATCGGCCATGAGAAAGCTCTCCCACACTTCCCCCTGGCAGAAAGCGAAACCCGGGGCGGCCAATAATAGTAAAAGGGTATTCCAGTATCTCATTTGCTTCAATTTTGATCCAAAGATGAGGGAATTGGCCGGGGAAGGCAAACTGAAAATTGGCTTATAATTAAAGATCTAATTTTCATAAATTGCTTCTTCATATTTTTTTTCTGAATTTTTTAACCCTTATTTATTAAAGGTCTAATGCAAACACCCCAAACCCGGCTCTTTTATTTGGTTCAGGCACTAACACCGGCAGAGCAGCGGGCTTTTGCGTACTATGCGCACCGCCACAGCCCGGGGCGCGCCCCCGCTTACTATAGCCTCTACGAAATACTGCGGCGGCAGGAGCGCTATGACGAAGACCTGGCGCGGTCGGCCCTCGGGCTGGACAAGGGGCACTTCGCCGTTGTCAGGCGCCACCTTTACGAGCACCTCCTAGATGCGCTGGTTTTCTACTTCGGAAACTGCCAAAACGTCCCGCATTTAAGCGGCTGCGCGGCATCGAGCAGCGTGTATTAGAGCGCAGTACCCTGCTGGAAGCCAATATGCTTAGGGCTCAGCAAGCTTACGAGCGGGGCCGGCAGCTCGCAGCCCGCCTTGTGCCCCAACTTGAAGAGGGGCAATTGCGCCTTTCCTACCCCAACCAGCAGTCCTTGCTCTACCTCCTGGCGCTCTGCCAGCTACTGAGTAACGCGGCGGCCGAAGCCCAGTCCACGATTAATTTGTTCCTGGGCCGGCACCGGAAAAAAACCCTGGAGGAGGTCTACCACTTTGCCCGGCTATTGCAATTGCTTATCCACTTCGACTTGCAGCACACCGAGCTTTTACCTTATCAAATACAAGCATTTCGTAGCAGCCAACCCCAGTTGTACCCGCAAAGCACCGCCCTGCTGCTGCAATACCTGCAACAGCTTCTGGATGCTCCCGGCCTGCGCCAACGCCGGGCATTACTGAAAGCCTGGCGGCACCAAATCGAAACAGCTCAGCTTACAATACGGGAAGGCCGGTTTTACGAATACCTTGATCTGGTGTACTGGATGGCCACCAAACAGAAGGGAAAGCACTGAAATGGTTATCGCCCGCCCGTGTGGCCTTTTATTGCTCATGCCTCTCATTATCAGGCTAGTGGATTGAGCTGTAGATGCTTGACAATTGACCCCGATAGCTATCGTGGCAGTAAGCGCTCAAGCGTGAAAAGACGGTCAAATATTTAGGTCTAGTCGCACCAGTCCGCTTCTTTTTTTTCCAATATTTCACGACCTTAGCCTATTCAAACCAACATTTAGATGGGTGACTCCCCTCCCATATCCGTTTGCGGCATACAGATTTTGGAGCCCGTTACTTCGCTAACTGATTTCATCACCGCTTTGGTATGCTTTTACGCATTTTACCGGCTGGGCCGGTGTGCTCAATCCGGAAAGGTATTTTCCTGCTTTCGCTATTATTTTTTGCTGACCGGCATCGCGACTACCTGCGCCGCTTTTATTGGGCATGCCTTTCTTTATCTTTTTAGTTTTGAGTGGAAGATGATTGGCTGGGCGTTCAGTGCAACGGGTATCCTCCTGATTGAATGGGCGGCGCTGCACTTTGCCCGCAGCGAAATATCGCCTCGGTGGTTCCGATGGTTCTCCACCGGCTTTGTTATACAATACCTGGCTTTTTGGTTACTTATGCTGATGACTAAGTCTTTTTTGGTGACTCAGGTGAATGCCGCCATTGGAATGGCCGGGGCTGTTCTACCCTTACAGGCTTACCATTACTACCGAACCAAGCACCCCGGCAGCCGGGCTTTGGTTATTGCCCTGCTGTTCTCCTTCCTGCCAGCTTTTACTTACAATACCCAATTGGCGCTGCATACCTACTTCAACCACCACGATATTAGCCACCTGCTAATGGCCGTTTGCATGTTTCTGCTATACCGGGCGGTGGATATAATCATACACCCACAACTACAAATAATCGAAAGATGGAAAAACTAGGATTTATTGCTTACCTCATCCCATTGCTCTTTGTCATGGTAGCTGTGGAATGGATCGCAGCTCATCGGAAAAACAAGGATTATTACAACTTATCTGATGTTGTGGTCAACCTTTGCTGCGGGTTGCTGGAGCGCCTGTTTGACTTTTTCTGGATTATTATTTCGTTTTTCGTTTTCACTTACGTCTACGACAACTTTGCACTGTATCACATTCCCCATACCGCCTTATCTTTTCTAGTACTGATATTATGTGCGGATTTGGCCGGGTACTGGTTTCATCGTTTTAGCCATGAGATCAATTTCATGTGGGCTGCGCATATCGTACATCACCAAAGTGAGGAGCTGAACCTGACTACTGTATTTCGGGTTTCTGCTTTTGCTGTCATTTTCCGTACTCCTTTTTGGTCCATTCTCCCGCTTACCGGTTTTGACCCGGCAGCGGTAACGGTCGCCATTGCAACCATTGGCTTTTACCAAATGCTGGTGCATACCCGTTTGGTCGAAAACTGGGGGATACTCGAAAAATTCATGGCCACGCCCTCCAATCACCGGGTACATCACGCTTACAATGACCAATACCTGGACACTAATTACGGTGGGATTTTCATCATCTGGGACCGCTTGTTTGGCACTTACACGCCGGAAGAAGCGCCTGTAAAATTCGGGATCACCTCCGGGTTCCGTAGTACGGACCCTTTCCAGGCCCACCTTTTTTATTGGAAGCACCTTTTTCGGATGGCTAAAAAAGCCCGCCGGTGGCAGGAAAAAATACAGATATTCTTCGCACACCCCCGTTGGTTGCCGCAGGGGCTTCAGCACGAGGCGCCTGCATATGAAGTGGACGAGAATGGGCTAAGAGTGAAATTCGAGCCTGCACTCCCCCTCGGCCTGGGCGTTTACGTTCTGGCTAACAGTGTTATTACAGCGCTTTTATTTGTTTATATGATCAGCTTTCGGGAGAGCCTCTCACTTCAGCAAATTGGTTTTATCACAGCTAGTGCGACTAGTCCGAAATAGCACAGCGTATTTCACGCTTGGGCGCCCTGGTTTTACTGGGTTTCTTCGGTTAGTCATTTCTGAAACACTCCACTAGTATTCTACTCTCTATTCTTGCGCACGGCCGAATACTGGAACGAAAAACGGGCTATATCCCCCTAGAATTCTTCCGCCTTCTCGCGCTGTTGATACTCTTTCCCTTTGTTGTGGAGGGTTTTCCTTATCTCCCAGCCATTGTAGTGTCTGCAATCGCCCTTTGGTTTGCTCTTGTTTTAAGGCGAAACCGGGTACCGAACCGGAGGCTGACTCCTGGCATTTAGATAAGGGCAAG
The DNA here is from genome assembly GCA_964575505.1 of uncultured Phaeodactylibacter sp. Classification (GTDB taxonomy): domain Bacteria; phylum Bacteroidota; class Bacteroidia; order Chitinophagales; family Saprospiraceae; genus Phaeodactylibacter. The sequence continues at coordinate 23,883 of CAZNSK010000025.1, forward strand.
TAAGACTTGAACAAGGTAGCCACTCAGGTTCAGCTAAGGCTCCAACTAATACCAACGCCCGCCTCTTCAATCTTTGCTTTCCTGATGTGCTCCGATACGCCTGAGATAGCGCAATACCGGCAGCCCAGCCTCCCCCAAGCTAATTTCCGGGCCGCCGCAAACCCAACTTCCGCACATTTGTTATCATCTTTGTGTTTTTTAAATGTGAGACAACGTGACGAAAGGCAGGGCCTGCCGTCATAAATTTGAATCGTAATACGCTATGGCCAGAAATAACGATTACCCTTCTTCCGGGGGCGGCCCGCGGAGGATTCTCCGCGCGCTTTTAGTCATTCTCATCCTTGCTATCGTTGGGGTGCTGCTTTTCCGAAAGTATGTATCACCGCCCGGGTACAGCAATGTGCCCAAGGAGTATCAGGTCGAGTATGTCCCCTCAGATTTCCGCGTGCCCATTGATGAAGAGCGGGCACTATCCATCCTTTCCGACCCCAATAACAACCGGCGCGGCTTCGACGAGCTGGTCTACGATGTCAATATGAGTATTCTGCAGCACGTAGGCCGGCGCATGAACCTGAGCGATAGCGATATGGGGCGCCTGCAGGAGGAGTACGAGCAGCACCACCCTTACCTGCGGGAGCTCTACTTCAACGACTTCGTGCAACTCCGCGACACCACCAGCCAATTGTACGAAACCTGGTACGAAAACGAAGGCGGCGGCGCTATTGAAGCCCTGCGGGAGGTCGCCGGCAAATACACTTGTTTTCTGGTTACCCAGGTCATTACCACCCTCGTGCCGGTGAAAGGGCAAAGCATCTATGCCAAGGGGCAAGACGTCAACACGCCCTGTGGGGTAGCTATGCAGGAGGCGCTCAACCCCATGCTCAAACGGTTGGAAGAACGGGCGGCGGTACAGGACTTCAGCCGTTCCCGGGGCTTGCTGCAGGAAAAGATAGAACGGGTGATCGCCGAACTGGCTACTATGGAGGTGCGCGACAAAAAGGGGCTGAACAAAAACTTACAAACCCGCTTTCTGGGCTTTTCCGTTTCCTCTTCCGACATAGAAGTCTCCGCCATCAGCATCCTGAAAGTAGGGTTTCGCCTCAACGAGTACTTCGACATCGGGCTGAACTCCAAGCAAGGCATCGTAACCATCACTTTGCCCGAGCCTGTCATCCTGTCTCACGAGGTCTTCCCAAAGATTGACAAACTGGACATCGGCTGGATGCGGGAGGTGGAAAGCATTGACCTCAACAAAAACTTTGATGTGCTGCGCCGGGAGTTCCGGCGTGAGGCTCAGGAAAGCGATATCATGGAGAAAGCGAAATCACAAGCCATCGACCTGATGAATACCATGTTCAGCCCTGTTATTCAAGGCATGAACCCCCGCTACCAACTCCGGGTCAAGTTCAAGGAGGCCGAACCGGCATACCCCCGGCCCGATGAGGACTACTCCGCTGAAAACCGCTTTCAAGACTAACCTATGAACGACCTGACTGCAAGCTACTGGGAAACACGCTACCAAGACCACAATACGCCCTGGGATATCGGCTACGCTTCGCCGCCCCTGCTCAACTACCTGCGGGCTAATGCCCAGCCCAGCTGGTCCATCTTGATTCCGGGTGCCGGCCATGCCCATGAAGCGGTATGGCTGCACGAACAGGGGTTTCCGAATGTCTACGTTTGCGACTGGGCCCCGGCGGCATTCGAGCTGCTTCGCCAAAAAGCGCCTTCCTTTCCGGAGTCACACCTTCTGGCACAAGACTTCTTCGAGCTGGACCTCAAAGTGGACCTTCTCTTGGAGCAGACTTTTTTCTGCGCCATACACCCCAGTCAGCGCCCCGGTTACGTACGCCAGGCTTTTCAGCTTCTCAAGCCAAAGGGCCGCCTCGCCGGTGTCTTGTTTGCCCAGCCCTTTGAGCGCCCTGGCCCGCCCTTTGGTGGCACAAAGCACGAATACCAAGCCCTTTTTGCTCCGCCATTCGAACTGCAACGGCTGGAAATAGCCCAAGACAGTATCCCACCCCGCTTGGGCAATGAGCTATTCGTGGAGCTTCGCAAGTATTAAGCATTAAACTCAAAAGACCTGCTCCCGCCCCGGCGGAAGTGGCCCGCTGCCCATGTACCACGGGCCCGACAGCGCCGGGGAACTATCTAAACTAAGTCTAAATTAATTTGTTGTACTCATATTTAGACTCTAATTTAGCGGGCAGACACCGGATCAAAAGGAGGCATGAATTCAATATCTATAGTCATCGCGGATGCACAACACCTGATCAGAGCAGGACTGCGCCATTTAATGTCAAAGCAAGAGAGCTTTGACGTAGTGGCGGAAGCGGATAATGAAGCAGCGTTGATGAGCGTACTGCAGCAACGTAAGCCGGATGTGGTCATCCTTGATTACAATCAATCGGCTGCCTTCTCCATTTCCACTGTTGAGCGCATAAAAGCGCAGCACCCAGCCTCCCGCATCATGATTATGACCGATGACGAGGAAAAAGAGCGCATCTATAAAGTCTTGCAGCTGGGCGTAAATTGCTTTCTAACTAAGGAGTGCGGAGAAGAGGAAGTTTTTGATGCCATCAAAGCCGCAGGCAAACAGGAAAAGCTATTCTGTACCCGCGTACTGGATTACCTGCTGGAAAAGAGCTTCCCGGAACAGTCTACGCCCTCACCGGCTACTCCGGAGGTCAGCTGCAGCCCGACCCCACTGAGCCCGCGGGAAATAGAGATCGTCCGGCTAATTGCCCAAGGCCTCATCGCCAAGGAGATTGCCAGCAAGCTTAATCTAAGCACGCATACTATCTACACTCACCGGAAAAACATCATGCGAAAAATGGGGCTGAGCAGTGCTTCAGAGCTCATTCTCTATGCCGTAGAGATCGGATTGGTAGACAGCCGGCAGATCCCTTCCTGAGCTTGCCTTTCATCCGAAAACCTTGCCAGACCAAACAATCTCATCCATTCGTACAGCGTTAACCCACTGTGAAACAAATTGGTATGAAAACCGTAAACTTGCATAAGTTCGCGAATTGATTTACCTTGTACAAGTTAATTGCCCGGCTTTTACGGCCAAACAAAAAATTGGGCCACCGCGGGCGCTCAAATTCAATCACATGAGAACCACATTCCTCACTGTACTGCTCTTGCTCTTCCTCAACACATCCGTATCTGCAGCCAACCGCTATATCTTGTTCGACGATGCTTGCATGGACCGGCTGGAATACGCCTACCAAAACGGCGCGGAGAGCGAGCCCTACATTATGTATCAGGTTAATACCACCCCCGGGGAAAAAATCATTCTCGAGGTAGGTGTTGAAAGCCAAACGCCACAGGATTTCATGCCTGCTCAGTTTATTCGCTGCAATAATGCGGTGTTCGACGAAAATCTCGTCAACGCTATTAACAGCAACATCGATCAGGTGAGCATGGTGGTCAAGAAAGGCAACCGTTACTATATTTCTCCTATTACTTATGCCGCCCGTTACCTGATCAATGATAATGTCATCCTTTACGATTCGCCTAAATACCGCTTTCAGTTCGACCGGAAAATGGGCACTATTGGCGAAAATATCGCCTATAAAAACCCGCGGGCAGAGGTATTCTTCGAAGGCCGGCTGGAAAATGAGTGCTCCGGCGCCTACCTTTTCCATCAATATTCGGAATTTGAGGGGAACCCCCACTCCGATATTGTATTGGTCCCTGAGGTAGGCATCGTGGAAGAGCGCAGCGGCATCAATGCCGAAGATGCGCTGAACAATACCCTGCGGCTGGAAAAAGTAAACGGCCGGAAACTCAAGCGGCACCTACGGCGCGTTTGCAACGGTGAAGACTACGCCATGCCCACTGAACCCGCAGAAGAGGAGTTCACCGCCCGGGCCGCCGAGGGGGAGTTTTATACAGTAGGCCAACAGCCCAACACTCCGGCAGCAGCTCCGGATTCCTACGATGCTGCGGCTTACACCCAGCCCCGCCCTACAGCCGAAACAGCCCCCAAACAGCTAGCTGATACCAAGCCGAAATCTACTGTTCATATTGTCAAAAAAGGAGAAACGCTGTACCGGATCTCCAAGCAATACGGTGTAACGGTAGACCAGCTCAAGACGTGGAACCAAAAGACCTCCAATACTATCTATCCTAAGGAACAGTTACAGGTGGCTCCACCGGCTGCGCCAGCCAATAAGCAGCTTGCCGCGAAGGGCGGCTCGCCGGGCAGCCAGCCACAGGCCTATTCCAACTACAGCCTGGCGCGCCCTGCCAATGCAGCCACCGCCGACAAATTCCACATTGTTCGGCCAGGCGAGACGGTGGCTGCTCTGGCACTGCGGTATGGTTACACCGAATCAAAGTTCCGGGAAATCAACAACTTGTCTCCCAACCAAATGGTCAAGGTCGGGCAGCAGGTCCGGATAACACACTGCGATTGCCCGGAAGACCGCATCCAACAGCAATACAATTCGGCTCAACAACCCGCCACTCCTTCCAACTATTCCTACATGCGTTCAAAGGGAGAGGAGGCAGGCCCACGGCCCGATGCTTACAATAATACCCGCCAGGCAAACCCGCCCGCCTCCTCGAATGGGGAATCTTTTTCTGAAGAGCAGTTCGGGCAGGAACAGTCCAGTGACGAGTACCGCAATACGCCCTATTTCCTGAACCGGCCTTCGGTTTCCAATCCACCAGCTGCCTACAGCAACCAGCAACCATCAACCTATACCGGGCCTACCGCCTACGATGCGCCCGGCCTGCAGGAAAAAGGCTACCGGCAGCCCAGTGCTTACAATAGCCCGCCTCCGCAACAGCGGGTCCGCAAGGTCTATATCGTTAAGGAAGGCGACTCCCTGTTCAATATTGCCCGGACGCATGGCACTACGGTAGAACGTTTGCGCGAAATTAACAATCTGGAGCGCAACGAAATCCTTATTCCTTACCAACGGATTTATTTGAATTAACGCCTGCGGTAAACGGGTTTAAAATGGGCTATCTCCACAAAGGGATAGCCCATTTTTTATCAATCGAAGGATTGTTTGCTTATTTTTGACGAAATTATCTGAATCCCGTCTATGGTCTTACTGGGCTTGTTTTTTATCATGTCGATTCTGTTTTCCTTCCTGTGCTCAATTTGGGAAGCAGTGCTCCTGAGCATAACACCTTCTTTTGTAGAGGTGACTTACAAAGAGGGGACCCAAACGGGCAGGCTCCTGAAGGCCTTTAAGGAAGATATCGACCGGCCGCTTTCGGCTATTCTCACCCTCAATACGATTGCGCATACCGTGGGGGCCATTGGCGTAGGCGCTCAGGCGGGTAAGCTCTACGGCGATCAGAATATGGTGATCGGCGGCCTGGCATTGCCCTTTTCTGTAGAAGCTTTCGTCGGGGCTGCAATGACCCTAGCCATCCTGATCCTTTCCGAAATCATCCCCAAAACCCTTGGGGCCAACAATTGGAAGCGGCTGTCCGGGTTTACAGTCAACTCGCTCAACATCGTCATCTACGCGCTGTTCCCCCTCGTTTGGCTTAGCCAGTTTATCACCAAATTGCTCAAAAAAGACAAAGACAAAAGCGTACTGAGCCGGGCCGACTTCTCAGCAATGGCGGAAATCGGGGAAAAGGAAGGCATTTTCAGAAGCAATGAATCCCGGATTATCCACAATCTGCTGCGGCTCAATACCATCCGGACCAAAGATGTCATGACCCCACGAACGGTCGTAAAAGCAGCCAATCAGGAGCGCAAAATACAGGAGTTCTACGAAAACAATAAAAAGCTTCAGTTTTCCCGCATCCCTGTCTACGCCGAATCCAAAGACCATATTAATGGCTTCGTCCTCAAAGACGAACTCCTCAGCAATATGATAAACGATAACGGCCAGGCTACCTTGCGGGAAATCATGCGCGAAATTCTCATCATCAATGAGCAAGTCCCCCTGCCCGACCTCTTCAATCAGCTGATGGAGAAACGGGAACACATCGCCCTGGTCGTCGATGAATTTGGTGGCATGGCGGGGATTGTCACGATGGAGGATGTAATTGAGACCCTGCTGGGCATAGAAATAGTTGACGAGCAGGATAACATTGAGGATATGCAACTTTTGGCCCGCAAGAATTGGGAAAAACGGGCCAAAGTGCTTGGGCTCTTGGAGGAGCTGCAGGAAAGCTCCAACAGAACTAAACCAGATGCGGAAGAAGGGACTGAAGACCAACGGGAAGACTCCCAGTAAAGCGTAAGTGCCTGATCACATCAGCTGCAGCCCATGCCGCAGGCCAGCCTGGCAGACAGCAGCCGTGAATCGCGGATGCGAGAGGCCCGCCGAATAATGACGCGGGGCCAGTTGGCTGCTTTAGCTAGCAACCGGCTGGCCCCGCTGACGGGTGTATTTGATCACCATTGCCCTTATTCAAAAAAGCTGTCGTAGGAATCCTTGCCGCTGCTGCTATCCCGCTTGCGTTCAGGCTCAGCAAAGGAGGAATCCAAATCGAGCGTATCATTGCTGCTGCCTGCTTTGCCATCCATGAGCATAAGCGTACTTTCTTTCTCCCACTGCTCCAGCATTTTCAAGCCCTCGTCCTCAAAGATGCCTTGCTGCAGATCGATGGAATTCATCACGTTAGAGGACATCTCCATGAAGCGTTCCATTTCGCCTACCTTGTTGGCGACGTCATCCGTAATAGCTTCCATAGCGGCATCAAACATCGCCCGCTTGTCAGGGTCTCCGGACATCACGCTCATGGCCGACTTCATCGCAGAGTGGGAGGTGCGAATGGCCTTGCGTTCCTGTTCTTTGAGCTGCACCTGATCCTTGGTATCCTCGAGAAGGATTTCCGAATTTTGGTGCATCTTTTTGAGGATGCGGTACATCACATCCATTTTACTGAGCAGCGCATTGTATTTCTCGTTGCTGTCTTTGAGGCGGGCAGCCTTGCGGGTAGCCAGGACCACCTGGCTGTCCATATTTTTTTCCTTGGCCGCGCTGGCCATTTTCATTTGCTCCTCTATAGTGCGCTCATTGTCTTCTACTAAGGTTTGCAGCTTACGCATTTGCCCGCGCAGCAGGCCAATCTGTTTCCGCATTTTGACCAGGTTGCTTTGCAGATCCTCCACATAGCTTTTGAGAATGCCGATGGGGTCGACCTGAACAAAAACACCAGTCACTTTGCGCATGATGCTCTTATACATATACCAGACCAGGTTGCGCATGCGGGGGTCGAGCACCATGTACACCACCGCAGCCAGGATGGCGAGCAGAATAGCCAGATAGAGGGTATTTTGAAGCAGGGCGACGATAGCCCCCATATTGACGGCCAGCAAATAGCCGCCTCCCAGAATCAGGGCGCCGAGAAAGACAGCGCCGGTGACGCCCTCGGGGCGTTTCCAGAAAGATTTCTGCTTCAGTTCAGATTGATCGAAGTTTGGCGAAGATGTAGCCATAATTGTTATCTAATCTTGAGAGTGATACATAGGTTAGAGTGGCTGGCCAATGTATGAAAGGCAGATTGGCCAAAGCCACCGGTTGAATTTCCGTCAGAGGTAGGACTCCATGCTTTCGATGTCCTTCTCTATTTCATTTACAATACTTTGCAGGGCGTGCTGAAAGGCATCCTTGGTAGATATCAGTTTTTCCTTAGCCGCCTGTATGTCCCCATCAGCCGAGGCGATAGTAGCTTCTGCCTTCTGGATTTTGCCTTCCAGGTCTTTAATTTTTTGGCGGTACTCCTCTACCTGCTTTTTCATTTTTTGCACTTCCGCCATTTTAGACTCTACCCGCTGTTTCATCTGGCGGTTCAGGGACTGTTCAAACTGCTTGTTTTCGGTATCCAGCACCGTTTTGTAGTGATGGGCGGTTTTCAGCAGTTTTTCCTTTGTCAGCCCCATGGTAGAAGCGGTAGCGAAGGCAGAGCGGAAGGCGGTGGCTTCATCCATATCCATCTCCTGCAGCCGCCCCAGGGCTTGCTTAAATTCAATATAATCAAATCCAGGCAGGTTTTCCTTGGCCAAGGCGCGGGTGAGGGCGTCAATGCTCCGCTCATCCAGCCCGTGGTGGTCACCAAATAATGCCTTGAGGTTTTTTTGCATATTCAACAATTTAAGTTGCAACCACAAATTAAGACAAATTGGTTGAAAAAGGCAGGATATTTTCGATGATCCCGGATGGATGTTCGATAGACCGGGCTTTCCAAGCCGCCTGCCAAAATTATTTTCTGCCGTTTTGAACCCCGCCCGGCTGCAAGTGTATAACCTTCTAAAATACCCGGCTTGTATGCCTGATTTTTCCGATTCTATTGCTTCTCCGACCGACGAGGCACTCATGGTGCAAATCCAGAGAGGCCAGGAAGCTGCCTTCAACGCCCTTTACGAGCGCTACGGCGGCCGGTTGTACCGGTACTTTTACCGGATGCTGGGTCAGGCCGAAGCACAGGCACATGACTTCACCCAAGAGCTGTTTCTGAAAATCATCGAAAAACCGGAGGCCTTTGACCCCGGGCGGCGGTTTTCAGCCTGGATTTACACCGTAGCCGGCAATATGGTAAAGAACGAGTACCGGCGGCGGTCCAAACAGCCGCCTATGGGGCAGGTGCCGGCCAGCCTGGCCGGGGAGGATGCCGAGCAATTGCTGGACGGCCTCGACGCAGCAGCCCGACAGCACTACATTGAAAAAGCCGTGCAGGCACTGCGCCCCCACCACAGGGAGTGCTTTTTGCTGCGGTACCAGGAAGGGCTTTCCGTTCAGGAAGTCAGCCGGATTATGGATTGTCCGGAAGGCACGGTCAAGTCCCGCCTGCACTACAGCCTGAAAAAATTAAACGAATTACTCAGTTGCGTGCTGGGGCCAAATAATTAAACGATGATGAAGCTGACTACTGAAATTGAACAGCTGCTGGCAAATAAAGACTACGCCGAACTTAACGCGGCCGAACGCGCCCTGGTAGCCGAGCACGGTAGCCAGGAAGCCTACGAGCAGTTGCGCAATGCAGCCCGTTCAGGCCAAGGCCTTTCCACTGCCCCCTCCCCTCCCCCCAGCCTGAAAGCCAGCCTTCTGGCCGCTTTCCGCCGCAAACATCAGCAGCGCAATATTCCGCTCTATACCGTAACGGTGCCCCTGTGGCAAGCTGCAGCCGTCGCTGCCTGCATGGTGCTCCTGGGCCAATTTATGCGCTTTGGGCCCGTTTACGCTGCCTCGCCGGCCATCGCTTTGGAACAGAGCGACTCTCTTTGGTTCAAAAAAGTTACCCAGATCATGACCGATACGGCCATCGCAGTCTTTGGCCCTGCCACCACAGAAAAGGAAACCGCCCCGGCCGAAGGCAGGATCGCACACGAAAGCCCGCCCCCTCCGGAGCTACTGCCCCAGCCCGTTTCCGATACGCCCGGCTGGGCCAAACGTTCCGCTATTGGTGACCGGGAGCCTGCTGCCCTGCTGCTGATGATGCATTAATGCAGCGCTTCGATCATTTAATAATTGCGCATTTGTGCCGATAAAAGCCAACTTTGCCTATTTTTAGGACAAAACTGAATCATGCTATCGCTCCGTTCTTTTTTGATCCTAATCGCAACCACTATGCTAACGGCATCTTGCCAGGACGACAACTATCAACCTCCCCAGTACGATTCTTACGACGATTACCCGGTTTATACCAATGACGACCTCGGGCTTACCTATACCCCGGAGGCCGCTACCTTCCGGCTTTGGTCTCCCCCGGCTCAGGAAGTGCGGCTCCACTTTTACGACCACCCCCTCGATGGCGAACCGATCCGGACGACCGTCATGGAGCCCGGAGCACAAGGGACCTGGTCTGCTGCTTTTGAGGAAGACTTGCTTGGCACCTATTATGCCTACCAAGTCAAAGTGGATGGCGAATGGCGGGCCGCTGTACCTGGCCCCTATACCAAAGCGGTAGGCACCAACGGCATGCGCGGGCAGGTCATTGACCTGGAAGCCACCAACCCTGAAGGGTGGGCAGAAGATACCCGGCCGCCCTTTGAGCACCCTACCGATGCCGTCATTTATGAGCTGCATATCCGCGATATTTCCGTACACCCGGAGTCCGGCATCACTCACAAAGGCAAGTTTCTCGGCTTGGCGGAGACGGGCACCCGTACCCCGGAAGGCATCGTGACGGGGCTGGACCATATTCGGGAGCTTGGTGCTACGCATGTACACCTCTTGCCTGCCTTCGATTTCCGGTCTATCGATGAGCGCAAGCCCGAATCAGAGCGCAAGTACAACTGGGGCTATGACCCCCAAAACTATAATGTGCCCGAGGGCAGCTATTCCATGGACCCCGCCGACGGGGCTTCCCGCATCCGGGAATTCAAAACGATGGTAAAAGCTTTGCATGAGCAGGGCATCCGCGTGGTACTGGATGTTGTCTACAACCATACCGGGTTTACGGAGCAGTCGCTTTTCAATGAGCTGGTGCCGGGCTACTACTACCGGCATAATGAAGACGGCAGCTTTTCCAATGCATCGGCCTGCGGCAATGAGACCGCTTCAGACCGCGCCATGGTCCGCCAGTATATCGTGGAAAGTGCCAAGTACTGGGCGGAAGAGTACCACATCGACGGATTCCGCTTCGACCTTATGGGCATTCACGATATCGAAACCATGAATGCTGTAGCGGATGCGCTGGAGCAGATTGACCCCAGCATCATCGTCTACGGCGAGGGCTGGACCGCAGCCGATAGCCCCTTGCCTGTGGAGCGGCGGGCACTTAAAGCCCATACGGCACAGATGCCAGGAGTAGCTGCATTTAGCGACGATATCCGCGATGGGCTCAAAGGCAGTGTCTTCGAGCACGAAGAACGCGCCTTCGTCAGCGGCGAACCAGGCCGGGAAGAGGACGTTAAATTCGGGATTGCCGCTTCCACCGAGCACCCGCAGGTCGATTACAGCAAAGTGGCCTATTCAGACAAGCCCTGGGCTACCCACCCCACCCAAACGGTCACCTATGTCTCCTGCCACGACAACCATACCCTCTGGGACCGCCTGATCAACTCCTGCCCGGAAGCCTCCGAGGAAGAGCGGATCAAAATGCACAAGCTGGCATTGGCGGCTGTGCTGACCTCACAGGGCATCTCCTTTCTCCACGCCGGCAGCGAATTTGGGCGTACCAAATCGGGCGTCGAGAATTCCTATGAGTCGCCAGACAGCATCAACCAAATCAACTGGGGCAGAAAGGCCGCCTACGCAGGGATTTACGATTATGTGCGGGGTTTGATTGCCCTGCGCAAAGCCCACCCTGCCTTCCGGATGACGACGAATGCACAAGTGAAAAAGCACCTGGAGTTTTTACCGGCAGAGGATTTTACGAACTTCATTGCCTACCAAATTTCCGGTAACGCTAATGAAGATTCCTGGGCCAACATCCTCGTTGCCCTTAACGGCAATGAAGACTACAAAAGTATTGCGATACCGGAAGGCGCATGGACCATTGCCGCTGACGGCTACAAGGTTGCCGAAGAAGGGCTAGGCACCATAGAAGGGGGCGTCCTGCAAGTGCCCGGGCGCAGTGCGATGATCTTATTCCAATAATGCCCCTTTTGCACATCCAATTGGTACAAAAACGGAAAACCGGACGATTATGCTGGACATGCAAAAACGGCTGACGAGCTTATTCTACATCAACCTCAGCTTACCAGCCACCGCCATGGGCTTTGCGCTGTCGGTACAAATATCTGCCCTAAGCTGGATTCTGAGCACCCAATACCACCTGGAAATCGAAGACATCGGCCTGGTATGGGCTGCCGGGCCAATTGCCGGTATTATCGGGCAGGTATTGATTGGGGTCATTAGTGACAATGTCTGGTTTTTGAATGGGCGGCGGCGGCCCTTTATCCTGATCGGCGGCGTACTGGCTGCCCTCATGCTGCTCGCGCTGCCCAATATTGGCGTGATATCGGATGCAATGGGCATGGAGTCTATCCTGGGCATCGCCATTTTGGTGGCCCTCACCCTCGACCTGGCTATTAACGTCAGCTTCAACCCTACCCGGTCGATCATTGCCGATGTAACACCGGAGGGCAAGGAACGGACCAAAGGTTATACCTGGATGCAGACGATTTCGGGCACCTTTGGCGTATTGGCTTACGCCGTTGGAGCGATCTGGAACAACTATATCCTCATTTACTCCGGCGCTGTCCTGGTGCTCCTGTTGTCTGTCATACCGGTATTTTTTGTAGAGGAGCCACGGGTGCTGTCTTCTTCCCGAGCGGATGATGAGGAGGAGGAAGAAGACAAACCCGGGTTTTCACTCTGGGAGACCCTTCAGGCTATCCGGCCACTCTGGGGTTTTCTCATCTATGCCGTCTACGCTATCAGCCTCAAAGTAATTGGCCTGGACCGCGGCCCCGGCTTTGTGGAAGGGTTTTGCCTGGCTGTCACGGCGGTGCTCATCATTCAGGTCCTGCTGCAACGGGAAACGGGCAAACCCAAGGCTGAGGCCGGGCGGATTGGGTTCCAGAAAGTGCTGGCGGCCCACTCATTTACCTGGATTGGGGTGCAGACTATGTTTGTGTATATGTTTGCCTATGTGCAACACGAGGTCTATTTATTCACGGAAGCCGATGATATACCGCAGGCTATAGAGCTGGAAATGGGGCGGGTAGTCTCGGTCGCGTTTTTGGTGCTGAATGCGGTTGCGGCTATCCTGCCGGCTACCATCCTGGAGCCCCTGGCAGCCAAGCTGGGACGGGTAAAGGTACACTTCGGCTGCATCGCGGTCATGGCACTGGGTTATTTGGGTTTGCTGCTGTTTGGCGATAGCCCCGTTATCATCTATATCCTGATGGGTGTGGTAGGCGTTGGATGGGCAGCTACGGTCAGCCTGCCCTTCGCTATTATGTCCCAAAAAGTGGATCAGGCCAAGATGGGCTTATACATGGGGTTGTTCAACCTTTCCGTGGTGTTGCCACAGTTGGTAGCGAGCCTGGGCATCGGTGAGCTTATTGGCGGCTCAGCGCACAAAAGTATCATTTTTGTCGTCTGTGCATTGACCCTGGGCATATCGGCCATTTCCTGGCTGCTGGTCAAAGAGGAACAAACCGGGGAGATGGCTCAGGCTTAGTAGCCTGCCGGATAATTACCAGCGGTAGAGCTTCGCGTCTTTGGTGAACCGGTTGCGGACATCGGCAATAGCGGCTTCAATATCTGCTTCTGTCTTATACGTCCGCTGTACCCCTACCCGAGTTAAATCTCCCGCTTTTTCGGTGTAGGGCTCGTAGCCGGCATCGTAAATGTCGTCGATGAGCCGTTGTACGTTCTTGGGGTTGCCAAACACCCCAATGATAATTACGTAAGACTTTTGGCCGGGGGCAGCAGTCGGTTCTTCAGTATCTGAATCGGCTGGTGGAACTGGGCCCTGCTCAAGGGTATCAGCAGAAAGGCCAGCACGGTCATCGGCAAGCCGCTCTTCCTGTGCGCCGGCCGCCTGTGTATCCTCCCCCGGCCGGATATTGACCCGGGAAGCAGGCACAGGGTGCAGGCTCTCTTCCCCCTGCCCGCCGGCACCGAAGGCCAGAAAGTACAAGGCCACGCCCACGACGACAACCGCAGCGCCGATCACAGCGACCAGCCCTGTATTCAAACGCCCACCCGGATCGGATTCGGGTACCGTAGCGGTAGCCGCCGTTTTCTTCCCGGTAGTTTTATGATGGGCAGAACGGGCAATCGGATAGAAGCTGACCGTGGGCAAGCCATAGGATTGCATTTCGAAGTTAGTGGAATCCGCGAGGAACTGAAGGTTTTGTTCGTAGTCTTTATACAGGCGTCCGACCTCAGGAAACACCACGATTTCCCGCCGGTCAATAGCTTCTTTGACCTCCTGTACGTAGTTATCGAGCATTTGCTTGGCTTCCGTAACACTGAGGCCGTGCTTCTTCATAATATACCCCCTGAGCAGGCCATCGTCTGTAACCAAATTGGCATTAAACGCAATAGATTTGCCCGGCGGGTGCAGTTCCCCCTGCACCTGATCAATCACAGCAGGCTTGTAGGCCGATTCAAAGCTGCCCAGGCTGGGCAGTGCTACCGTATCCTGCTCATAGAGCAGCGCCCCAATATATGACCCAATATCCATTTCCATATCTGCTGCTTTTTGCCGGGAGGCTGCGCCCCCGATTTACGGGTAAAGATCGCATTTTCAGGAACTTCGCCCAAACTTCCTCCAATGTAAACAATTTTGGCCACAAAGCAAGATATGCTACCTTTGCCAACCAGAGCACCGAATGATTGTTGCTATCTTGGAACCCGCCTGTAAACGGCTGCCCGGCCAGCATCTGAAGGGCGGTTTTCCGCATCGCTAGTGGCTTTTCAATAATCTTATCGCAAAACAAAACGCATCTATGGCAATCCAGGATATACTCAAGCAAAGAATTCTTGTAATCGATGGTGCGATGGGCACTATGATTCAGCAGTATCAGCTTGAAGAAGCCGATTACCGGGGGGAAAGATTTGAGGACTGGCCTTCGGATATCAAAGGCAATAACGATATTTTGTCCATCACCCGCCCGGATGTCGTAGAAGCCATCCATCTTGCCTACCTGGAGGCCGGCGCCGACATCATTGAAACCAACACTTTTAGCGGCACCCGCATTGCACAGGCGGATTACGGCATGGAGGCCTATGCTTACGAAATCAACCTGGAAGCTGCGAAAATTGCGAAAAAAGCCGCTGAGGCCGTCTCGGCCAAGCAGCCTGAGCGGCCCCGCTTCGTGGCCGGTGCGATTGGCCCCACCAACCGAACCGCCTCAATTTCCCCTGATGTCAATGACCCTGGCTACCGGGCAGTGACCTTCGACGAGCTATGTGAGGCTTACTACGAGCAGGCCAAAGGGCTTTTGGAGGGGGGCGCTGACCTCTTTCTGATCGAAACGGTGTTCGATACGCTGAATGCAAAGGCTGCCCTTTTTGCCATTGACCGCCTCCACGAAGACTACGGCCGGGCTTTACCGGTTATGGTTTCGGGCACCATTACGGATGCCAGCGGCCGTACGCTTTCCGGACAAACAGCAGAGGCATTCTGGATTTCGGTGAGCCACATGCCCCTGCTCAGTATCGGGCTGAATTGCGCGCTGGGTGCCGAAGAAATGCGGCCCCACGTCGAAGCCCTTTCCGATATCGCCAATTGCTTTATCAGCGCTTACCCTAATGCCGGCCTGCCCAACGAATTCGGGGAGTACGACCAGGAACCGGAAGAAATGAGAAATTACATCCGCGAATTTGCCGAAAGCGGGTTTGTGAATATCATTGGAGGCTGCTGCGGAACCACGCCCGAGCACATTCAGCTCATGGCGGAAGCAGTGGCCGGCCTGCCCCCGCGAGAAGTGCCTGAGCCGCCAACCTTTACTTGCCTCAGTGGGTTGGAGCCCCTCATCATCCGCCCGGAAACCAACTTCGTCAATGTGGGGGAACGCACCAACGTGACAGGCTCCCGGAAGTTTGCCCGGCTGATCAAGTCAGGCGCTTATGATGAAGCCCTCTCCGTAGCCCGTCATCAGGTTGAAGGGGGCGCCCAAATCATCGATGTCAACATGGATGAAGGCTTGCTGGATTCCGAGAAAGCCATGAAAGACTTCCTCAACCTGCTCATGGCAGAGCCCGATATCGCCAAGCTGCCTATTATGATCGACTCCTCAAAGTTTTCCGTCATCGAAGCGGGGCTTAAATGCGTACAGGGCAAATGCATCGTCAATTCCATTTCGCTAAAAGAAGGGGAAGCTGCTTTCATCGAGCAAGCCCGTACCGTTCGCCGTTACGGGGCGGCGGCTGTAGTAATGGCGTTCGATGAAGACGGGCAAGCCGATACGATCGAGCGCAAGGTGGATATCTGTGAGCGGGCCTACCGCATTCTGACTCAGCAAGTGGGCTTCCGGCCGCAGGACATCATCTTCGACCCCAACATATTTGCGGTCGCAACGGGCATAGAAGCGCATAACGATTACGCGGTAAACTTTATCGAAGCCACCCGGCAGATCAAAGCCCGCTGCCCCGGAGCTATGGTAAGCGGCGGGGTTAGCAACATTAGCTTCTCTTTCCGCGGCAACAACGTAGTGCGCGAAGCCATGCACGCTGCTTTCCTCTACCATGCCATCCGGGCGGGTATGGACATGGGGATTGTCAATGCCGGCATGATAGAAGTCTACGACGATATCCCTGACGATTTGCTGGAACGGGTGGAAGACGTACTTTTCAACCGGCGGGAGGATGCGACTGAGCGCCTCACCGAATTTGCGGAAAGTGTGAAAGGGGACGGCGGCCGCACCCTCAAAAAAGACGACTCCTGGCGGGAGCTGGAACTGGAGCCCCGCATCACCCATGCGCTGGTCAGGGGCATCACGGACTATATCGAAGCGGATGTGGAAGAAGCGCGGCAGCAGCTCCCCTCCCCTCTGAATGTAATCGAAGGGCCTCTCATGGACGGCATGAACGTCGTAGGCGACCTGTTTGGAGAAGGCAAGATGTTCCTGCCCCAGGTGGTAAAAAGCGCCCGGGTCATGAAAAAAGCCGTGGCCTACCTGACTCCGTACATTGAAGCCCAGAAGGCTGCCGGCGAAGACAGCGCCAAGGGCAGGGTCTTGCTGGCTACCGTAAAGGGGGATGTGCACGATATTGGGAAAAACATAGTCGGCGTCGTCCTGGGCTGCAACAACTACGAAATTATTGATATGGGCGTGATGGTGCCCGCCGATAAAATCCTGGCCAAGGCCAAAGAAGTTGGTGCCGACATTATCGGGCTTAGCGGGCTGATCACCCCCTCTCTGGATGAGATGGTGCACGTAGCCAAAGAAATGGAACGCCAGGGCTTTACCATACCCTTGCTGATTGGGGGCGCCACCACTTCCAAAACCCATACCGCAGTAAAGGTAGAGCCCCAGTACTCCGGCCCGGTAGTGCACGTACTCGATGCCAGCCGTAGTGTTTCGGTAGTCAGCAACCTGCTGTCTAAAGAAGAAGGCCAGCGCAGTAATTACGTCCTCGACATCCGCCAGGAATACGAGCGCGTGCGCGAATTGCGGGGCAACCGGAAATCGAACAAGAAATACCACACTCTGAAAAAAGCCCGGACACATCAGCTCGACCTCGAGTGGGAGCAGCCGGCCCCAGTGCCCCAGCAACTGGGCATACAGGTTTTTGAGGATTACGCCATAGAGGAGCTAACGGAATACATCGACTGGACGCCCTTCTTCACCAGCTGGCAACTGAAAGGCAAATTTCCGGCCATTCTGGAAGACGAGGTAGTAGGTACAGAAGCGCAGAAGCTTTACAACGATGCCCGCAGCATGCTCCGTCAGATCATTGATGAGGGGTGGCTGCAAGCAAAAGCCATCTTTGGGCTCTTCCCTGCCAACCGGACGGGCTCAGAAACTGTCACGGTCTACGCGGATGAAAAACGGGAGGAAGCGAAGGCTGTTTTCCAATTCCTGCGCCAGCAACGGCAGAAGGCACCGGGCCAGCCCAACCTCAGCCTTTCCGACTACATCCGCCCGGCAGAGCACGGCCCGGACTACATGGGTGCATTTGCGGTAACGGCCGGTGCTGGCATCGAAGACCATGTCAAGCGCTTTGAAGCCGAGCACGACGACTACCACGCGATTTTGCTTAAAGCACTGGCCGACCGCCTGGCAGAAGCCCTGACCGAGCGCTTGCACCAACGGGTGCGGCAGGAGTTTTGGGGCTATGCGCCAAAGGAATGCCTGGACAATAATGCCCTCATCGCAGAAAAATACGAAGGTATCCGGCCGGCGCCCGGCTATCCGGCTTGCCCGGAACATACCGAGAAGGGGACGCTCTGGCAGCTGTTGCAAGTGGAAGAACACATTGGTATCTCCCTGACCGAAAGCTACGCCATGTATCCGGCGGCATCGGTCAGCGGCTATTACTTCGCCCACCCTGCCTCTAAGTACTTTGGGCTGGGCCGGGTAAGCAAGGACCAGGTGGAGGATTATGCCAAACGAAAAGGCTTTACAGTGGAAGAAGCAGAGAAATGGCTGGCTCCGGTATTGAATTACGATGTGTAGCCTTGCCCGGATGACCCTTTGGGCGAAGAGGCTGGCGGCGCTTTACCGGTCGCTACGAACCAATGGCCCATTGCAGCAGGTAACCCAGCCCAATCCCGATGTAATTGCCAATGGCGTACCCCAGCAATCCCATAGCTATACCTGAGAGGATCAATTGCCGGTTCTGCGTAATACTGGCAATTTGCCCGATAAAGGGCGGGCCATATACAGCAGCTACGGAAGTAAATAAAAAAGTATCCCGGTCGATCCCAAAAAGATAGGCCAGCAAGAGGTGCAAAATGACGGTGCCCGCCAGTGCGAAGCCGGTAAACTGAATAATGGCTAAACCGCCCTCCATCATGTCACCAAAATCGGCCATCATCCCCAGGGCTACACAGAAAATGAGCAGGAAGTATTCCCCTGTCTCAAAGGTATGCTCCAGCTGCCGGACAGCCGGCAGTAAAGAAGCCGCCAGGCTTATGGTGGTCAGCATTAGCATCAAAAAAGCGATCTGGCTGAGCGACCCGAATACCAGCCAGGTAAGGCCCAGGGCTGCCCCTACCACTAAGAGCGTATAGCCAATGGCGATTGCCGCATCCCGGTAATTAAAGTCGGTATAAGGATTTTCCGTTGCGGCTTCCGGGCCAGTAGCCAGCTGATCAAAACGAGGCAGCAACCGGGCAAACCAGCCCGGCAAAAAGGAAGTCAGCAGCAGCAGGTACAGCCCTCCAAGCAAAACATCGGCAGCATTCACCAGGATAATCGTCTCTTTGGATGCTTCCAACGCCAGCCCCACCGCTTGCATATTGGGCGTGCCCCCAGTATATATCCCGACCAGCATTCCCGCCAAACGCCAGGTATCCGGCAGCTGGCCCTGGAATACATAAGCTGCGGTTATGGTAGCCGCCAGCCCACTGCCGACGCAGAGCCCGAAGCTGAGCAGGCTGCTGCCGGCTAATGCAAGCCATCGTTTGAGGTCAGTTGCGTACAGCAATAAGGGGATCGCCAGAATAATGCCCCCTTCAATTGCAGCGTTGGCTAGCTGTTCATTCACAGGGAAAAGAGGAATGTTGCGTATCACTATACCGGTTGCGTAGCAAAAGACAACGGGGCTTAGCCATTTGGGAAGATAGCCGAGGCGGTGCCAACGGCGGCTGAAATAAGGGACAAAGGCCAATAGGGCAAGCTGAACCAATAGCCAGTGCATATTTAGTTTTTAGGCTGATAGGAGATTTGCAGGGATCCGCTATCGGCTCTGCTCAGATGCAATTGCCCGCCTTCATCAACTGGGTTTTGAAGGAGCCAGCGGGCTACCGGCATGACGATATGATCCTCAATGGCGCGCTGCAAAGGGCGTGCACCGTAACGGGCATCAAAACCGATCTCAGCGATGTGGTCAACCAGGCTGGGGTCGAAACGGACTTCCACGCCAGCTTTTACGAAGCCTTCCCGCTCCTGCAAGCTCTCGAGTTCCATCTGGGTAATTTGGTAAATATCAGCTTTATCCAGCGGCTTGAAGATCACCAACTCGTCAATCCGGTTGACAAACTCCGGCCGAAAGTAACGCTCGATGGCGGACCGGTACTGAGCGCTGCCCGGCATTTGGTTGCCAAATCCGGGCTCAGGCCGGTTGGTGGCCCCAAGATTGGAAGTCATGACAACGATCGTATTCCTGAAATTGGTTTCCCGCCCGTAAGCATCTACTAACACTCCTTCATCCAATAGGCCCAAAAGGGCGTCAAAAATGGATGCATCCGCCTTTTCCACCTCATCCAGCAGCAAGACTGAGAATGGGCGCTCCCGAATTTCCTTGACCAGCTGGCCAGGGTTGCGGCCGGAGCCGATCAGGCGGGTAAGGTATTCCGGGTGCTGGAATTCGCTCATATCGATACGGACCAGAGGGGATTGCCGCTGCCCCTGACCGAAGAAGTACTCCGACAGCGCTTTGACGCTAGCCGTTTTCCCTACCCCGGTGGGGCCGGCAAATAAGAAAGAAGCAATAGGCCGGTGGGGATTATTCAACCCTGCCTTGTATATTTTCACAATATTGGTCAGCGCTTCCACCACTGCCGGCTGCCCGATGATGCGGCGGCTGAAAAACGACCGCAGGGCCGGCAGGTCGAGGGGCAGCTCGTCTCGTAAGAAGAGCTCTGGCAACCCCGTTTCCTTCACAAAATTGCGGATAACGGCAGGCTGATCTACTTTGGAAGCGCCCCGGCTGCGGGCGTCATTAAGGCATTGGCCTAAAAAATGAATGGCTTTGCCGGGAAAGCTGGCGTAGGGGTAATACCGCAGCAAAAGCCGGTAAGCAAGGCCCCGGGCAGGCTCAGTGATTTCTACTTTCAGGTTTTGCCCAGCGTAGGCTGCCATTTCCGACATCACTTTAAACACCTGAGCTTCTGAAAGCTCGCCCAACTCAATCACCTGAAAAGATTCGGCGAAGCCGGGCAGCAGCCGGCGCATGCTTTCCAACTCCTGAGGGGTGGCCTCGCCCACTATGTGAAGTTTGCCCTGCCGCAGAAAAGCCATGAAAAAAGCAGCCACACTGTCTTCAGGGCCCTCTCCGCCGATTTGGAGCAGCTGTACCATTTGTTCTACCCAGATAATGCCATTGGCAACCATTAGCTCTTCCACCAGTTGCTCGCAGGTTTCTTCCCAATCACCGAGGTACTTGGCACTTGCGGTGATGCGCTGCGGCATAATCCGCCAGAAGGAATAGCCCAGTTGCTTTTTGCGAGATTGGTTGCTGATGCGCTTGAGGGCAGCCTGCAATACAGCACTTTTGCCCGTACCCGGCCGGCCCACAACCAAGACATTAGCCCGCATGCCGGTAATTTTGTCTATGACCTGACCGACGGCATCTTCCCGTTCCCAGGCTGCATCGGGCAGTGCGCTGAAGTTGCGCCTTTGGCTCTTGGTTGGCGGGAAGGGCTCTGCCAGGCGGTTAAGGACTTCATAGGTATGCTCCTTTCCCCAATCGCCCCAGTGGTAGGAGCGTTCGTAATTGACCCGCAGCTCCACCTGATCCAGCTGGGGCTGTGGGTAACGGAGTATTCGGAATAGCTTTTCGGGAGAAAGCTGGTTGAGCAGGGTAAGGGCAGCGTGTTGCACCAAAGCGTCAAACTGCCGGGGCTCGTAGTAAAAGAAATTCTCCCGGAAGGTCGGTAAATGGCATTTAAAGTAGCCGTCGTCAATCGCGCCGTATACTACCGGCAATCGGACCTTGAAGTTGCGCGGCAATGGGAATACCCCGCCTTTGTCGCGGTAAGATGGGCGGATCGACAGCTCGATCATCTTCAGCCGGGAGGCGCGGATGTCAGCAGAGGGGTACTCGTCGTACTTTTTGTACTGCTTTTGAAGATAGGACAGCAACGTCTTTTTCAGGCTGTTCAGACTGCTATCTACGGCTTCGATATCCGTCCCTACCAACTGCCCAAGCAGCAGTTGTTCCTGCAAGGGGTAATATAAAAGTGGGTAAATTATTTTTTCCATGCCGGGACAAATTCCCGGCTAATATAGGCATTTCCGGCCGAGGGCGGTATTCAGAAGCCATTGTTGCGCAGCATTGGAACGGTTTCCATGCGCTCCACGCGGCGGCGGATGTCCAGGATGTGCTGATATTGCTTATTGAGAAAGTCATGGATGTCCTTAGGCACCCCGGTTTGAGCAACAGCTTCCCGGTAGGCATCCGAAATAGCGAGCTCGCTATGTTCACAGAATTCGACGATCTTAGACCTGCTATTGAGCATTAGCGCCTCTCTGAAGTCTCCCCAATTTTCGTAAAGGTAAGACTTCGCTTGTTTGTTAATCGGCATGGGCGTGGGCGGCAGGCTATCCATCCATGCATACAGCGGCTTGTAGAGGCTGTTCCTGTAATCGGCCAGGCTCTCCAGGTACTCTACGATGCCTTCCTCAGAAGCAATTGCAGCCGCTTCCCGATAGCGGTCTTCTGCGTCTTTATTGCGCATCATGAGGTTATTGATCAGAGCAATCGCAGAGGAATGGGAATTTGTGTCGTATCTTTTCTTATTCCAGGGATAATTAGGATTGTCAGCCATATCTTGATGGGTAATTTTTTATTTAAAAGATGGGGTGCGGATTTGCACCTCCTGGTTTTCGGTAGCAAGGAAAGGTTGGTGCAATTAGTTCGATTGCCCATTGCCCCGCTCGGCCAGCATGGTGTTGAGTTTTTCGCCACCTTTGATGCCAAAGTCCAATGTACGGATGGGAAATGGGATCATAATACCATTTTCATCGTAGGCTTTTTTAATCGCCATGATAGCTTCACTGCGGGCTTTAAGCATAGCTTTCTGTGAGGTGCCGTTAAGCCAGAACCGCACAATGAAATTGATAGAGCTGTCTCCGTAGCCTTCGTAGAAAAATTCAACAGGCTGCCGGTCATCGTACGCTACGTGAGATTCTACCGCATTTACAGTTACTGATTTAACCTTTTCTAAATCATCGCCGTAGGAAATGCCACAGCCCAGGGTCAGCCTGCGCTTACCGGACACGGTGTAATTGACCAAAGGGTTCTGTATTATATTTTTGTTGGGGAGCAGTATCTCCTCACCGCTCAGCTGCATAAGAATGGTAGAACGCAAATTCACCTTCTTGATAACGCCAAAGTACCCATTCGTCTCAATGAGGTCGCCCACATTGTATAGCGATTTGGTCGACATCAATATGCCAGAGAACAAGTTCATCAGCGGCTCTTGTACAGCCAGGCCTACTGCAAGCCCTACGACCCCCGCACCAGCCAGAAGAGAGGTCAGTGCGGTATTCAGCCCCAAGATACCTAACACAACGAAAAGCATCAGGATTAAAAAGCCCAAGGTTATGATGTTGGCTAAAAGGCCATTGATGGTCTGATTTTTCGAAAACCTCCGGACCAGTTTGGAAGCGTATTTTTTGATGAAACTGGAAACAGATATGGAAACCACTAGGACTAGGGCTGCCAAAATAATATTAGGCAGGTTGGCGACTAAGCTGTCAATCCAGGATTGCAGCGTTGTCCAAAAAGCTTCGAGGGAGGTGTTGATTTCTTCCAATATATTGAAGACTTAGTTTCGGGTTTTAAACGGGCTTCCCGCCATGTTGTTCAGTTATTTGCTGGGCTTCCATTCAAAAGCAGCGGTAGCTACCCGGCGGGCGGTCCGCCCATCGGGTAGCGGATCACTGAGAATCAATTGATTAGCCCGCGGGATTTGGAATACTTCTTCCATGTTACGAATACTGCCGGCCGGCACCCCTGCCCCTGCAAAGCGGTCAATCCAAGCAGCCCGGCTCAAATCCAAAAAGCGAGGCCGGAGCAACTCACAGAGCGCCTCGCGGTTCTCTACCCGCTTTTTATTGTCGGAAAAACGAGGGTCCTGAGCCAGCCCGGGCATGCCCAGGCACTCGCAAAGGCGCTCGAATTGGGCTTCCGTGCCCGCAGCAATCACCAGCGGTTTATCATCCCCGGCGAAAAATACATCGCCATAGGGGGCAATATTGGGATGCTGTGTGCCCATGGGCTGCGGGATATGCCCCTCCATGAGCCAGTTGGTGGCCTGATTGGCCAGAGCAGCTACTGCGGCATCGAGCAGTGAAGTTGACACAAAACTGCCCGCCCCCGTCCGGTAGCGGTGCAACAGCGCCAGCAGAACCCCTTCTTTGAGCTGATGGGCAGCCAGGATATCAATGAGCGCTACAGGCATTTTGACGGGCGGGCGGCCTGGCTCTCCGGTCATGTACAAAAACCCGGCCTCGGCTTGCAGGACTACATCAAAAGCAGGGCGTGGGTCTTCTGGCCCAAATGCATCCAACTGGGCGTAGATCAAGTCCGGCTTCAGCGGCTGCAAAGTATCGTAATCCATGCCCAGCAGACGGGCAGAAGCGCGTTTGAAATTACTCAGCACAATGTCCGCTTTGGCTACCCACTCCCTGGCTGCTGCCTGGCCTTCATCACTTGACAAGTCGACCATACGAACATTTTTTTTGTAATTTACGCTACAGTAGTACGCTGAATATGGCGACTCAGCCGGTTCCGCCGGCAGCTTCCAGCGGCGCGTCACGTCGCCCCCGGTACGGGCATTCTCGATTTTCACGACGGTTGCCCCAAGTTCTGCGAAGAACAGGCCAACGGCGGGGCCCGCCAGTACGCTGGCCAGTTCCACGACCAATAGCCCTTCAAAAAATTGTTGTTGATTCAATTGATGATGCTTTTATGAAAATATGCTCTGCAGACCAAATTCGGGAAATCGACCAATATACCATAGAACAGGAACCTATTTCCTCCCTCCGCCTGATGGAACGGGCAGCATCGGCTTTTACCCAATGGGTGGTAGCTGCCTTTCCGGACAACCGCCTACCGGTGCACATCGTATGCGGCATTGGGAACAACGGGGGCGACGGGCTGGTAGCCGCCCGCCTGCTCCACCACGCTGGCTATGAGGTTGCTGTCCATATCTGTGCGCTCAGCCCTAAGGGTTCGCCGGACTTTGAAGCCAACCGCAAACGGCTGCCGGGCCACGGGGCCATAGAGGTGCAGGTGCTGGAAGAGGGCGCTGCCTGGCCGGCCATTCCGGCTGATGCCTTGCTTATCGATGCCCTCTTTGGCTCTGGCCTGAACCGGCCAGTGGAGGGGTATTGGGCTCAGTTGCTCGACTACCTTAACAGCCTTCAGGCTACCCGGATCGCCATTGATATCCCATCCGGTGTCTTTGCAGATAGCCCGACGACCACCCCTTCCTTCCAGGCCGACTATACCTTTTCCTTTGAGGTGCCCAAATTGGCTTTTGTTTTTCCGGAAAATGCCCACCGGGTAGGCCAATGGACAGTAGGCTCCATCGGCCTGCACCCGGAAGCGCTGGCCAGGGCCGAAGTGCAAACGTACTACCTGACGGCTGGCCTTGCCGCCCCCTGCCTGCGCAAGCGCACTAAGTTTTCCCACAAAGGCACCCACGGCCATGCCTTGCTGGTGATGGGGAGCTACGGCAAAATGGGGGCCGCCCTGCTGGCTGCCAAAGCAGCACTGCGTTCCGGTGCCGGGCTGGTGAGCCTTCACATCCCCAAAACCGGGTACGCAATCATACAAACTGCGTTACCGGAGGCCATGGTCAGCCTGGATACCCATGAGCTACAATACTCTGAAGTGCCCGACATAACGGCTTACCAGGCGGTCGGGGCAGGCTGCGGGCTAGGGCAAGGAGACCTGACTGCTGACGCCCTGTTCCAGTTGATCAGCCAAATGGAAAAGCCCATGGTGCTGGACGCGGATGCCCTGAACCTGCTGGCCCGGCAGCCCGAGCAATTGAGGGCAGTGCCGCAGCATAGCCTACTGACGCCCCACCCTAAAGAATTCGAGCGCCTGTTTGGGGCTTCCGGTAATGACTTTGAACGCCACCAGTTGCTGCTGCGCAAAGCTGCCGAACTCCAGCTGATCATTGTGCTCAAAGGCGCACACACCTGCATTGCGCTGCCCGACGGGCGTTCTTACTTTAACAGCACCGGCAATCCCGGCATGGCTACGGGCGGAAGCGGCGACGTGCTGGCGGGCTTGCTCACCGGCCTTCTGGCACAGGGGTACGCCCCGGCCGACGCTGCGCTCCTGGGCGTGTACCTCCATGGCCTGGCCGGCGACTGCGCGCTTCAGGCCCAAAGCCAGAATTCGCTGATCGCCAGCGACCTCATTGCCGCCCTGGGCACTGCCTTTAAGCAGTTGGAGGGCGCCTGAAGCCCCTATTGCACAATCCGCTAGTTTGGTCTATGAGAAACAACCCTTGGCAGAAATGTACGGCCAACAAGCCTGGGAAGAAGTTATTTTACCGGAAATACCTGACGGGTTATGATCGATAAATTCAGACAAGCCATTAACGAGGCTACAGAAAACCTGAAGGCGCAAGCGGCACAGTTCGGAGAAGGCGCCAAAGAAAAGAGCTACCAACTCATTGAGGAATGGCTGCAGGTATTCCCCAAACTCGAAATATACGGCCTGGAAATGTCCAGCTTCTCCCTGAGTGTCGCTCTTAGCCCTGCGCTCGAAGTGGAATTAATTGGGAAACACGAGGACTTCCGCCCCGAACGCTTGGAGGAGATCATTTGGGAAACGCGCAAAAATGCGGCTTTGGCTTCCGTTTTTAATACCATACGGACGACCTACAACCTGCACCGGCGCACCTATGCCAACCTCAATGACCCCCTCGTTGTAAAAATCAGGGTCCGCATTTCCCCGGAAATCAAGGTCTACCTTGGCAAACCGGTGATTGAATAATACAACCGTTGGGCGGTTATTCAAATACAATAGTCTTGTTTTGGAAAGGCAGGATTTTGTGCTGTATTTCCAGCCAAATAGCCCGCGCCAGCACCACCTTCTCCAAGTCTTTTCCGATCCGGATCAGGTCTTTGACCGTATCTTTATGGGAAATGCGGCGCACATCCTGCTCGATGATGGGCCCTTCATCCAGGTCGGCGGTAACGTAGTGGCTGGTCGCCCCAATCACTTTAACCCCCCGGTTGAAGGCAGAGTGATAAGGCTTGGCGCCTTTGAAGGCCGGCAAGAAAGAATGGTGGATGTTGATTACCTGATTAGGGAAACGCGCCACGAAGTCATTAGACAGAATTTGCATATAGCGCGCCAGCACGATAAAGTCGACGTCCAGTTCCTTCAGCAGTTCTATTTCCCGTGCCTCCTGTGCTGCCTTGGTAGCTTTGGTGATGGGGAATACCTCAAACGGGATATCAAAGCGCTCCGCAATGTAGCGCAGGTTATCGTGGTTGCTGATGATCACCGGTATGTCCACCTCCCATTCCCCGCTCATGCAACGCTGCAGGATATCGTAGAGGCAGTGGGACATCTTGGAAACAAAAATAGCCATCCGGGGGCGGCGGGCGGCCAGGTGCACCTGCCACTCCATAGCGTACTTTTGCCCGACCAGGGTCCCAAAGTACTCATCTACCTTAGCAGGGGGGATACTAAAGCCCTCCAACTCCCACTCGACCCGCATAAAGAAGCGGCCCGCCTGCCGGTCGACGTGCTGGTCCAGGGAAATGACATTGCCGTTATTGCGGTGCAGGAAGTCTGTCACAGCTGCCACCAGC
Organism: uncultured Phaeodactylibacter sp.; assembly: GCA_964575505.1. Lineage (GTDB taxonomy): Bacteria > Bacteroidota > Bacteroidia > Chitinophagales > Saprospiraceae > Phaeodactylibacter. Next base: position 50,947 of record CAZNSK010000025.1, read on the forward strand.
CCGGTTTGGTCCGGGCAGTGGATCAGCAGAATAGCCGTAGGGCTTTTGGGTTGGCTCATAGTACTTTAAATTTCAGCTGCGCAAAAATGCACATTTTGAATCAATCCCGCTGCTTCAAATCCGCTCTAAATAGCAACCAGGTATGCGGGTCCAGCCGAAGCCGCCGGGGCTCAAAGGAACACGGAAGGGTAAAGGCCTGCCGGGGCTCTTCCAGGTCGATTGTCCATTCCGCTGCCTGCCCCCCGGGGCCGTCGGCAGCAATATCCAGGGTGAGGGCGTAAGGCGGTGCCTCCTGCAGTTGTACTACGGTCACCTGCAAGCCGGCCTTATCCTCCCACGACCACTCCAGCCCGAGCTCGGGCACGCCTGGCCGGTAGAGCCATTGGTCAAAGAACCGGCTCAGGTCCTGCCCGCTGGCCAGCTCCATTACCTCCCGGAATTCGTAGGTCAGGGCGTTGCTATTCTGATACGTTTCGTAGTAAGCCCGCAAGCCCGCCCAAAAGGCCGCCTCCCCCACCCGGCGCCGGAGCATGTGCAGCACCCAGCCCCCTTTCTGGTAAGAATTGGCGTTGAGCAGCCGGTTCCAGTCGGTAACCAGGGTATCGATGACCGGCCGGTCATTGCGGCGGGTGAACTGCAAGACCTGCTGGCGCTCGGAAATAAGGCGCTTGGCCATCTCCTCCCGGCCGTATTGGTGCTCCATGTACAGATTGGCCCCATAGGTGGCAAAACCCTCGCTCAGCCAAAGGTGGTGCCAATTCTGTTCCGTTACGCTATTGCCAAACCACTGGTGCATCACTTCGTGGGCAATGAGGTCTTCGTGGTCCTGGCCGCCGGTAACCGAATTTTCAAAGTAAAAGATGTTGCTGGCGTTTTCCATGCCTCCGTAGCGGGTCTTGGACTGCACATTGGCCAATTTGGGATAAGCGTACGGGCCTATGGAGTCCACAAAAAACTGCAGCACTTTCGTAGCCAGGCTGTAATCCTGGTACCCTTCGAGCCGGTTTTCCGGAAACACCCAGCTGCTGACCGGTATGCCGGCAACCTCCCCGGCCCGGCTTACGGCAAACTGCGCCGCCCCAATTACAGCGACCTTCATCGGAATAGGCACAGTGGTGCGCCAGCGGGTAAGCTTGGTGGACGTGTCCAGGTTCAGCTCTTCCAGCTCCAGGCCGCTTCCCACGACCTGGTAATGCCCTGGGGCGGTAACCACAAATTCCACCGTCGCTTTGTCAGAGGGGTGATCGACACAAGGCAGCCAATGATGCGCCCGGTTGGGCCAGTTGTCACCAAAGAATGTCCGGTCGCCATATTTGTTCTCCGCGATGATAAGGCCATCGGCAGGGATGCCTTCGTAGGTAATGGAATACTGCCGCTCCTCTGCAGCGGCGGGGGGATCGGGCAGAGCAATGCGCAATTGCTCACCTTCATGCTCAAAGGGGGCCTTTTCCCCGTCCTCCAGGACCTCCAAAACAGCCATCCCCTTGCCGTCGCCCCGGGGTGCGGCCAAGTCAAGCACCAGGGTGTCAACATTGGCCAGATAGCGGATCGTCACGAAAGTGCCCCCCTTGATTTGATCCGTATCATCGCTAAGCTCCAACTGAAAGGTATAATGCTGTACATCAAACTGTGACAACCGGGGAATGGAGCGTTGGGCAATGAGCAACAGCGGGCAAAGGAGCACTAAAACGGTCAGAATCCTCATTTTTTGGGTAAAAATACATTTTTTGGCAACACCCGCGGACGGAAGCACGGCCCAATTCGTTTTTACAGGTGGCACTACGGACGTCCTGAACACCCCGGGCCAAATGCCCGAGAATTAATACTTTTGCGGTGGCCACCGGCCCCTTGAACCAAAGCAGCTGCTGCCTGTTCCTGAATCCAATAAATCAAGCGTTTATGAAAAAGTTGTTCTTCCTCCTGCTTCTTGCCCTGACTGCCTATCACTGCGGCAATGATGATGATGGCGGCCCCTCTACCCCTGAATGCGTCTCGGAGCCCTTTCTGGCAGCCGGCGGCACGGATTGCACCAACCCCTTTGACACCATGAGCTTGGCGCTCACCCTCAACCCGGCGGACAGCACAGCCTTTGGGTTCGACTTTGACAATAATGGCGATGACGACATGTTGCTGACCTACGCTTACAGCACGGCTGCCAACACACAAGTGGGTATCTACATCACAGTACTGAATGAGGCCTACGAGATTTTGCAGGAACCTATTACAGAAGAGATACGCACCGTTCGGGGCACTCACAACCTCTACCCCGATGCCTACTACGAAGCTACCGGCAATTTATTTCCCCAAATGGTTACCGATACCCTTAGCAGCACAACAGTGGAGACGAGTGTCCCCAAACTGGTTTTGGAGGGTGAAATCATCGATGAAACGGGAGATGCCGTCTACGCCAGCCGGCTCAATGAACCTCAGCCCTTATACGAAGAAGTATACCGGGAGACGTTCATCCCGGAAGCCGGCCCCGATGTGGATACGATCTACGCCGAGGGCTACCTGAGGGGCCAATTTAGCACCCTGGATGATTTCAACCCTACGGTCACTGCCCTCTACATTGGTTTCCTGCGCCTGGGCACGCCCAATAAATACGGCTACATCAAGCTGGAGAAACCTGGCCCATTCACGATTTTTGTAAGCGAAGTACGTTTGCAGCGGTAACTGATCGGATAATCTTCCGAATTCGTCAAATGTTCTTGCCACCTAACCAGGTTTGGATTATCTTGAAAGCATTTCCACCTTCAAGACAATAACTCCACCTATGAAAAGGAAGCTCTACCTGACATTTTTACTTGGCCTGTTTGCCACAATATCGCTTCAAGCGCAACTCCAGCCCGGTGCCTGGGCCACTCCATTCACGATGACGGATATCAATGGCGATGAGCAACGGCTTTACGACCACCTCGCTGAAGGCAAACCCGTCGTCATGGTCATCTCCGCCGCCTGGTGCGCCCCGTGCTGGTCCCTGCACACAAGCGGTGTGCTGGAAGAAATTTACGAAACCTACGGCCCTGAAGGCAGCGATGAAATCATGATCTACTTCATCGAAGGGGACCCGGGGACTTCCTACGCGCAACTTGCCGGCCAGCTGGGGCCTTCTCAGGGCAATTGGGTAGAGGGCACGCCCTTCCCGATGATTGACGTCGACAACTTTCTCTTGCCTGCGGCTTACGGCTTGCAGGCTTTCCCTACGGTCGTTATGATATGCCCTGACATGCGTGTGAAAGTGCCACAAATGTGGTCTGGCCTTTCCAATTGGACGGTGGATTACGTCCTCAATCAGGCCTTTTCCTGTGAGGAAGAAACCTTGCTGGCAGAGGACGCTGCCATTCATACTTTCGACATCGGCAATAGCAGCTGCTACGATGGTACAATCGCAGCGCAGCTTTACAATACCGGGGCTAATCCGCTAACCGAAGCTACTATTGAACTGCGCCGGGACGGTGAGGTACTGGATACCTATAACTGGTCCGGCACGCTGGAAACCGGGCAGGAAGCGGCAGTGGCCTTTGAGCAGGTCGCCCTGGAACCCGGGATTAACGACTTCAGCCTGGCCTTGGCTGGTGAAGATGGGGACCTCAGCAATAACCAAGTGGATATCCCTTTCCGCAAAGCGCCGGTTAGTGCCCTTGAATTGAGTGTTTTTGTACAAGGAGACGACGAAGCAGAGGAACACAATACCCGTTGGGAAATTGTGGATGAGAATGGCGAAATCGTCGAAAGCGGTGCAATCAGTAATAATTTCTATGAAGAATTCACCATCAACCTCGAAAATGAAGGCTGTTACGAAGTATTTGCCTACGACGATGAGGGGGATGGGCTGAAAAGCGGTGGCTTCATGCTGTTTACGGATATAAACGGCACGGTTATCCTGGATGCCGGCGACTTTGGTTCGGAAACGAGCCGGCTTTTCCTCGCGCAGGCCAACATAAGCAGCACCCAGGCGGCTCCAACGGCCCACCGATGGTCCGTTTTTCCAAATCCGGTAATGGAGACGCTACAGATTCAGTTCTACCTGAAGGAAGCGGGCGAGGCAAGGCTCCTGTTACGCAGCGCGGGCGGGCAGCTCATTAGATCGCGACCCATAACTCAGGCGGGAGCTGGCCAGCATCAGGCCGAGTTGGATTTTGCAGGGCTGCCAGCGGGCATGTACCAGGTGCAATTGGTCACCAGAGCAGGCATCAGCACCCGTAAGGTCATCAAACAATAACACCATGCCTTTCCCCCGTCAGGAGCCCCCCGCTCCTGACGGGTTTAACCCTTTAGGGGTCGCGCAGTAATAAGTTACCTAGAATAGGCGAAGTTATTTTGTGC
>CAZNSK010000026.1:0-53612 GCA_964575505.1 uncultured Phaeodactylibacter sp.
GCCTTTCACCTATCTTTCAAAAGCATGGAGCTATCTTACCAAAGGGCGGAAAAACGTTGAAGTTATTTTACAACGAGCTGTAAAATAAGTGCTATGGTGCTGAAAATCAGGACTCTAGTAGACTGCTCGGGTTGCGCTTAAATTCCTGGTGGAACGTCCGGGAAAAGTAGCTGGGATCAGCAAAACCGACGGCATAAGCCACTTCGGAGACCGTAAGATCGCCCTGCTTCAGCAAGTCGAGGCTTCGCTGCAGGCGGTAGGAGCGGATAAAGCGGGATGGCGTTTGCCCGGTCAGGGCTTTCAACTTGCGGTACAGCTGCATTTGGCTCAGTTGGGCAGCACTGGCTAGTTCCGGGACGCCAAATTCGGTGTCGTCCAGCCGGGCCGCAATGTGCTCGTGCAGTTTACTTAGGAATTGGTCCTCGATGGAGGGTTCAGCTGCCGGTTGGGAATCTATGGCAGCCGCATTAGCATAGCGCTCCTGCAAGCGGCGGCGCATGGTGATCAGCTTTTCCAGGCGGACCACTAGTTCTGCTTTGTCAAATGGCTTGGTCAGGTAGGCGTCGGCCCCGAATTGTAGGCCCTGTACTTTGTCTTCCTGCGTCGCTTTTGCGGTAAGCAGAATGATGGGGATATGGCTGGTGCGCTCGTCTTGTTTTAGTGTTTCGCAGACTTCGTAGCCGGTCATCTTGGGCATCATGACGTCGCTGACGATGATGTCCGGGATAAGCGCGAGGGCCCGCTCTACGCCATCGGCCCCGTCGCGGGCGGTATGGAAAGCATACTGCCCCTGCAGGACGGTTTTTACGTAAGTGATGATATCAGGATTGTCCTCGATGAGCAACAGCTGGGGCAACTCCCCTGCAATGGGGTCGGCATCAGGGCCGGCTGCTTTATCTGCGGAAGCAGGATATGTACCGGACAGTGCCGGCGGCGGGGTAGCCGGGGTGGCAGCAGGATGTTCCGGAGCAATGGATACCCCTGCATACCGGTCCTCTACAGGCAGGCAAAGGACAAACTCTGTACCCACGCCCGGCTCACTTTCCACAGTAATTGTACCTTTCATCAGCTCGACTAGTTCCCGGGTCAGTGCCAGGCCGATGCCTGTGCCCGTCGTGGGCGATTTTCCGGTCTCGCTGACCTGATAAAAGCGATCGAAAATGCGATCGAGCGAAGAGGCTGGAATACCCGTTCCAGAGTCCTTGACCTTGAGCCTGAGCCACAGCCGTCCGTCCCGCTCTTCAAGGCTGGCGTGGAACACGACCCGGCCGCCGGCGGACGTAAATTTTAGAGCGTTGGACAGCAGGTTGTAAACAATCTGCTGGATCTTGTCTTCGTCGTAATCCATCATCACCTCCGTTTCCTCGGAGTGGAAAACCAGGCGGATTTGCTGTTGCATAGCCGTCGAGTAGAAGGACTCCGTCAGGTACTGCAGGTAGACGATGATATCCCGGTGCACCAGATTTAGAGGCATACTCCCGGACTCCAGCTTGGAGAGGTCTAGCAGCTGATTGACGAGGCGCAGCAGGCTGTCGCCGTTGCGCCGGATCAGTTTGGTCTCCTGCGGGTAGCCTTTGATCTGCTCACTCATTCCCAGGATTACGGTCAGGGGCGTGCGAAACTCGTGGGTGATATTGGTGTAAAAACGAGCCTTGAATTCGTTCAGTTCCTGCAGCCGTTTGGCTTCGACCTGCTTCTTTTCCTGGATCAGCTGGCTTTCCTTCAGCGCGAAGTCGGCGGCCTGTCGTGCCTGAACTTGCTGTCGCCGCCGGTAAGCTAAACCCAGGGAAAAGATGAGCACTTCTACAGTCGCGCTTACTTTCAGATAGAAAATGGAGAAGGAAGCATCTTGTAAACGGGAGACCAAGGTGAGCAAGCAGCCGAAACTTATTACCGCGATGCCCACCACGATGAAGTAACTCTTGTTGTCCCGGGTCCGGTATAACGGATAGATGAACACAAAACAGGAAATAACGACTAGCGCGATGTAGAACATCGTCAGCCAGTCTTCCACCACATAGCTGAAGTTGGAACGAAAGGCCACCACCAGGTATACGATCAGCAGTGGGAAACCCAGGTAGATGAGGCCTCTAAAATACCGGTCCCAGCCGGGCAGCAGCTGTTCCAGGTCCAGAAAGCTGCGAATGAAAGCCAGGTAGCTCATCAGTCCCAAAAAGAGGATGGCTTTAGCGAGGTTGAAATACTCGGGATGTGCCGGAAAAATGGTGTAGCCTAGCCAATCGTGGAGGTCGCCGCTCGAATAGGCAGCATAGATCATAATGGATAGCAGGTACACGGAATAGAAAAGAAAACTCTGGTCCCGGACGTAAAAATATACGATCAGGTTATAGAGCAGCATCATCATCAGGAAGCCGGTGAACAGGGCTGCGGTCACTTTCGCCTGCAGTAATTTGGCGTAAAACAGGTCAGCGGTCTGCACGTAAAGGTGGAAAGAGGGGGGGATGGTCGGCCGTTGGCTGTAGCCGCGGAAATAGACGGTCACTACTTTGTTAGGTGGCAGGGTGAGTTTGACGAGATTGGCATCCGCGATCGGTCTGAATGGTTTATCCGCAATAGGGGCAAAAGAGCCATTGGCTTCCCCAGACCAATTGCCGGCCGCATCGGCAGTATAGACTTCCAGGTCGGTCCAGGTACTAGAAAAAGTCATTACCCATTCCGGATACGTCTCAGCGGCGGTCAGGCGGTTGACGAGCTGTACCTTGCCCCAGTAGGCACGGCCACTGCGGATGGAGTCTGCGATAGCCGAGTAGGGCCGAAAGGCGTTTTGCGCGGCTAGTTGCTGTACTTGTGTAAGCGAGCGCCCTTTGCCAGTATCGGGCAGGACCTGAGTATACGCCCGGAGTAAATAGTTGTGTTGTTCCGAATCCAGGACGGCGAGCGGGGGCGGGCTGTCGGGTGGGCCAACCGTCGAGGGCGTAGTTTGGCAGCTCGTTACTACCGCCAGTAGTAACAACAATATTCCTCCCCATGAGTATTCAGGCACTTGCGTAGGCATATATCGGGATGGTTGTCATTTGAAGCTGCTTATCCTTCACTTGCCAAACACACTACATTTGGAAGGATTATGGATGCTCCCGGTGTCAGCTTTTCGCCCTTTACCAGCCATCTTCCGAGTACATAACACCCTCTTCAAAATAAGAAAGGCAGCCGTATCTCAGATCTTGGTAATCAATGTGGCAACTAGTGCGACTAGTCCGAAATAGCACAGCGTATTTCACGCTTGGGCGCCCTGGTTTTACTGGGTTTCTTCGGTTAGTCATTTCTGAAACACTCCACTAGTACACTGTGTATTAAGTTAGTGAGTATTTTGAACGAGGGTATTTTTTCCTCAATCAAGGCGCTGCGGAGCCTCGCCCCGATAACTTATCGGGGAGCTACGAAGGCGAGCACCTGCCTGCGTGTTGGATACTTCGGCAGGCAGGCGCAACGATGAGTGAGGGAAAAAAAGCCCTTCAAAATGCTTGAAAATTTATTACACGGTGTACTAAACTTAAAGATAGATAATTTAACCATCCTAAAATATTATTTTATCGGTTCGCACTAGCCGTTGCCATAGATACCAGCCTAAGCTGACATTCTCATGACAGTACCCTTTCAGTCCGCAGGATGCTTGATTTCAAATACACCATGTACTGGCTATGCCCACAAGTGTGAAAACCCGCCTGCGGCAAAACGCACCCCCTTATTGAATATTTTATACCTAATTCAAAACAAAAGTCACCCCCCAGCGTAATTATAGTCATTGGCGCAACAAAGCCATACGATCTATGACCCTACTCTTCAGCCTTTTACTAAGTTTTACCCTATACCCCGCCGGCAACCCGGTGCCCCCGGAGGTGGAAGCTGCCTTTGCCCACCACTACGCTGATGTGCCGACCGCTGCCGTTACCTGGGGCGTAGAGGAAGAAGATTACGTCGCTACCTTTCGGGACGAACGCGACCGGCTGACCAAGGCGTTTTTCTCTTCGGATGGCCTGTGGGAGGAAACGCACACGCGCCTGTACCCTTCCCAAATGCCCCGCCCGGTGCGTTTGTACTACGAAGCCCACCACGAAGAAAAGGATGTCTCCTTCATGGGTCAGGTCCAATACGCTAATGGCAAGGAGGCCTACCGCATTGAGTGGGAAACCTACGAAGCGGTGCACATCGAAAAGGTCAGCCCGGCGGGAGAACTGCTGGAAAAACAGGTCTTGTCCTTCACAGAGGGGCTAGATGTCTGGTAAACGCTGCTTACTCTACATACTCCTGCCGCACCACCAGGGTGAGGTAGCCCCTTTCCGTTTCTATATATCCCTGATCGTAGCAAAAGCGGTAAACCCGGCCTGACTTTGTCACGTACTCGTTGGTAAAGTAGCTGAACTTAAAGCCTTGCTCCAGCAGTTTGTCGCGGTGAACCCGGGCTTTGCCGTTGGGGTTAAGGTCTGCCATAATCCGGCGGTTCTTGCGCAGGATATTGTTGATGTTCCGCATAAAGTTGTTGAAGTCGCGGTTCAGCCGGTTGTTGTGGCTGCTGCGGCAGTGGGCAGAGCAGTATTTCTTATCGGCTCTCCCGTGGAAAGATTCCCCGCATTCAATACATTGCTTCTTCATATTTCAATGGGCTTAGGCTTGGGCGTTAGCTGTTCGTTGTAGGCTTTTACAATGGCGGGCATATCGTCGAAGCGGTAGCCCCGCTGCCCGATTTTCTCCGCCAGCTCCGGGGCCGCCGGGCGCAGCAACCGGCGGAGCTTACGGCGGAACCCCCAGCGCCCGATCTTGAACATGCGCGTTTCTCCCCGCCGCCGGACCCAGTACGCCAGGGATTCATCGGGTGCGCTTCGGTAGGCGGGGCCCCAGGTGTAATTGGTCTCATCGGTCAGCACAAACAGCTCCATTGGCCCGCCCTTGTGCAATATCCGTAAAAAGCGGTACCGGCGGGGCAGCTTTTTGCTCTCGAAGGCATACAGCACGCCATTCGCCTTAAAGGCAAACCCCTTGATGCGCTCGGCCTCAATTACGTACACGTCCCCGAACCCGTTGATGAAGGTCACGGTGCTCGACCGGGCCTGATGGTTGACGGCGCCGATGTGCCCGGTTAGCTTGATGCCGTTCTTGCTGACGATGTAGCCGGGCCAGGGCATGCCTGTCCCAGTGCCCGTGGCGGCCAGCATTAATGATATAGTGAGGTACAAGGCTTTCATAGGCTTTGCTTTAGCATTGTTAAGATACAAAAAGGTAGGGAGGTTTCAAGGTGGAGGTAAGGGATTGTGGCCTTCGCGGGGCTGCAATCCCTCAAGGTGCTCCTCTGGCCGGCGGAGTTGGTGGCCCCAATACAGGACTGCGCGGGCAGTCGTCAGCCCGAACCCTTGCCTTATTCCCGCCTCGCCCCTTAGCGGTCCAAAATTCCTTACTTTTGTACAAATCATCGGGCGTATGGACTGGTCAGCAACACTGGAAGCGAATTACAGCAAAGCGGGCATGGAGCGCATCGCCCGGCTTATTGCCGGAGGCACCCTCCCGTTCCGGGAATTGTGGGAGGTGATGCAAACCGGGGAGCCGCCCCTGCCTCAGCGGGCAGCCTGGGCGATGGGGCACACGCTGGAGCATAAGCCGGAGCTTTTTCAAACCATCGCCAGCGAAGCGGCGGAAGCGCTGCAAACGCCACAGCACGATGCTATCTACCGCGCCCTGCTCAAGGGCTTCCTCTGCTTGCCCGTCATTGCGGAGGAACACCAGGGGCCGCTTTTCGACCGGGCTATCCGATGGATCCTCGACCCTAAGGCGGGAACGGCAGTGCGCGTATTTTCCATTTCTCTGGCGGCTAAAATTGCGGCCGGCATACCTGAACTGGAAGAAGAAGTCTGCCTGAGCATAGAAAGCCAATGGGAGCAGGGTACGGCGGGCTTTCACAGCCGGGGCGGGAAGGTGCTTAAGCGCTTTCGTAACCAATAGGGGCATTAATCGTCTTCCATAAAAAACCTGTTTATGCCCAAAGCTACGCTTTTTCAAACCTTGCTGGAACACGCTCCCCTGTCGGACGAAGCGCAACAATGGCTGCAAGTGGCCATCGAACCTGCCCATTTTAAATACAGCCGCCCGGTACCGCCGGGAGTATACACTCAACTGTGTCTACTGCAAAACTGCTGCAGCTAAGCCGTTGATGGTCAAGCACTGCGTCCTCTGCGCCTCTTCGTGCGACACACAATTTTGAATACCCTCGTACCGCCTGCTCCCTTGCCATTAAGGCTTTTCCCAAACCCGGCTCAGCAGCAGGTCCGCTTTGATTTGCCCGACGCAAAGGCCCGGACCCTGGAGCGGGTCGTTGTCTGGAACGCAGCCGGCCAGCCGGTCCTGAGCCGCGCCCTCCGGGGTAGGCAATCCTTGGATGTATCCCAGTTGCCACCGGGTTATTATACCGTGGTGCTTACCGGCAGCGGATGGCGGGGTCGGGCCCCGCTCATCGTTGCCCGGTAGGGTGTTGGCCGAAAAAACAGGCATCTGCAGTGCGCCAGGCTTATTTTCGGATGCAAAGTGAATTGGGATGATACGTCAAGATTATTTTCTGAGAATGGCAGAACAGCTCGCCCTGGTCCTCGCCCGTGCCCTCAAGCTCAAAAGAGCAGGGCATGCCCAAGCTGCGCTGGAACTCATCGACGAGCAGTACGCCAAACTGCTAAAGTCAGATAGCCACACCCTTGCTGCCCAGCCTGTAGCTCAACTTATTGACATGTACCAGGAAGGGCAGCTGGCCTTGTTGGCGGAGCTCATGGCCGCAGAGGGGGAGGTTCGGCTCGCCAGGCTGGAACCGGAAGCTGGTCAGCGCCGCCTGGAACAAGCTATTGCTTTATACGAGCACCTCAACCGCGTACAGCAGGTTTTCGACTTTGAGCGGGAGGGGAAAATGCAGCATCTCCGGGCGCTGTTGGCAAGTTTAAAATAGGCTGGCTTCAAAACAAAGCTTCAGTTATGCCTGGCGCATCGCCAAAGTTATCTCACCAGCTGGGGTTCAGTCAGCGTAATGGCACCTCCACGCTCAGCCTGGCCTACGAAGATCCTGTGCAAAACGGACCGGCTACTCACCGGCAGCTCATTGATTTTTTGGGGATTAATGCTTATTATGCAAAAGTAGCGCCTATGTATTTCCAGCCTGCTGCCATTGCCTGTTATGAGTAGTGGGGGCAGCGGCAGCGAGCCGGCTTGCCAACAAAGGTGAAAAAGAAGCTGGGGTAACTCCGCAAGCTGGCTGGCACAAGCATGTATTACTTAATAAGCCATAGAAAATGACCCTGTATCGCCTTTTGATGTTGATCGGAATCACTGCGCTCACCGCTGCCGGCTGTTTCCAGAATGATTGTGAGACATGGATTGACCAGCCTTTCCAGATCCCTGCCCTGGAAGCTTCCCTGGGAGTACAGCAGGATACGGTACGTGTTGGGGATACCCTCCCTTTTGAACTGCTGGTCCCCCGGCAGCTAGCCGATGAATCCGGCACCCTGCGGGAAGTAGATGGCGGGTTCCGGATAATGGTACGCTTTTCGCACTTGCCGTCAACAAGCCCGGGAGGGGAGGATTTTTTTACCACCGATACCACTCTTAGCCAGGTGTTCGACGAGCACTTTGGCTTACAAATAGAGGCGGGCCGGCGAGATACAGCGCTAACGTTTTTCTTCGATGCTACCCAGGTAGTGGATGCCTGGGCCGTCCGGTTGCGGTATCTCCCAAAACAAGCTGGCAACTATCGGGTTGTTGTAGGGCTGTACGAGTTGAAGATTGAACCGGAGGGCTTGGGGTCGGAAGCCTGTATCAGAGGTAGTGAGATCTGGGGTAGCCGGGTGGTGTGGGCGCCCAATCCGCACAATGCGATCCGGCAGTTTTACGATAGCACAGCTTATGATTTATCCGGTGACTTTGCGCTGATCATCCGGGAGTAGCCCGCCTGCCCCCAGCATTGAGCTGCGCCCGTTGGCTTTTTTGGAGAAAAGGCGTATCCGGTGCACTAATGGCACCTGTACTTGGCGTTATAATGCAGGCTAAATCCTATTTTTGTCTAAAACCCTTACGTATGAAACCTCCCCGCCTGCTTTTTGGGCTTTTGCTCTGTTTTTTTGCCTGTCAGACGAAGCAAGAGCCTGTCGCCCAACGGCTGATATCCGCTGATATTGACCGCTTTTGGGCGGCTTACGACCAGATTCAGGCCGAGCCCGATACCGCCCGCCATCTGCAGCTCCTACAGGAAGGGTTTATCGAGCCAGCCAGCGAAGGGCAGCGGCAGCTGTTTGCCATCCGCAACTACACCCCCGAAGAATACGTGGCTAATATCCGTGCTTATCCCCAGTTTTACGCTTCCCTGCGGCGGCTGCTCGATAAGCGGGCGCCGATTGAGGCGGACATCCGTGCTGCCCTGAGCGAATTTCAAGAGCTTTATCCGCAAATGCAAACCGGGAAGGTCTACCTGGGCATAGGCAACTTCCGCACCAATGGTACAACTGTAGACTCCATGGTACTGTTCGGGGCCGAAATGGCGTTTACCGATTCCACGGTGAATACTTCGGAATTCTCCCCTTCGTACCAGTACTTCAAAGATTACATCCGAGAATACGACCCCATCCATAATATTCGTTTTTTGGCAGCGCACGAGTTTGTGCATACCCAGCAGGAAGAGGCTTACAATACCAGCCTTTTAGCCATAGTGCTCCGGGAAGGCAGTGCGGAGTTTATTGCAGAACTTTGCATGGAGCGCCCCTCTGTGGTACCCGCCATCGCCTATGGCAAAGCGCACCAAGCAACTGTTTTTGAGCGCTTTGAGCAGGAGCTGTTCAACCGCCACCCCTCCTGGTGGGTATGGTCGGGGGCGCCCAATCCGTTCGGGCAGCGCGACCTGGGATACTACGTCGGGTACGCCCTGTCGGAGCACTACTACCAGCAAGCGCCGGATAAGCAGGCAGCCATTGCTCACCTGATTGAGCTTGACTACGGCGACGCAGATAGCGTCCAGGCTTTTGTAGACCAGATGGGATTTTTTGAAGCGCCCCTGGCTGATTTGGAAGCCGCCTACCGGGAAGCACAGCCCACCGTCACGCGGGTCGAACAGGAGGGCGGCCGCTTCACGGTCCACTTTTCGGAGCCAATGGATACCCTATACCGGGGCTTTGATTATGGGCCGATGGGAGAGGCACACGTACTGAGGATCAATCAATACCTGGGCTTTAGCGAGTCTGGCCGTTCTGTCGCCTTCCGGGCGGGGCTCACACCTGGCAAGACACAGCAACTCACCTTGTCACGGGCTTTTCGCAACCGGCAGGGGGTGGAGCTAGTGCCTTATGTGCTTACTATTGAGGAGTAGCGGCGGTAAGTGCTACTACCTTTACTTTTCTTATTTCCCCCGAGGAGGTCTGTGGATGACCGGAGAGAGCGGGTTGATGCTGTGGTGGGCCTGCCTGCCGGCTTTCCAAGCTCAGGAAACATGTGGGTAATATTCCCGGTTGAAGCAAGTAGGCACCTCTGCGTGCCATCCCTACTTTACTGTTGCTTCAATTATTGACGCCCATGATCAGAACTACCTTACCAATTCTTGCTTCCGCCCTGTTCATCCTTTGTTTTGCCCGTTGCCAGGAAAATGCGCCTGAGCCCGAGCCTGCCGGCGCTATGTCTGCCATTATCGCAAGCGAAAACTGGGAAGCAGACATCCTGGAAGCTTCCTACCGCGATGGGCGCCTGGCCCTCACCGGGAGTGCGCTGGACGAACGGGCGGTGACGGCCACCCTGCAGTTGGATGGTTCTGCTCCCCAAACTATAACCCTTACCCGAAACAGTATCTCGGCTTTAGCCTACAGCCCGATCGAAGGCGCAGCACGGTACCTTTCCAATGCCGGTGGCAGCGCAGGCGGCATGGTTCAAATTACAGAATTGGATACGGTAGAAAAATGGGTCAGCGGTACCTTTCAGGCAACTTGCGTGCGATTGCAAGGCACCGAAACTGTACAAATATCCGATGGTTTTTTTGCCCGGGTCCCCTACACGGATACCCTGGCACCGATTGTGGGTAGTGGGCTTCAGGCCAAAATTGATGGGGAGGCCTGGCAGCCGGATACCGTACAAACCGCGGTGGAAGCCGGAGCGGTGGTCATTTCGGCGGAAAGGGCAAGCGGCCGGCGCATCGTCCTGTCTATCCCCGATAATGCTAACCCCGGCGATTATGACCTTGACCCCAGCGGAGAGTTTTCTGCTGCCTACTTCCCAGAGCCGGGCACGGAGCTGCCTGCCGTCAGCGGGGCGCTTTCCATCGAAAAATACGATAAAAGCAACCGCCGTGTTGAAGGCACGTTTCGCTTTGATGCGGCGGCTGGCAGCCAGTCAGCTACGGTATCCGAAGGGCTATTCGGTACCAATTACTGAGTTTCTCCGGGGTAGACCAGGCCGATTTCAGCACGGACGGCGTCCAGGATTTCCATAAGTTCCAGGGTGTGGCTCAATGACCAGGATGGGCTTTCCGTCAGCCCCTCGTTCAGGCAGCGCATGACTTCCTGGACCTCGTAGGAATAGCCATTGCTATGGTAGTCGAAATGAAAGTTCTGCGGGCGGCGGTCTTCGCCAATCAGGCTAAAGTGAGAGGGCTCGTGCCAGCGGGTATGCATATGGATAGTCCCACGCTCTCCGTAGATGTACGCCTCTGTTTTAGTATAGGCGAGCAAGGTCGCATGCAGGTGGGCCATCCGGCCATCCGGCATCTGAAACAGCATGCCAATCTCTTCGTCTACATTCGTCTGGCCGATCCGCGCTGCGGCCTTAATGGTAGCGGGTGTGCCCATCATCAGATAGGCGATGAAAGCAGGGTAGATGCCAATGTCGAGCAGGGCTCCGCCCGCGAGTTGCGCATTGAAGAGCCGGCTGTCGGGGTCGAACGGAGCTTTAAAGCCAAAATCCGCTTTGACGGAAAGCACACGGCCGATGGCATCCGATTGCAAGAGCTCCAGGATTTTCTGAGTGGTCGGCAAAAAGCGGGTCCAAAGGGCTTCCATAAGAAAAACACCCTTCTCCCGGGCGGTTTGTATCATTCGGCGGGCTTCGGCGGCATTGAAGGCGAAGGCTTTTTCGCAAAGGACAGGGATGCCCGCTTCCAGGCAAAGCATAGTATTGGCATAGTGCGCGCTGTGGGGCGTGGCGATATAGACTACGTCGAGCTCCGGGCAATCCATCATGGCTTCGTAGGAACCGTAGGCATGGGGCGCACCGTACTGCCGGGCGAACTGAGCGGCACGGTCCTGCGAACGGCTGGCTACTGCACTAAGGCGGGCGTTGTCAAGCTTGGCCAGGTCTTGGGCAAATTTATGGGCAATCTTTCCGGGGCCAATGATGCCCCAATTATAGGTTTTACTCATGGTGTCTGATTTTTTTGGTACAACTGTTCGATCCGCTTCAGGCCTTTCTGCTTTACAAACCGCCCGATCTTCGCTCCGAGGCCGGGCAAAGCACTTCCTACCTTAGCGAGCCACCCCCGGTAGGCGGGCAGGCAGTACTCCCGAGGTTTACGGCGCAGCACTTTGTAAAATGCCTGTTCGACTTCCTCCACCGACAGGGGCTGTTTGTTGCCGGAAAAAGACAGGGCGCTTTCTTCCGGGTGCTGCAGCTGTAGGTCGAGCATAGGCGTGCGTACAAGGTCGGGCGAAAGCAAGCTGACATAGACTCCTTTAGCTTCCAGCTCGTAGCCAGCCGCCAGGCTGAAGCCCCGAACTGCGAATTTAGAGCCCGAATACAGGCTAAGGCCCTGTACAGGCGCCACGCTGGCCAGTGATGCCATGTTGATAATATGCCCGCCGCCCTGCTGCGCCATAGCCTGAGCCGCAAACAGGGTGCCATACATCACACCTAGGGTGTTGACCTGGACATGTTGCCGGATTTGTTCGGGGCTGCTGTCTAGCAAAAAGGCGGGGCGGAGGACCCCGGCGTTGTTTACGCAGTAGTCCAACCTGCCGAAGGCTTCCAGAAATTCAGCTACGGCCTCGCGCCAGTCTGCCTCTTGGCTGACGTCCATTGCGCGGAGCCGTACCTGCGGGTGGCCGGCAAACTCGGCCTGCAGCTGGCCCAGGTGCAGGTCGGTTAGCATCAGGCGAGCGCCCTGATTGGCCAGGCCAGTAGCGATCCGGTAGCCGATGCCGCTACCGGCGCCAGTAATGAGGAAGGTTTTGCCGTTGAGTTCCGGTGTATTCATGCTGCTAAAAGATCGATTGCTCTGTCAGGGTGGTGAAGCGTTCCAATGCTTTGATGCCCGCCTGGGAATTGCCGTGTTCGTTCAGCTCCGGGCTCCAAACGGCTATGGCCAGCTCATTGGGGATAACCGCTACGATGCCGCCGCCAACGCCACTCTTGCCAGGCAAGCCTACGCAAAAAGCAAATTCTCCGGCTTCGTCGTAAAAGCCGCAGGTCAGCATAACGGCATTGATGCGCTTGGCCTGGCTTTTGGTCAGCATGCGCTCCCCGCTGCGGGGCAGCACGCCATGGTTGGCCAGCAACAAAAAGGCACTCGCCAGCTCCTGGCAGCTCATAGCAACCGAGCATTGGTGGAAATATACATCCAGGACCTGCTCCACCGGCGCTTTGATATTGTGGTGGCTTTTCATAAAATTGACCAAAGCGGCGTTGGTAAAACCAAACGCCCGCTCCGACCGTGCTACTTCGTAATCGTAGTAGATGTCATCCGAACCCGACAATTTCCGGATGAAGTCCAGCATCCGGGCTTTGGGGTTGGGGAAATGTTCGATCAGCATATCGGTGATCACCAGAGCGCCGGCGTTGATGAACGGGTTGCGGGGGATGCCCTTTTCGTACTCCAGCTGCACCAGAGAATTGAAAGGGTTGCCGGAAGGCTCCATGCCGACGCGGCTCCAGAGCGCCTCGCCCACGATGGGGTAAGCCTGGGCCAGGGCAAACACTTTGGAAATACTTTGAATAGAGAACTGCTCTTCAGCATCCCCCACCCGGAAGGTATCGCCCGAACGGGTATGCAGGGCGATGCCAAATTTATGGGCCGGCACTTGCGCCAGGGCAGGGATATAGTCGGCCACCTTCCCCTTCCCGAATTCGGGCTGTACCTGTTCCGCAATTGCTTCGATGATGCCCTGATAATCCATGCTCCCTGGTTAATCGGCTACGATAACGACCTGAAAGTCCGAGCTCACCACAATTTTCGAAATGTTGCGGATTTCGTAAAAACGCAGGTCGGCTACTTCTTTCCAGTTGTCATCCATAAATTTGTTGTACTGGTAAATTTTACTGCCTTTAGCCATCAACAGCGCGCCATTGGGCAAGACCCCGAAGTGCTCGGCATTGGGCAGGGTCTCGATGATCATCTTGGCCGGTAAATTGCGGTTGCGGAAAAGGTTTTTTTCCATAATTTTCCAATCCTCATAGCGGCTTTTTTGCACATAGGCCAGGTTGCCATTCGGCAGGCGCAACATGCAGGGCCCTACATTAGTGGCCAGGGTTTCTATTTTATCATTGTTGGTGTTGACCACCGACAGGGTGCTGGGGTCTTCTTCCTTGTAAATGATAATCTCCCGGCTGTCGAGCCAGAGGTAGTCCCTAATCCCACTGATGTATTTGAAAACGGGTTTGCCATTGGTAAGCTGGTCGACAGGGAATTGCCAGAGCCGGTAGGTATCTTCCTGGCCGTCTTTTTCTATCCGGACGGCTGAGAAGGTGTAGTATTCCGGCATGCGGGCGGGGGCAAACTCAGGGGTAGGGGTCTCCGTGACGCGCTGCTTCGTCTCGTTTTGGAGGTCCAGCCGGTAGAGGTCAGACTGTGCTGCGCCAGGTTCTTTGACGCTAACGTAAAGCTCGGTATTGCTGAAAAAACTCGGGTCGTTATTGTACCCTTCTGCATTGAAAGCAGTGAGGTAACGGGGCGCACCGAAGCTGATGCTGCCGTCGTCTTCCTGGTTGACTTTGAACAAGTACAGGTTCGACTTAGGGAATTGCGGCTGCGCCTGCAGCGCCACAGAAATAAAAAAGAGCAACAGAAGAAGTAGGGATTGCTTTGGCATTGCTTATTCGTATTATTAATGGCTAAAGTTAGGGCTTCCGGCTGGCATGGCAAAGCCCGGCGCGCAGGAGAGTTCGGCAGAGGGGGCAAACTGTAGGCGTCAACCTGCTGACAAATTCACTTCCGCCCGAACGATTTACGGCCCTGGCTGTTCAATTTTTTTATATTTTTAAAGAAAAATTCACCTATGCGGACCCTCTTGACTTTTGCACTGATCAGTGCATGGGCTAGCTTATATGCTCAGCCCGCTATTAACCTTGAGTTAGTAGCAAGTGTGCCACTGCCTGTGGACATAACGCACGCCGGCGATGACCGATTGTTTATCGTTGAGCGCTCCGGCTACATCCATATCCTCGATGGCAACGGGGAACTGCTGGATGAGCCCTTTCTGGACATCGACAACCGGGTCGCTCCACCTAACGGGGAGCGAGGCCTGCTCGGGCTGACGTTCCATCCCGACTATGCAGACAATGGGTACTTTTTCGTCAACTACACCGGCAACGGGGGCGACTCGCACATATCCCGTTTTCAAGTTGACCCCAGCAACCCTAACGTAGCCGACCCCAGCAGTGAGCTGGTGTTGATGAAAATCGATCAGCCCTACGACAACCACAATGCAGGGGATTTCGACTTTGGGCCGGATGGCTACCTCTACATAGCGATGGGGGATGGCGGCTCCGGTGGCGACCCTCAGAATTTCAGCCAAAACCGCCAGTCTCTGCTCGGCAAAATGCTGCGCATAGATGTCGATAACGGCGACCCCTACAGCATCCCCGAGGATAACCCTTTTGCCTTTGACGACTTCACCCTGGACGAAATCTGGGCTATCGGGTTGCGCAATCCCTGGCGCTTCAGTTTTGACCGGGAAACGGGCGACATCTGGATTGGCGATGTTGGTCAAAGTTCTTGGGAGGAAGTCAGTTACCAGCCGGCAGACAGTGAAGGGGGAGAGAACTACGGATGGCGCTGCTACGAAGGCTTTGAGGCATACAATACCGATGGGTGTGAGCCAGAGAGCAATTACACGCCGCCCGTTTTTACCTACAATACCGGCAGTGAGGCCGGGTGTTCTATAACCGGCGGTGTGGTGTACCGTGGAAGTACCAGCCCTGCCATTTACGGCAAGTATATCTACAGTGACTTTTGCTCAGGTAAGATGTGGGCTTTAGAACGGGACTTTGGCGGTGATTGGGTCAATACAGAAATCCACGATGGCCCGGGCGGCCAGTACGTCGCTTTTGGTGAAGACAAGGATGGGGAGCTTTACGTCGCCGCTATGAATAACGGGGCGGTCTATCGTATAGAAGCCTCCTGCAACGAACTGCCGGCTGCCCCGGTAATTGAAGGGGAGACCTTGATCTGTAACCCCGGAGACCCTGTGCTGCTCGAAGTGGCAGATGCCCCCGATGGATACGTTTACCGCTGGTACCGGGACAGCGCCTTCCTGCAGGAAACCCTCAACGGGGTGTTGGAAGTCAGCCAGCCCGGCGAATACCATGTGGTGTTATCCACCTTTGAGGCCGGCAGCTGCAATTCTCCGGTATCGGATGGCATTACCGTTACGGAAGCAGCCTTCCCCGCTGAGCTCATCGTTTCGGAAGGCGATAGCTTAGCCGCCCCTGAAGGCTTTGCCGCTTATCAGTGGTACCTGGATGACGAACTCATCGAGGGCGCTACGTCTTCCACTTATGTCCCCACCGAGAGCGGCGCTTACACCGTAGAGGTTACCGATGAAAATGGCTGCACGCGCTTATCGGAGGCACTGGCCCTTGTTAACACGATTCTTGATGTCGGGTTGTCCAGCGTGCTTGCGACGCCAAACCCTTTCTACGATCAGCTCAACCTCCGCCTGGAAGCGCATCAACCTGCCGAATATACCCTCAGGTTGATCACCATTGATGGAAAAAGAGTGTGGGAGCAGCAAGTAGATGTCCGGTCTACCTGGCAGTCAGATTTGGATATGGCCCAATGGCCGCAGGGGGTCTACCTTCTGCAAATTAGCCGGAATGGAGTGCAGTACACCAAACGGTTAATAAAGGGTAAATAAGCCCCTGGTAAAACGTAGCCGTAAAAAACTAACCATTAAGGCACCGGTGTTTTCCAGGGCATTAGCCGGCCTAAACGCAATAACAGCGGATTAGCCCTCCGCAGTGCGCTTGCGCGGGGTCGGCATGTCGAGAGGCCAGGGTTGAGGTTGCCAAATAAAAGGTGCCCAGCCCTGGCCTCTTTTTCTTTCAGGCAGGGTTTAGCGGCCCAGGGCTTCCCATTTCAGGCCATCCTGCACTAAGTAAACAGCCTCGGTTGCAGGCTCCCTCAAGCGCAAAAAGTAGTGGTGCCCTTTGCTTTCCACTTCGTAAGCTGGCGCATCGTACCCGGGGCCCATGCCAATGCCGCGCCGCCACCACCAATTGCCCCATTGATTGAATTCCACCCGCAGGGTGCCGGTACTATCTACCGTAGCAGCCGCCCCATCCGTCAGCCGCGTCATATTGTACTGGGCGACTTCGTAAAGCTGCCCCTCGTAGGGCTTTTTTTTGATGTATTGCAGGGCATCCCGGAATGCCCGGTCCTGCCCGCTGTAATCCCGGAACATGGGCGCCCCCTTGAAATTATCAGGTAAATTGAGCAGGAAAACTGCCGGCTGGCCATAGTAGTTGAAGCCTTGCAGCAGCTCGTTGTACACCTGTGCCGAGTGCCGCCAGTATTGGTTGTGCTGCCAGAGCACGTAACTGTAAGCAGCCAGGTAAGCCACCAACAGGGGAAAGCGGGCCCACCGGGGCAGCCCATACAGCGCCGCCGATAGCCCCAACAGGAGAAAGGCGGACGCCAGGTAACCGTAACGGTCGTTCTCTAGATGCAGCGTATAGTTGAAGTAGAGGTTAAGGACCGGGGCGAGGGCCAGCCCAAAAGCAAGGAGCGCCAGGATGATCAGCCGTGCCCGCGGAGCGCATCTCCGCCAGTAGATCAACCCGATGATCAAAGCCGCAACGGCAGTGCCGCCCAGCCCGTAGGCCGCCCAGGGTTGCGCCAAACCTTCAAACAGCCACTGCTTGGCAGCATGAGGCCAGTCGCGGGCCATGAAGAGGTGCTTGGTGGCATATCGTAGCCCATTTGCCAATAGCAGTTTGGGCTCGAAGCGGAGATGGACCTCAGCTCCGTAGTGGCCCACCCAGGTGCCAAGCAGCCATCGGTTGAGCAGGAAATAGAAGCCAACGCCCGCAAATTGGGGCAAGCTCAGCCGTTGCCATTGGCGCCAACTGCCACCCGGCAGGCTGAATAATAAAAGGCTGCTGAGCAGGGGGACGATGAGCACCAGCTCGAAAGTAAATAGCCCCAGCACAAAGCCGCCCTGTATCCACCACCAGCGGCCTGGAGCGGGTTGCTCCGACCAGTACAGGGTCAGTTTCGACGTCCATAAGACGATCGCGGTTGCCAAAAGGAAGTTCTGGGCCACCCGCCAGGTGACGGGCTCGGATGCATAGGGCGAAAGCAGCAGCAGTAAAGCCGCTACCCAGCCGATCTGCTCCGGTTGTGGCACTTCGAGCCGGCGGGCGAGCGAGCGCCCGAAGCTGAGCAGCAGCCAGGCGTTGAGCGCATGCAGGCTGGTTTGCAGCAGGTGCCAAGGCAGGTGGGCAATGCCAAACAGGGCGTGCCAGCCGTACAAAAGCGCATTGAGCACCGGCTGCAGGGCCGGAAACCCAAAGCTGTCCAGGATACCAGCAGCCGTCCGCCCTTCAAACCGCTCCAGCAGGCCTGTGAAATCAGTGACAAACCCTGCCTTGCGGGATGGAAAGTAAAACACCTGGGCTAAGACCCACAGCAGCAGGTATTGCAAAGAGGCAGGGTAGAGCCGCATTCTTTTTTCCGGGCAAGATACAGTTTTCTGTATTTCTCAGAGCCGGAGCAGCCGTCAGTGCAGCTGGCCTTAAGGTCGCCAAAGCCCTGCTTCCGGCTGCCCAACGCCCGGGCGGAAACCCCTGCCAATTGGGCAGTGCAGCAGCACTCTACCGGTGGGCAAATTTTTAACAAATTGATAAAAGTCATAAAAGGGCCCTGCGTTTCGTCATTCGGAATCGGTATGAAAGCCAGCATCTTGTGGATGGAAAGGGAAAATAATTGTTAAACGCCCTCGGGCAAAAACTCCGCACTCATGAACCCTAATTTCGCAATCACAGGACCAGCATTACTGACAGGCGTGGGCATTGGAGTACTTGTTATTCTTGCCATCATATTCTTGGGGCGCTTCTATTTCAATAAACAGTCCGCATCCAACTTAGAGGAGCGGTACCGCGATAAGAAGAGGAGCTCCCGCCTCACTGCACGCAATAAGTACCCGGAAGTTAATGTCTTTAACTACTCACCGGTCTTTCTGCGCATCGCTGCCATTGCAGTATTAGCTTTGGTAATCGCAGCGTTCAACTGGACCGTCTACGAGAAAGAAGTCTTTATCCCTGAAGATGCCCTGGCATTGGATGTTGATATCGAAGTGGAGAAACCTCGGACCGCCGAGCCGCCTCCCCCACCTCCTCCGCCTCCTCCTCCCAAGATCGAGGCCGTGGCAGAGATCGATATCGATGAAGAGGATGACTTCGAATTTGAAGACCAGTCTATCGACGCCGATACTTACATCGAAGCACCGGTATACGAAGAAAAGAACGACGCACCCCCTCCGCCACCTCCTCCTCCGCCCCCACCTCCCAAAGAGGAAGCTCCGGAGATTTTCAAAGTGGTAGAAGAGATGCCTCGCTTCCCAGGCTGTGAAGACATGACCGCCAGCGCCTCCGAAAAGCGGATGTGCGCCAACCGAAAAATGCTTGAGTTTATCTACGAGAACATACGTTACCCATCCGTAGCTCGCGATAATAACATCGAAGGTACCGTAGTGGTTAGCTTCGTAGTCGACGAGAAGGGCAACATCAACGATGCAAAAGTCGTACGGGATATCGGCGGCGGTTGCGGATCAGAAGCCCTCCGGGTAGTGGAAATGATGAATGACCTGCCAGAAAACTGGACACCAGGCCGTCAGCGGGGAAGAGCCGTGAATGTACTCTTCAACCTCCCCGTTAAGTTCAAACTTGAGGTAAACTAATCGAGATACTTTTTAAACGAATTGCACAATAAAAGAGAACCGGAACCGGCGAGCTGCCTGTTCCGGTTCTTCGTTTTTGCACTGGCCAAAGAGCGGTTGGGGCAGAAAAGAAAATACCCGGGGTTCGGACCCGGGCATTTTTGGTACATGTCATTTCTGGCTGCTGGGCTAAGCGTCAGCAACGATCGTTTGAGCTTAAGCCAAATGCGCTCTTACCATCCAAGCCATCTTCTCATGCTCTTCCATGAGCGCGATCAGGAAGTCTTGTGTGCCGGCATCATTGTATTCTTCCATGACCACTTCCTGATCATGGCGCAGAAACTGAATGATGGCTTCGTGGTCGGCCAGAAGGTTCTTCAGCATCTGCTCCGCATCACCGTTGAGGTGGCCGGTTTCTTCCAGGCGGGCGTTCTGCTTGAATGCGCCCATAGAACCCGGTGAAAAATAGCCCAGGCTGCGGATGCGCTCTGCAATATCGTCGATGTGGTCTTCCAGGTCGTCGTATTGCTCTTCAAAAAAAGCGTGCAGTTGCTGGAAGTGGATGCCGGTGACATTCCAGTGGTAGTTCCGCAGCTTGATGTAAAGGACGTGCTCATCAGAAAGAAGCTGCTTGAGGGCATCCGCTACATGCTTGCGGTTGTCCGTCTCAATGCCGATATTTACATCCACTTTTTCGTGGGTCAGTGCTTTCGTTTCGGTACTCATAATGAATTTTGGTTTTAAAGAACTGATAACGTTATAAAACGTAATCTTGCCTGCAAAGTTGACCAATCAACAGCCGGCGTAGTTATTTAGAAATATTCTTCCTGAAGGAGGCCGAGTTGGCTGATGGCTTCCCCGGGGTCGCGGTGGTCGTTGTGGAGCCACAGCTGCCTGAAGTCACCGTTTTCATCGTAGTTGCGCGCCTGCTTTTTGGTATTGAAGACCCGGTCGCGGGGGTCGTTGCCCACCCCGCCAGCGTACATCCAATTGCCATAATTGCTTTCGACATCGTAGTCTACGAGAAGGGCTTCAAACCAGGCTGCACCTTTCCGCCAGTCTTGCTTGAGCTGATGAACCAGGTAAGAAGCGACGTTTTGCCGGCCGCGGTTGCTCATGAAGCCGGTGTAGAGCAATTCCCGCATATTGGCATCCACAAAATCATCGCCAGTGGTGCCGGTCATCCATTTGTACATGGCTTTGGGGCGGTCTTTCCAGTCTACGTGTTTATCCTGTATGCCGCCCTTAAGGAATATTTTTCGGCCATAGCGCATGGTGACGTATTTGAAGTATTCCCGCCACAGCAGTTCAAACTTCATCCAATAGGTGTCTTTGTTTTTGGTGCGTTCGGCCTCATAGGCTTCCACCTCATGCCAGATGGCGCGGGCAGAGATGCTGCCATTGGCCAGCCAGGCGGAAAACTTGGAGGAATAATCGGGGCCGATCATGCCATTGCGCGTCTGCTTGTAGGTAGCAAGGGCGTCAGTGTCCCAAAGGTAGTGGTCGAGTCGTTCGTAGGCCGTTAGGGCACCGCCTTTGAAGGGTAATACCGCTCTTTCATCCGGCTTGGGCGCCGCCTGCCCCAACTGCTCCGGAGTGGGTAGGGGCTTAGCTTCGAATGTCACGGTTGGCACTTGCTCCGGCGCCTCAAGCGGGAGGGGGACTTCGGCGTACTTTTCCACTCGCTTACGGAACTGGGTGTACACATCCGGTACCTGATCAATGTCGAAGGGAACCGCATCCGGGTCGACCAACAGCAGGCTATGGTATAAGTGGAGCGGCAGGTCAGCGGCCAGGCTGGCTTCCGTTTGCCGTTCTTCATGGGCGTAGCCTTTGGATGCATATACTGCTTTGCAGCCGTAGGTTGCCGCCAGCTCGGGCAGGAGTTCCTCTGGCCTGCCCCGTTGGACAAGAAGGTCACTGCCCTTTTCCTGAAGGTCGCTGCGCAAGTCCTCCAGGCTTTCCAGCAAAAATTGCAAGCGGTGGGGCCCCAGGCGGGGGAAGCCCCAACGGCCAGGTTGCAGCAGGCCTTCGTCGAGCACGTAAACAGGGAGGATGGCCTCGTGGTTATCCAGAGCAGCGCGCAAAGCAGGGTTGTCGGTAAGCCGCAGGTCATTGCGGAACCACAGAATGGCTTTAGACATGGATATGCGTTTTTGGTGGGTGTAACAAAACACCGGCTATTTGGTTGGCCATTTCAAGCCCGATCATTACAAGCGCCCTTTGCCGGTTTTTTGGCCCCTGTGCGCTACTTATGCAACTTCGCCTTGTACCTGGGCTTCATCAGGTTGTCTACCGAAAGGATGCTGTCCAGTTCTTCTTCAGAAAGCAGCTCCTTTTCTAGTACCAGTTCGCGGATGCTCTTGCCGGTGGCGATGGCTTCCTTGCCAATCAGGTCTCCCATATGGTGGCCGATAAACGGGCTCAGGAACGTGATAATCCCTACCGAATTCAAGACCATTTCACGGGTATGATCCGGATTGGCTGTAATACCGCGGATACACTTTACGGCCAGAGTCTCGCAGGCATTGGAGAGCAGCCGGATTGACTCAAAGAGGCACTGTGCGATGACCGGCTCCATAACGTTAAGCTGCAACTGCCCGGCCTCCGCAGCGAACGAAACCGCTACGCCGTTGCCGATTATCTTGAAGCAAACCTGATTGACCACCTCTGGGATGACGGGGTTGACTTTGGCTGGCATGATGGAGGAGCCCGCTTGCAGTTTCGGAAGATTGATCTCATTTAATCCGCAGCGTGGCCCCGAGGAGAGCAACCGGAGGTCATTGCAAATTTTGGACAGCTTAACGGCCGTTCGCTTTACAGCGCCGGAGATCATGACGTAGGCCCCGCAGTCGGAGGTGGCTTCGATCAGGTTTTCTGCTTTTACGAAGCTGGCTTTGGTCAACTGCTGCAGGTACCCGATAGCCAGGTCGGAATAGCCCGGCGGTGCATTGACGCCGGTACCGATGGCGGTGGCCCCGAGGTTGACCTCCAGGATGAGGTCGCGGTTGCGCTTCAGGTTTTTGACCTCCTCTTTCAGGTTGGCCGACCAGGCTCCAAATTCTTCACCGAGCGACATGGGGACTGCGTCCTGTAATTGGGTGCGCCCCATTTTCAGTACCTCTCCAAATTCCGCGGCTTTTTTATCCAGCCGGGTCGTTAACAAGTTGATTTTCTCCAGCAAATGATTCAGATAGTAATACAGGGCTACCCGGAAAGCGGTGGGGTAGGCGTCGTTGGTAGACTGCGATTTGTTCACATGGTCGTTGGGGTGCAGGATATCGTACCGCCCCTTGTCGTACCCATTCATTTCGAGGGCTACATTGGCAATGACCTCGTTGGTGTTCATATTGACGGAGGTGCCGGCTCCTCCCTGAAAAACATCGGTGGGGAAACAGGCGGCGTATTGTCTTAAGTGCTCTTCCCGCAGGATCTCATCACAAGCCCGGATGATCATATCGGCTTTTTCAGCAGGGATAGCCCCGATTTCCTGATTGGCATGCGCGCAAGCCTTTTTCGTTAGCACCAGCCCCTTGATGAACAGGGGGTAATCGCCGATGGTAGCCCCGGAGATTTGAAAATTGTTGATCGCCCGCTGTGTATGTACACCGTAGTAGAGGTCGCCGGGAAGTTCGATCTCGCCCAGCAGGTCGGTTTCTTTTCTTGTATCCATTGACATTTTTTGGTTAAGGGCTTCTAAATTTGGAACGGAGGGGTTTGGGCGTCAGGCACAAACCCGACGCACTATTACGGTCACCGGTGGCCAAAGCCTCTGACGACGGGACGCGGGCAGGCACGAAGTCATTTTTCCCCGATTCCAATCGGGGAAGCTACTTCGTCGTCGGTATAAAGCACTGCTTATAGTACGTTCTAATGTATGCTTTTTTCTTCAAAAATGCGTAATGGACCTGATGCGTCGGGAAACAAACTGAGTGGCAGCCTTGGTTGTGGGCAGCGGGCAAGGCAAGTTATTTTGAAGCCTCCGGCTGTGTGCATCGTACATTGCACGACTTGAATAGCCTGGCAGCATTCGTGGATAAGCTGGAGCAGAGCGGGAAGCTCTACCCCAGCAGCTATCGCGCTTAAATGCAGAGGGTTGCCCCCCTAGTATTGATAGCCGGGGGTCACTTTCTGTTTTGTGCAATTTGTTACACAACCTCCGGCCGGTGGGTCCCCGCACTTTTTCTATCTTTGCGCCCAATAAAATTGAATCATGTACAAAGGCAAAAAAGTGGTTGTGGTGCTGCCCGCCTACAACGCAGCCCTGACGCTGGAAAAAACCTACGCTGAGATCCCTTTCGGCCTCGTGGATGAGGTCATCCTCTGTGATGATGCAAGTGGCGACAATACTTCTGAATTGGCCCGCAGCATAGGGATTGAACATGTGATCACCCACCAAACCAACAAAGGATACGGGGGGAATCAAAAATCGCTTTACAACCGGGCCCTGGAACTGGGCGGTGACATTGTAATCATGCTGCACCCCGATTATCAGTACACCCCCAAGTTGATTCCCGCCATGGTCAATATCATCGGGGATGAGCTCTACCCGGTCGTACTGGGCTCCCGCATACTGGGCAAGGGGGCCCTGGCAGGGGGCATGCCGGTGTATAAGTACATCGCCAACCGGGTGCTGACCCTCACTCAAAACCTGCTGATCAACTACAAGCTGTCGGAATACCATACCGGTTACCGGGCGTTCAGCCGGGAGGTATTGGAGTCGATCAATTTCAATGCGAACTCCGATGACTTTGTATTTGATAATGAGATGCTTTCGCAGATCATCTACGCCGGCTTCCACATTGCTGAGGTGACTTGCCCGACTAAGTACTTTGAGGAGGCTTCCTCCATCAACTTTGCCCGCAGCAGCAAGTACGGCATTGGCGTGCTCCGCGTTTCTTTCAGCCATTTGCTGCAGCGCTTGGGGCTAGCCCGCTTCCGCATTTACGAACAGCCAAAACAGCATGCCCAAGCAAGACCTTAAAGCCGAGTTGGACAGCCTGGCCGACCACTACAATCAGCCGGGCTTTATCGAGCAGGACCCCATCTCCATCCCCCACCAGTTTTCCCGTCTTCAGGATATTGAGATTATGGGGTTTTGGTCGGCTATGCTTGCCTGGGGGCAGCGGCAGACCATCATCAATAAATCCGCACTGCTCATCGAACTGATGGATGGTGCCCCCTACGAATTTGTGACGCAGCACCGGGAAGAAGACCGGGCGCGCTTCCTTACCTTCAAGCACCGCACCTTTCAGCCTACGGACACTTTGTACTTTTTGGATTTTTTTCAGCGCTACTACCGCAAGCATGACTCTCTGGAAACAGCATTCGCCCGCCATTTAAAGCCTGGTGCAGAGGATGTAGGGCCCGCCCTTATCGGTTTTCACGATGACTTTTTTGACCATCCCTTTGCGCCACAGCGTACCCGTAAACACGTAGCTACCCCCCGCCGCAAATCTACCTGCAAGCGCCTCAATATGTTTTTGCGGTGGATGGTCAGGGAGGATGGCCGGGGGGTGGATTTCGGCCTTTGGAAGCAAATCCGGCCTGCTCAGCTGCTAATGCCGTTAGACGTGCATGTAGAGCGGGTAGCCCGGCGGCTGGGGCTGCTGCGCCGCAAGCAGGTAGACTGGCAGGCTGTGCAAGAGCTCACTCATAACTTGCGGCGGTTTGACCCGGAAGACCCGGTGAAATATGATTTCGCACTATTTGGGATGGGCGTTTTGGAAGGGAAATAAGGGAAGAGCTATTCATTGTCGAAGCGCAACTCCTGAATGAGCTGCCGCCCCCCTTTGTCCTTGACGTAGATGTATACTCGGAAGGTTTTTCCGCCGGCGGTCAGGTTGCCAATGCAGTACTGGGAGTCGTTGTTGCGGGCTGCTCCTTTATGGACGGTGCTCCAGGCAGAAGGGCGGTACTGCCCAAAGAAGGACCTGACGACTGCGATGGCATTGGTTTTGGAATAGACCTCATCTTTGTCGAGGATCGAAATTTCGACCGACTCGTCAAAATGAGCCCCAAGCGCGTTAGCATCGCCCCGGCTGATAGCCTGGGTAATCGCCGAGAGGTTGGCATCTGTTTGCAAAGTAGCCGGCAGCAGAAAGGCAAAAAGAAATAGGCTTTTCATAACGCTTTGGTTTTTGTTCATGGGTTGCCTTAAAACCTAAATTACGGTTTTTACGCTTATTGTTTAAACGCAGGTGTTGCCGAAAGTCACTCCGGCTTACCAGGATCACCCCAGAAACGGATAGTTAACGTGAGAAGTTCCCCGGAAATTGCCTCCGTTGGCGTTTCATTTGGCGGGGGCAGCCGCCGGGCGGGCATTGCGTTGGGCGGCCCGGACGACCTTCTGCACCCATTCCCAGTCACTTGCCCGGTCGCAGTTGACGCACAAGTTGTTGATGGGGTGGCCGCTCCAGGTGTAGATCAAGGCCTGTGCTGTATAAGGTGCGCCGCGGAGAAGATCGGCAAAATGGTCACCCCGCGCCGTATATTCCCAATAGTGGATACCCTGGTTCCGCTCAAATTGAATGGCATCGGCTACGGCGATGCCGCCATCCGGCAGGCGCACCAAGAAGTGGCCGCTGTAAATCGTGTGTATGAATGCCCAAATCGAAGCTTCAA
Organism: uncultured Phaeodactylibacter sp.; assembly: GCA_964575505.1. Classification (GTDB taxonomy): domain Bacteria; phylum Bacteroidota; class Bacteroidia; order Chitinophagales; family Saprospiraceae; genus Phaeodactylibacter. Next base: position 25,731 of record CAZNSK010000026.1, read on the forward strand.
AATTGGGGAATATAGCAAAGGCAGCCGGGCGGGGGTCGTTGCGTACATGGTACGCGCAAAAGCCGAGTTGATTACAAAGCCAAGGCTTGCCGTGGTGGCGGATGCCGAAGTAGTTGAAGGTCCGGTTGGCGAGGAACGAACCGCCCCAAAAAGACTCCCGGGCCGCTTTGCTGAGCAGGGCGCGCCAGTCGGCCAGGTACAATTGCCCGTACAGGCGGCAGGCTGGGGCCGCATCGTAGAAAAAAGCATCCTGCAGCCGTTCCTGCCATTGGCCAGGCAGGGCGCTGCTGCGCGGCACAGTAATGTAGTGCCGGCCCGTCTCGGGTATAAAGCCCACCAAACGGGGGGCTTCCAAAGCCAGCAGCCGCAGCGCGCGCTGTACGCTATCTGCAGGTGCACCGCCCCCGGGCAATGGGGCCTGTGAGCAAGCTGGAAGCAAGCCGCCCAAAACAAAAGTAAACAGCAAAAATATTCTAAGCATAGGTCAGCACAAATGGTGGCCTGCAAATATAAGGCCTTCACCGAGCAATCCAGAACAAGCTGGACGGCATTGAGGAAGGGTTCATTGCAGGCAGGTAAATATAAGGCCTTCACCGAGCAATCCAGAACAAGGCAACCTCATACACTACAGCCGCCTTTCTGGGCGTTTTGGAGAACCGGTCGGCTAGAGTTTACTATCTTTAGCCACTGTACAGACCATTGCCAACTTGAATTTGCTATGACGAAAACGGAAAACGCCTTGATTGACGCCGCCGCCGAGCATGTACACCAGTTTTATCAACAATATTTTAAGGGGGCTTTGCCTTTTCACGATTTTCAGCATATCGAAAATGTGGTGGAAGCTGCCCACCTTATTGGCAGCCACTATGGCCTTAGTGAAAGCGATATGGAGGTGCTGCAGTTGGCGGCCTGGTTTCACGATCTTGGATATTATGAGTCGCCGGAAGGGCATGAACAGCGAAGCGCTGAGCTGGCAGCCGCCTTTCTCCGGGGGGAGGATTACCCGGAAGCGCAGGTCGCAAAGGTCAAATCCTGTATCCTGGCTACCCGTTTGCCGCAGGAGCCGGAATCCCTTTTGGAGGAAATCCTTTGCGATGCAGACCTCAGCCACCTTGGCAACGAGTACTACTGGGACCGCTGTGGCCGGCTGCGGCAGGAAATGACGCTGGCCAGGAATATCGTCATGTCGGACCCCGAATGGGTGGAGTTCGAAATTAACTTCCTCATGCAACACCGCTACCATACGGATGTGGCACGCGACCTGTTCAATGAGCAAAAGCTGAGGCACCTCAAACAACTCAATAAACAGAAACTTCGCCTCAATCCCAACGCGATGGAGGCCTTGCAGGAAGAGGAACGGGCAAAGAAGAAAAAAAAGAAGAAAAAGAAAAAGAAGGGTAAGGAGGGGGATCAGCTGAAGGAGCTCAACCTCGGCCGGGGCGTAGAGACCATGTACCGCACAACCTACCGCACCCATGTCAACCTCAGTTCCATAGCTGATAACAAGGCCAACATCATGTTGTCGATCAATGCCATTATTATCTCTATTGTTGTCTCCAGCCTTGTACCCCGGTTTTCGGACAATGAACGCCTGATCCTACCCACTATGCTGTTGCTGGGCGTATGCCTCGCGGCCCTGGTGTTTGCTATACTTTCTACCCGGCCGAAGGTGACCGAGGGCCGGGTGACGCGGGAAAATATTGAAAACAAAAACTCCAACTTGCTATTCTTTGGCAACTTTTACAACATGGAGCTGGATGATTTCCACTGGGGCATGATGGAGATGATTAAGGACAGTGACTTTCTGTACAGTTCTATGACCAGAGATTTATACTACCTGGGCGTCGTACTGGCTAAAAAGTACAAATACCTTCGGATTTGCTACAGCATATTTATGTACGGGCTGATCGCTTCCGTAGTGGTTTTTGCACTGGCTTTTGTGACGGCGCCCTGAGGGAAGGCGGCGGGACTAGTGGAGTGTTTCAGAAATGACTAACCGAAGAAACCCAGTAAAACCAGGGCGCCCAAGCGTGAAATACGCTGTGCTATTTCGGACTAGTCGCACTAGTGGATTGGGCCCCAAATGCCTGACCATTTGAAGTGGAGCAATGGCAAGGGCTACAGGGGCAAAAAAACTAGCCGGTAATTCGGCCTAGTCGCACCAGGGCTCTCACACGGGGTACTATCGTTTGGAGATTTTATTGTACGAAATATGCTTCTGCCGGGAAGACTTAAAGCGCCCGGCTTTTTGTTCCCGCAGCCGCCGGTGTTTGGTTGGGCGGCCCTGCACCCGCTTCCGCCACATCTTCCAGCTGCTCAGTTTCATTTCTTTCTTCATGATACGGATAACCTCGGACTCTGTCACCCCGAATTGTGCTTCAATAGCCCCAAAAGGCGTGCGGTCCTCCCAAGCCATCTCGATGATCCGGTTGATGTCGCGCTCAGTTAATTCATGCTTTTGGTAAATTTTTTTAACACTCGCCATATTTTGTGCTTTCTTTAACGCGGGTAACAGGGAGTTACGCGTTAAGTTGTCAGTTTAGCGTAAGCGGAACGAAACGGCGGCTTAAAAATACGACAATGTATATAACTGGATTCTTGATAAGCATTTTATACCTAACGAGTATGGATACCGGGCGGATTGAGGTCATTGTGGAAAACGTTGAGCCGGAAGGGGGAGCGGTGCACATTGCGCTGCACAGCGAAGCTGACTTTTTGAATAACCGCCCTCCGCTGACGGGGCTGATACGCTTGCCAAACGGCGCAGCCCGGGTCACAGGGGCATTGCAGCGCATGCCCTACGGCACCTACGCCGTTGCCGTCTATCAGGATAGGAATGGCAACGGCAGGCTTGACAAAAACCCATTAGGCATTCCCACCGAGCCCTATGCTTTTTCGAATAACCCTACCGTTAAATGGAGGGCGCCTTCCTTCTCAGAAGCAGCGGTGGCCTTGAATGCTCCGAAGGTAACCGTGAGTGTTCGGTTGCGCTACTGGAAAGAATACTAAGACATGGCCTAAAGAAGGCATCACCAATGGGGCATTTTATTGGTGCTTCCTTTCAGCGTGCTGATTGGCAGCAGGAAGGCACTCAGAGGCAGGCCGGATGAGTGATCAAAATCATTGCAAAAGAGGTGGGAAAACTTGCATTATTGCAAATATTCCCCTATTTCTTTATTTATAGCTTCTTATCCTAACCAAATACCAACATTATGTCAACGACCATCCCAAAAAAGGCCGACTTCAGAGCTCCGCTATCGTTTCAGGAGCTCCGCAGAGAATTCCAGCTCTACCAGCAGGAATGCAAATTGTACCACCGCCTCCTGTTGACGCTGGCGCCGGAAGTACCAAAAGTAGCATTCCTGCGGCAACGGGTGCAGGAGGCTTGCCAAAAAGAAATACCTGAGCTGCTCCAGGCGCTTCGCAACTACGAGCGGCAATCGGCTAATACCACAACGGCCGGAACGGGCAGAAGCCATCTCAGCTATTTCCTCGAACGGCTCGATACCGTGCGGGGTCGCCTCCAAGCCCTGAAGTACGAGATATTTGATGTACTGCATCAATATCCGCTACGGCCGGAAATCTGGTAAAGCGGCACCCCGGCGATAAACTGCACATAAGCGGGAAGTTTATGAGAATTAAGCCTGTTCTTATCTGATCGTAGGCTTATTTTCATATCTTCCCCTTATTAATTATGGGGTGATGAAAATACAGTGAATGGTACCGTTTTGTAAACTGCCAAAGGGTCCCTCCCCCCTTCATCTCGTTTGTCTTCGCCTTTAGGCGAGCGAGCCGAACGGATTTATCTGTGGCAAACAGACCAGGATAGCCCGTCGATTCATTATGGTTGATAAGGCGCGATAGCGTCCTGGCCAAGGTTCGCTTTTCGAAGCAAAAAAACAAATTGCTAACACGCTGCGTCTAAATAATACGAAAAAGACATCGTATGAAAGTGATTGGCATAGGTGCTTCAGCGGGTGGATTAGAGGCCATTACGAGGCTATTAGCTGAAATCCCCGATGGTACCGGCGCTGTTTATGTGTTCCTACAGCATTTGTCTCCTGGTACCAAGTCAATGATTGGCGATTTGCTCAAAAATCATACCGGTATGCCTGTTACTATGGTATACGAGGATCAACCCGTTAGAGCCAACCAGATTTACGTTATGGCAGAAAACAAAAACCTGGTTTTCGCCAACGGGATGCTTATTACCCAAGACCGCGCTCCTGAACCCGAAATCAATTTGCCCATTGACTTATTCTTCAATTCCCTGGGCGAGGCATTAGGCAGCGATGCAGTGGGGGTGCTTTTGTCTGGCACCGGCACCGATGGCACCCGCGGCCTTCGGAAGATAAAAGAAAAAGGCGGGTTCGTCCTCGTGCAATCTCCGGAGTCGGCAAAATTCAATGGTATGCCCAAGGCGGCTATTGATTTGCAAATTGCAGACCGCATCAACCCGCCCGAAGGCCTGGCCAGAGATATTGAGTACATTTTTTCCAACCGGACTTTCGGGAAGTCAGATGTTGGCGTCTTGGACAGCAATAACGAAGCGCCCTATTTCCGAAAAATTGTGGAGCTTGTTTCTGAAAAGTCACAAGTTAACTTTGAGCATTACCGCTTGCCGACCTTAACCCGGCGGCTGGAAAACCGGATGCTGCTACGGAAGGCACAGACGCTCGAAGAATACTGGTCGATCCTGAAAGGGGATAGCAAGGAAGTATCTGAATTATTTAACAACTTCCTGATTGGTGTCACCAACTTTTTCAGAGACCCCGAGGCCTTTGATTTGCTGCGCTCGAAAGTTATACCCGCTGTTTTGGAAAAGGGCAAGCCGAAGGGGGAGCCCTACCGGTTTTGGGTGCCCGCTTGTTCCACCGGGGAAGAGGCTTACTCCATTGCCATGCTGGTGGACCGCTGCCTCAAAAACAATAAAATGGAGGACGTGCCCTACAAGATTTTTGCCTCTGATATTGATGAACACGCCATCCGGTTTGCTCTGAAAGGGAGTTACTCCATGAATATCGCCGCTGATATTCCTTCCGATCTCCGGTCGGAATACCTGATCAGAGAGGGAGATCAGTTTATAGTGAGGCCTGCCCTTCGTCAGCGGGTCATGTTTGCAGTTCAGAATCTCATTGGAGATCCGCCCTTTATTAATATGGACTTGATCTCCTGCCGTAATTTTTTAATTTACCTCAAACCGGAAGTACAGCAGAAGGTTCTGGCGACTTTGCACTTCGCTTTGCAACCCGAGGCGTTTCTCTTCCTTGGCCCCAGCGAATCTCTGGGCGAAGTCAAGCATGCCTTTACTAAGTTCCACCGTCATTGGAATGTTTATACCAAACGCTCGGGTGCTCAACCTAAGTTGCGCTCTTCCTTCAGGCTGAAATCAGAGCCTGCCGGGGAGCAAAACAGAAACAGAATAACAACTATGGAAAGTAATGAATCTGACCAAAACGGAGCGTATGCCGATACCGATCCCTTCACCCTGTTTTTGGTGGAGCGTTATGCCCCTGTTTCCCTATTCGTGACACCCCAATTGGATGTGCTCTACATTAATGGGGAGGCAGAACAATTGCTAAAGATGCCCAGGGCGATTGCCCGCATGAACTTAAAGAAAATGTTGGGCGAAGAGGACTTGCTGACGTTCAGGTCTGGTATTGAAGAAGCGTTATCCGGAAATGAATCGGTGGCCTATGACGATGTCATCCTCAATAAAAATGACGAGAAATTCAAAGCCCAATTGCGGTTTGAAGTACCGGCGCTCGACGTCAGCCCGCAGACTCAGGACGGCGAAGTCGTATTGATTGAGATTTTCCTGGAAAAGGACGACAATAGCCCGGAGGATAAAAAAACAGCCCCCCAAGATCTGGTAGAAGGCAAAGTCTCTACGCTTCAGCAGCAGTTGCGGGCCTCCAAACGCCGGTCGCAGGAATTGGTCAATGAGCTGGAAGCCACCAATGAGGAGCTGCAAACTTCCAACCGGGAGCTGATGGCCTCCAATGAGGAACTGCAAAGCACCAACGAGGAGCTGCAGTCGGTTAACGAGGAGCTCTATACGGTCAATAGCGAGCTGCAAATGAAAAATGAGGAGTTGACCATCGCCAATAACGATGTTAGCAATTTGCTGAAAAGCACAGAAATCGGCACCATATTCCTGGACAAGGAACTCAAAATCCGCCGCTTCACACCGGCAGTGCGGCAGCAGTTCAACCTGATTGATTCTGATCAGGGGCGGTCGATTACCAACTTTTCAAGCACCTTTAGAGCACTGGATATCGAGGCGGTTTGTCAGCAGGTATTCAAAAGCTTGTCCACCTTTGAAAAAGAAGTGGTCGATAAGAAAGGCGATCACTACTTGATGCGTATATTGCCTTACCGCACGAATAAAGATTATATCGATGGGCTTGTGCTTACCTTCGTGAATATCAATGAGTTGAATCATTCCCGAAACCAGTCAGAAAAAGCCGAAAAAATCTTCGAGCAATTTGCCAACCACGCTAAAAATCAGCAGGTTGCAATAGTTAACGAAGAAGGCAAGATCCATTACATCAACCGGGCGAGCTTCACCGGAAAAGCTCCGGAAGATTTGAAAGGGCAATCCATTCTCGAGTTTTTGCCCGACGATGCCCGGCCGCAAGCCACCCGGCTTCTGGAAAACGTATTCGCCGGTAAACCCTTTGACCGCCTTCAGTTTGCCTATAACTACAAAGGGGGGAAAAAGGGAAAAGCCAGCCTGCTCGCCGTACCGGTGATCCTCAACGGGCGCATCAAATTTGTGGCTTTAATTGAGGATATGCCTGACCAATAAAAGGGTCAATTACGCTCTATGCCCAGCTTTTTCATGCGGGAAAAGAGGGTTTGCCCTTTCATGCCCAAAAGCCGCGCCGCGCCCTGCGGCCCCGTAACCCGCCATTGCGTGCGCTCCAATGCCTGAAGAATGTGTTGCCTTTGCATTTCCTCTAAAGTGGGGAAGTCAGCTTCCGCTTCCGAGTTTTGAGGTTGCTTTTCCGGGCTAACGGGCCGCCAGTACGACAAGTCCAGGGTATTGCCTTTGGTAAGCACTACGGCTTGCTCCACGATATTCATCAGCTCCCGGATATTGCCGGGGTAGTCGTATTGCTGAAGCCGTTTGATGTCCCTGGCCCGGATACCCTGAATGTTTTTGCCGTTTTTGCGGGCAAACTTTTTCATGAAATGACGGACGAGGAGCGGGATATCTTCCCGGCGATTACGCAACGGCGGGTTGTGGAAAGGGAAAACGCTAAGCCGGTAGTAGAGGTCTTCCCGGAACTTTTTTTCACTCACCATTTTGCGCAGATCCCGGTTGGTTGCTGCAATGACCCGCACGTCTACCTTTAGGGTCTCCACCCCGCCGACCCGCTCAAATTCCCCTTCCTGCAAGACGCGCAGCAGCTGAGCCTGCGTCTTGAGCGAAACCTCACCCACTTCGTCCAGGAAAATCGTCCCTTTATCTGCCAGCTCAAACCGGCCTGTTTTCCGTGCCGTTGCTCCGGTAAAGGCGCCTTTTTCGTGCCCAAATAGTTCGGATAGGATAAGCTCTTCCGACAAAGCAGCGCAGTTGACCCTCACCAGGGAGCGGCTACTCCGTTTGCTGAGGTTGTGAATGGCCCGCGCCAACAGCTCCTTGCCGGTCCCGGTTTCCCCTTCAATAAGTACGGTAGCTTCCGTGGGGGCAACTTGCTCTACCTGCTCCAGTACTTTTTTATAATTATCGCTTTCCGTAAGTATATTTTTAAAGTTATTGCCCTCCGAGACTTCCTCTTTGAGGTAGACATTTTCTGCTTCCAGTTGCTCAGAAAGCTGCTGTACCTCCAGGAGGGCCTGCCGCAGGTCGGCTTCCTTTTGCCGGCGTTCTGTAATATCCTGGGCGGTCAGGCTGATGAGTTTGATGCCATTAATATCTAGGAAATCGAGGTGAAAGTCGGCTGGGAATACCCGGTCTTGCTTAGTCCGCAGCGTACTTTCCATTTGCAGGGTGCCACCTTCAGACGCTTGCTCCCAGATTGCTTCCCATTGTTCCCGGGTGTTTTCTGCATCAATGTCGGTGACTTCCAGCTCTTGCGTCATCTCAGCTTGCGTATAGCCGAGCCGTTGAGCCATAGCGCGGTTGACATAGCGGAGGCTGCAGTCAGGGTTGATCCAGCAAACCAGGGCTTCGGACCGCTCAACAACGGCGCTGGCTAAGTTATCGGAGGCCGGCAGGTTGTCGAGCAAGGTGATGCTGCCCTGTAGCTTGCCCAGTATGCCCTCTTCTTCTACAGGAGTGCCGTAAAGCCGGATTTTGCATTCGGGCTTATCCTCCCGATCGGTTAATTTGAGGGTCAACTCAAAGGGTTGGCGTTGCTTTTGGGCAAGCTTGACTGAGGTGGTCAATTCTGAAAAACAATCATTGCTCAACCGGTCTTTGAGGGCGGAAACGATATTGAGTTGCCGGGCCGGTGGAAGTTGATTGCGGTCTAAATCGAGCAGGTGAAAGAAATTACCGGTTGTCTGAAAGTCACCATTAACTAAATTCCATTCCCATATGGCGACTTTAAAATGCTCCAGGTGTTGGTAAGTAGCTTGCTGCAGCTCCTGAAGGCTGCCGGGCACGGGCAGGAAGCAGCAAAGGAGGGGAGTGGCCAATTCTTCGAACAAATGAGCGTGTATCCGCAAAAGCTGCTTGCCCCGGGATCGGATTTCCCAGTTGACCAGCCATTGTGCGAAATTGCGCTTCGATGCGCTGTCCCACCGCTCGCGGTACTCCATCAGGCTAAGGTTCTCCTCCAGGTCGAATATTTGCAGGCCGGGCAGGCGGCTCTTTTCAATTTCCAATAAATCGAGGGCAGCAGAGTTGGCGTAGCGGATGTAGCCTTTCCGGTTTAGAAGCAGCACAGCGTTTTTATTTCGAGCCATTGCAAGCTCGAACAATGCAGAGAAATCTACAGCGTTTAAAGCCGATTTTTCTTCCATTCAATTAGGCTTGATGAGAAGCCTTGGTCGTAGTTTTTGGCCGCTCATAGTTTAATAGCAGTGGCTTTTGCAGCACGCCCTGGAAACGCAACTGACCCCGTAGAAGAGGCAAAAGGTGTGGCGTAGCTAAAATCTATAAGCTGAATATGTTAAAGGTAATAAACTTAGCCTATACCCGCAAAGGCTAAAATAGATTTATTAAATAAGATAAAATAGACTGTATTTCATAAAGAAAATGGGGCTGGAGGGGGTGAAAGATTGCATATTAAGGGGAATGGCAGTTTGGTGTGATGTTTGCAGTGTTATAGGCAACTATCAACTATGAACCACTGCGCAATACAGCATACTAAAGCATAAACCCCCTCATGGAAGAGCGAAAAATGATGAATTTGCTGAAGAAGCAGGAAAAACGGGCACTCGAATGGCTCTACGAAAAGCACAGCGCAATGGTGTACGGCACCGTTCGGCAGGTCGCCCTGACTGAGGAGGCTACAGAGCAGTTGCTTGTTCAATCATATATAAATGCCTGGAAACGCGCGACTACTATTGATGTGGTTAGCGATCAATCATTACCCTGGCTCTTCAATATCGTCGTGGATACCATCGTCGAATACGCAGAGCAGCATCCGAAACCCACTTATACTTTTGCGATGCCCGACCTTGTTTTAGGTTGGGGGTTCGATGACCTAGAATACGCCAGCCACCTGAACCGACTGGAACGCGCCCTGGAAACACATTTTCATAGACGGGTCGCGGGAAACCACCCTGTATACCCAAAGAATGACAAACTGCAGCAATCAGTAGTAGCTCTGCGTGCCCGGCTTAAAATTAATCAGCAATTGCTGCCCCAATAACCCTTGACTTCTCGCACTGCAAGTGCTCTCTATCCACCTTGGGGACAATTCAGTATCTGAGCGCCTTCAGATGTAACTATCTGGGGCTCTTTTAGGTTAGGGCCGGCAAAGCCTGCCACGGGTATTTCTTTTTAGAAGAGAAGGCCGGTATTGGCCCGGAGGGTTGTAGGGTAGGCAATCAGGGAGGGCAAAAAAATAGGGAGCACGATTGGCGTACTCCTTAAAAAAGTGGGCGGTGAGAGACTCGAACTCCCGACCCCCTCGGTGTAAACGAGGTGCTCTGAACCAACTGAGCTAACCGCCCTTTTCAACGCTTTGGTTCCTTTAAAACCGCAGTGCGTTTATTGCGAGTGCAAATATAGGGGTGATTCAAGTCGTGCGCAAGTCTTTGGCAGAAAAAAGTTTGAGAAAAATATCCATAGATCCAAAAGCGTTTCTCCTTTATTGATCAAAAAGGCTTATTTTCAAGGCTTTGAAAACCTGCTGCTGCCATGAAAAAATTCTTCAAACGCCTGCTCATTATCCTGCTGATCTTTCTGGTGCTATTGATCGGGGGCATATCACTCATCGCCAGCTTCTTCGAAGAGCAAGTAGGGCGCACGCTGACGAGCACTATCAACGAGCAACTGACTTCAGAATTGACGATTCAGGGGTTTGAGCTCACGGTTATCCGGAGTTTCCCCAACCTGTCTGCCAATCTCATCGATGTCAGCCTGGAGGATAGCCGGGAAGATACTTTGCTGCAAGCGGAACGCATCGCCTTCCGGATAGGCCTGCTCAGTTTGCTGAAATCCAGCCTGGAGATCAAGTCGGTGGTGGTAAGCAACGGCCGCTTGCGGATTGATATCGACGAAGGGGGGGAGCCTAACTATGCTATTTTTAAGCCTGCGGAAGAAGAATCCGCTGGAAGCGGCCCATCGATTGATCTGACGAAGGCTCAGCTTAAAAATATCAGCCTGGCTTACACCGACCGCAGCAGTCAGCAAGATATCCGGGCCCTGGTAGAAGCGGCTACTTTCTCAGGGGCTTTTGCCAGTGAGCAGTTTTCCCTAAAGAGCGAAGCCGTACTGGAATCCCGTTATATGGATTTGGATGGCGTGCGGTACCTGCCCGGAAAAGCCATTAATTACGAGGCAGAAGTTTCGGTAGACCTCAAAGAAAAAGTATATGAGCTACAGCGGGTAGAACTGGCTATCGGCGGCAACGCCTTTCAGTTGGACGGCACGGTAGAGCAATGGGAAGCCGGGGCCTATCTGGACCTTTACGCTACGGCAGACAACGGTAACCTGGCGGGGGTGCTGGCCCTGCTGCCTGCTGATTACGCCACTGCACTGGAAGGGTTTAGCAGCGATGGCGCCTTTGCTTTCAACGCCATCGTGAAGGGGCAGTCCAATGACCGGCAAAGCCCGGAGGTACGTGTAGAATTTAGCCTGGAAGACGGGCGGCTCAAGAGCGACCTGCTCGAAAACCCGCTGAAGGATGTAAGCTTTAATGCCGTTTTCACCAATGGAAAATACCGGGATGCCACTTCCTCTGAGTTTACGATTGAGCAGTTTAAAGGGTACTTCAACCGAGAGCTGATCGAAATGCGCATGAATGTCTCGAATTTTGAAGACCCCAGCCTTGATTTCATCCTGGACGGGGTATTGCCTTTGCAATCCGCCTACGGCTTGCTTGGCAATCCCAAAATTGAAGGGGGCAGTGGGGAAATCGAATTCAAGCGCATACAAGTGGCCGGCCGGTACGAAGACATGATCAACCCGAGCCGCATTTCACGCGTGCAGGCTTCCGGTGCTGTAGAGTTTGATGATGCCGGCCTGAGCATAGGGGAGGAGTCTATCCTTTTGGACCGGGGGGAGCTGCGCCTCGAAGACAACCGGCTCTATATCAATGATGTCCGTCTGGAGGGGGCAGGCAGCGACATTGCTTTTCAGGGGTCCGCTTTCAATTTGTTACCAGTCCTTTTTGCCGATTCTGTCAACTCCAGGCGGGTGCAGTTGGAATTTAGCGCTGCCCTGAACGCAGCCAGCCTGGACGTCGACCGCCTGCTTGCCTTTTCGGCCCTGACCGAAGCGGAAGCTGCCGCAGAGGCCCCCGTGCGGGACTCTATCGCCCAAGCCAACCTGGAAGGCCGGTCTTTAGCCCTGAGCTTTCTGGATGGCACCTTTAATGCCAACATAGAGGCTTTCAACTACGAAAAAATAGAGGGGCGCAATTTCAGCGGGAAACTTACTTTCAATGAAGCCCGCATGGGCATCTTGGGGCAGGTTGAAGCCTTCGACGGGCAAATTGACCTCGACGGCGAGGTCAGCCTGGAGCCCGCCCCGCAGTTAAGTGCCAGAATGACCTGCGAAAGTATTGATGTACGCGCCTTCTTCGAACAAACCGGCAACTTCGGCCAGGAAGTGCTGACCCACAACAACCTGGAAGGCCGCCTGGATACCAAAATGGCTATCTACGCCTACTGGGACGAACAGGGGGATTTCCTCATGGACAAACTGCATGTCCTGGCAGGGATCGGCATAAAGGACGGGGTGCTTAAGGACTTTTCAATGCTGGAAGATTTCTCCACCTTTGTGGATGTGCGGGACTTACGGCGCATCAAGTTCGTGAACGTGCAAAACTTCCTGGAGATTCGGAACCGCCGCCTTTACTTGCCCGTCATGTTCATCCGGAGCAATGCGCTGAACCTGACCATTAGCGGTGAGCATAGTTTTGACCAGGAAATTGCCTACCATATCAAAGTCAACGCCGGGCAGGTGATTGCCAACCGCTTTCAGGAGCATGACCCCACGCTTAAGCCGAAACCGGCTAAGCAGTCGGGTTGGTTTAATCTCTATTACGCCATTTTGGGCACGTTGGACGATTACAACATCACCGCTGCCAAAAGGCGTGTCAAATCAGATTTCGAACTGAGTGAAGTGCGCAAACGCGATATCCGGCGCGCCCTGGAGCAAGAGTTTGGCATCGTGGAGCTTATTGAAGAACCGGAAAGCTGGGAAGACATCCCCGAATTCGACCACGACACTTATGATGCCGACCAAGAGGAGTACCTGGACTTTGAAGTGGGCGGCTGATAATTCCTACCTTTGCACACTATGCAGCAGAAAGCCCTTCATACCCAGCTTATCCGCGAAGAGGCCCGCCGGCTTGGGTTCTCCTTTGTAGGCTTTGCAAAAGCCGACCGCCTGGATGAGGAAGCCCGGCGCCTGGAGGCCTGGCTGAATAAAGGGCAGCATGGCCAGATGGGCTATATGGAAAACCATTTCGAAAAAAGGGTGGACCCCCGCAAATTGGTGCCCGGCGCCAAGTCAGTAGTCATGCTGATGTACAATCATTATACGGACCAAAAACAAGAAGACCCGGCAGCGCCCAAGATCTCGAAATACGCCTATGGCAAGGATTATCACTTTGTGCTCAAGGATAAGCTTAAAACCCTTTTCAAATTCATACAAGCTGAAATTGGTGAAGTCGGCGGGCGGGTATTTGTCGATTCCGCCCCGGTGATGGAGCGCGACTGGGCGAAGCGCGCTGGCGTGGGCTGGGTGGGCAAGAACACGCTGCTGATCCACCCTAAAGCCGGGTCCTACTTCTTTTTGGCGGAGTTGATCATCGACCTGGAACTGGTATATGATAACCCAATTAAGGACTACTGTGGCACCTGCACCCGCTGCATCGATGCCTGCCCCACGGATGCCATCAGCCCGGAAGGCTATGTAGTGGACGGCAGCAAATGCATTTCCTATCTGACGATTGAGCTTAAAGATGCTATACCGGAATCCTTTAGGGGGAAGATGGGCAATTGGATGTTTGGTTGTGACATCTGCCAGGAGGTTTGCCCCTGGAACCGCTTCAGCCAGCCGCACGAAGAGCCCGCATTCGAGCCCCATCCTGATTTGCTGTCCCTTAAGGCCCGGGAATGGGAAGAGCTGACCGAAGAGGTGTTCCGTGAGCTTTTTCGTAAGTCAGCGGTCAAACGGGCAAAGTACGTGGGCCTGAAACGAAATATCGCTTTCCTGAAGGGCAGCGGGTTGCCGAAAACCAATGACGGATGAAACAATGGGCACTGCCAATTGGGCTTGGCTTACTATTAAGCTGCAATCCTGACGCTCCATCAGTTGATGGCCGGCGAGCCGCCCCTCCTGCTGCCGCAGAGGAAGCCTCAAGCGCCAGCCGCCCGCCCATTAACCGTTTGGCCGTCCCCGACTTTGAGGGGTGGATTGCCTGCGGAGGCGGGCCGACGGCCGGCAAGGGGGCCGACCTGGGGGCGGCATATGCGGATCTGCTGGCTCCTCTTGTATTGAATGCAGGGATAGCTGGAGAGCCCTTGCCGGGCTTGCTGGACCGCCTGCCCGTACTCCTGGCAAGGCGGCCGGGCGGCCTTATCCTGGAGATTGGTGCAGAAGACGCCACCCGAAAAGCTCCAGCTCGTCAATTTAAATCCTACCTCAGGCAACTGGAAACTTTATTGAGCCGTGAATCCCGGCTTGCGCTTGTCATTATTATTTCAACGGATGCCCCAGCCTACCGAAAGCCCATTGAATCGGCGGCAGTGCGTATGGGAGCTGAGGTTTTAGAGGGCGTGCCCTTGCTGGGCCCGAGGGCTTTCGAAGCGCACCAGCAAATGGCGGAGGCCTTAAGGCCGATGGTAGAGGAGTGAAGGCCCAACTTTCCAAGAGGCTAGTTCACAGTGTACTGGGTCATTCCGGCACCAGACTTGGTCATTTGTCTGCCCGCAGAAGGCCTTCCAGGTGGGCTTGCGGCGCGCCAAATCGGAAGCACTTGAGCACTTTGTTGTCCCAACATTCATTTTTCTACCCAATTGTAAATCATTTGGCATTTATGGCTATTCTGGTCCGCCCAGGTTAATTATTTGTAAACATCTTCCCGCACACACTCGTTGAAGAATCCGAAATGATGATAATTCTCCAAAACCTAAAAAAAGGAAATATGATTAAGTCGAATTTCTGGCTCCTAGCCATTTTCGCGTTATCCACACTTACATTCACAGCCTGTGACGATGATGATGATGATCCGATCACAGAGCCGACTACTATCGTTTCTTTCGCGCAAGATAGCGATGATTACACGCTCTTGGCGGAGGCTGTCGTTGCGGCTGACCTCGATGGTGTGTTAAGCGGTGCTGGGCCCTTCACGGTCTTTGCACCCGATAACGATGCTTTTGAGGCACTGCTAGCCAGCAATAGCGATTGGCAGACCATTGATGATATCCCGCAGGCAACGCTGAGTACTGTGCTGACCAATCATGTATTGGGTGGAAGTGTAAGTGCTTCTGAACTCTCAGAAGGCTATTATTCCACATTGAGCGCAACCGGCTTCGGCGATGCTACAACTGATTTGTATGTTAACCTCGACAACGGCGTTATCCTGAACGGAGGCCCAGAGGTAGTCGCTACTGATATTGATGTAGATAATGGAATCATCCACGGCGTTGACCAGGTGATTATGCCACCAACTGTTGTGGATTTTGCAACTTCCAACCCTGGCTTGTCCACTCTGGTAGCTGCACTGACGCGTGGAGACTTGAGCACTGATTTTGTGGCAGCCCTTAGTGGTGAAGGTCCATTTACTGTATTTGCACCAACCAATGCCGCTTTTCAGGCACTTTTGGATAGCAACGACGACTGGACCACCCTTGACGATATTCCAGCAGAGACTTTGGAAACGGTGCTTGCTTACCACGTCAGTGCTGCCGGTAACGTACGGTCTGCAGACTTAGCAGATGGTATGATGGTCAGCACTTTGTCGGAGAACCGCACCCTTGAAATTGACCTTGCCAATCCAGATGCACCATCTGTAGTGGCTGGAAGCAACTCCGCCGAGATTATCCTGGCGGACATTCAGGGTGCCAACGGTGTAGTGCACGTCATTGATGAAGTACTGCTGCCCTAAACCCTGTCCCAACGAAAGCCGGTCAATCTGAAAAAAGGCTTTAAGTAAAAGTTCAATCAGATTGGCTCCTACAAAAGCCGCCTGGAGCATTCAGTTGTTCCGGGCGGCTTTTTTATTTTCTTGAATTTCACAAACCTGCGCACTACCTGAACGCCCCTTCTTTTTCAAGTGCCTGAAACCTTTCCCATGCTTTCTCGGAAATTTTGCGCGTCAGCTTTTCGATATAATAACTGCCGGCACCGGGGTCAATGACACGGTCCAGGTGGCTTTCCATTTTCAGCAGGTGCTGCAAGTTGCGGGCAACGCGGCGGGTGAAAGGCGTGTCTGCCTCCTGCGAGGCGGCATTCGCTGGTAGGACGTACAGCCTGTCGACGCCTCCAATCACCGCCGACATAGCCTGCGTGCTGGCCCTGATCATATTGCTGTTGGGGTTATCATCTTGGGACTCCCTGGAGAAGTGCCCAATCACGAAAGGCTGCGCCCCCTTGACGCCGTAGGCTTTCAGGATATTGCTCCAGAGCAGGCGGAGCGCTCTAAACTTAGCGATTTCAACAAAATAGCTCTTGCTAATGGCCATGCCAAACTGCAAATAGCGGTTGACGGTGGCGGCGTTCAAACCGGTATCAGTGAGGCGGGCCAGGTATTCACTGCCTTTAGCGACTGTGAGGGCCAGTTCCTCCACTACGTTCTCGGCACCGCTGTGAAAGGTTTTGGCATTAACCTGAAGGACACGGATGCCGGGCCATTGGGCTATAGCCGTACGCATAAGCTGCTCCAAGTGATCAACGGGCGGCTCGGAAAAGTCCAGGATCGGGTCGAAATCAATAGTAAAGCGTGCCGCCTCGCCGGAGACGCTTTGGGATTGGTACCACTCCAGCATATGGTTGAATAAAGCTGTAGGCTGTTTTTCGGTATAGTGCTCGCTGAAGTTGAGGGTGACCATCTCGGGAGCTACGCCTTCTAGCAACTGTGCCAGGTGTTCTCTGCCCAATGGGCGGTGTAACCGGAAAAGCGGTGCTTCGGCCCCCCCGTTGAGCCCTTCCATCAAAGCTTGGTGGGCGGCTTTAAGGTCTGCTCCCACATTGATGTACTCGCCAATTTCCCAGTCATTGCCCCGTCGGCCGGCCAAAAGCGGCGCGGTTGATTCCTCTTGGTCTTCCGGGTGGTAGAAAGGGGCGATATCTACTCCGTCATTCAAATGCCAGTGGAGGTCATCAAGCGGTTTGCCTTTAAGGTCTTTTTCTACTTTAGCCAACCATTCGGCTTTGTCGGTAGCTGGAAAATCGTCTAGTAGATTTTTCATAAGTGGCGTTTTTTGCTCCCTGCCAATTTAAAATAAAAAAAGCAGAGAGCCGTTGCTCTCTGCCATCAAAGTGTCCTGTAATAAGAAACCCTTTACAAACCTACAAGCGGGAAGGTTGGCCCGCCCGCTTGTAACTGTCAGGGGTGCCACTTTGGTCGTGCCGTATAGCTTAAATCATAGGAATGCGGCCGGGGCAGTTCGGTGCTCAGCTCCGAATGGGTGATAACTTCATCGGTCAAGCTGTCGTCAAAGCCCGGTGCAGCGTGGTCAATTTGGTGCAGGTGCGGCATAGGCGTCCCCCAGTTAGGGCAGCCGCCGTTGACCTTCAGTATTTGGGTTGCGCCGTGCATATTACCACCGCAGAAATCCCGCACTGTCCAGTTGCGGAAAATGATGCACAGCCCGTCTTCGTACAGGACTTCGTCTTCCCAGGCCGCTTTGAAACTGCAAGCCTCTGCGCCCAAGTCGATTTGGTCATGGAAAGTGTTCAGGTCACCGTCCTGATCAAGTACCGGATAGCCGGTGTAATCAGGGGTAGTACGCTCCGGAGTATTTAGAATAGGGCCAGCAAACCCATCGTAATCAGGGGGGAATATCAGATTGTCCATCGCTGGCTTTTCCACAGTGATCAACTGCGTGAAGGTACTGACCGTAGCCGGGCCTTCCTGTGCTGACCACTTCCGCTCCACTACCCCAAGGGCGTTGCTGAGGAACTCAAAATTGGCCAGCCGGATTTCAAAACCTTGCACTGCCGATTCCGCAAATATCCGGAGGTGGTCGCCAGTGCTAAGTGCCGGGGAAAAAAACGTATTTGCCTTTTTTTCCGGGGTTAGTTGCTGCCGCATTTCATTATTGATCGAAATTTCGAATGTGGCATTAGAAAAAGAGGAGCCCCCAATGTAACTCCAATCGAACATGACGTACCCATCAGCCGGAACGGCCAGCTCTAAAGCGGCCTGGCTTCCGGGCGTCAGAACAATCGAAGCACTATTAGCCCCTTCAACTAATACTGAATTGGGAGCTCCGGTGACATCTACCCCACCGTCACCTTGTCGTGGTGCGCGGTCCCATCGGTCCCACGCAAAATATCCTTTAAACCCCTGGCTTTGGCAGCTCAGGTTGAAGTAATGATCCTCGTAATTAATGGTTGTGAATTCTGACAATTGGCAAGACAATACCGGAGGCGCTGCCTGCCATTCGTCCTGGCAAGTAACTATACCGTGTGTGCCCGTAAGCACAGGGGGTTGGGGGGAGCTCACTGCAGTAGTGCTGACCTGGGCAACTAGCCCGAGCGGCCATAGGCAGCTGATATACGGAATGATGTTTTTTATCTTTGGGATTATCTCTTGCATGTCAATCGCTTTAAGCTAATGCATCACGCACCTGACGATAGTCAGCAGTATTCGAGGAATCTGGGATTGCAACTGATTTTAAAACCAGTTTAGTTAGATCTGGAATGAATAACGATGAATATTAGCGGAAAGAAATGAGCGTATGGTACGCAAGAGTGGGTCTCCAGGGTATACCTGTGTAGTCATGGGATTACGTAGTTTAAGGGATCAATAATGCTTTGAAGGCTTTTAATGCTTGGCTTATTGCCTTCTTCGCATACAAATATAGGATTTACTGCAATTTAATCCATACCGTATTACGGGTAATTTGAAAATTTAATTTTTTTAAATTTTTAAAAATTTGATAATCAGTAATTTGCGGTGGAGAGTTGGGTGGTCTCGTTGAAGTGTTAAAGTAAAAACAGCCGATTCGCCCCACCCGGTACCGGCCGATACCGCAGTGGGGCGAGAGCATTTAGGCCTCCGCTTTGGCCTGATTCATGATTTTTTCCTGGTGGTTGATCGATTCTTGGTGTACGGCTTTGAGGAATACTGTGACAAACTCCTCACTCAAGCCTTTAGCCTGGCCTCTGAGCACTGCCCGCTCCAGGATTTCATTCCAGCGGCTGGTCTGTAGAATCGCGATATTGTTGCGATGTTTGTATTCTCCGATGCGCTCCGACAAACGCATGCGGGTCCCGAGCAGGTTGAGGAGCTCTTCGTCCAGCTCATCAATTTCATGCCGCAGGTGTTCCAGGTTTTCCAGAAATTCCATGTTGTCAGTGGTTGGTTGACGGAAGATAAGTTGCCCTTTCATTTCCAGGAAACGTTGGGGCGTAATCTGCTGGGCGGCATCGCTCCAGGCCTGATCGGGGTCAGGGTGGACCTCCGTCATGTACCCATCGAAATTGAGGTCGAGTGCTTTTTGCGCTACTGCCTGCAAAGTATCGCGCCGCCCGCAGATGTGGCTGTTGTCGCAGATGATCGGCAAATCGGGGAATTCCCGCTTGAGGTCGATTGCGATCTGCCAGCGTGGAACATTGCGGTACTTGGTATCTCCGTGGTAGCTAAAGCCACGGTGGATGAGGCCGATGCGGGTGATACCTGCCTTGTAGATGCGTTCGATCGCGCCCACCCAAAGCTTAAAGTCCGGGTTAATAGGGTTTTTGATCAGTACCGGGATGTCTACGCCCTTCAGCGCATCGGCCACTTCCTGCACAGAAAAAGGGTTGACGGTAGTGCGGGCGCCAAGCCACAGCACATCAATCTGGTGCTTGAGCGCCTCAAATACGTGTTGCGTGTTGGCGACTTCAGTAGTTACCTTCAGCCCGGTTTCTGCTTTTACCCGGCGCAGCCAGCTCAAGCCTTCGGTGCCGATGCCTTCGAAGGCGCCAGGCCGGGTGCGGGGTTTCCAGATGCCGGAGCGGAACAAATCGACGCCTTGCCCGGCTAACGCACGGGCCGTGGCCAGTACCTGTTCCTCCGTCTCGGCGCTGCAAGGGCCTGCAATGATGAGTGGCTTATTGGCCGGCTTGTCTTTTAACAGTGGTTGAAAATTCATGTCCATGATTACGTGCGTTTAGAGTGGTTATCTTAGAATGCGTTTGATATCATTGGCTTGCGCAATGAGTTGGTAAAAAGTGTCAAAGTCTTTCTTGATGAGCAATGACCGGAACCGGGCCAGTTGATTGATGTGCTCGTCCAGCACGTCCAGCACGTGGTCGCGGTTTTGCCGGAAGATGGGGATCCACATATCGGGGGAGCTTTTGGCCAGGCGCACGGTAGAACTGAACCCGCCGCTGGCCAGCTCGAAAATGCGTTCTTCATCCCGCTCCTTCTCAAGCACGGTCAGGGCCAGGGCAAAGGAGCTGATGTGCGAGATGTGTGATACATAAGCAGAGTGGAGGTCGTGGGCTTCGCGGTCGAGTTCGACGATATTCATCGGGATGCTGTTGTACATGGCCCGGACAACCTCCACTGCCGCTGCGTCGCTGCGGTCCACGTCAATGAGCACTGCAGATTTGTGGTCGAACAGATTGGGAATCGCTGCCTCAGGGCCGGAGAATTCTGTACCAGCCATGGGGTGGGTAGCAACGTAGCGCCCGCGTCTGGGGTGCCCGTCTACCGCCCCGAGCAGCTCGGCTTTGGTGGAGCCTACATCAATGGCGACCTGGTGGTTTCCAAGCAGGCCCAGTACCTGTGGCAGTAGGTTCAGCATGGCGTCTACCGGTGTGGCCAGCACAACCAGGTCGGCGGCTTTCACACCGGCTTCCAGCGGCATGTCTTCATCGATTAGCCGCCGGCGCATAGCTTTGTCCAGGTTGTCCTGGCTGGCATCAATGCCGATGACCTTGCCGGCAAAGCCATTTTCCTTAAGTGTAATGGCCAGCGACCCGCCGATTAATCCGATACCGATAATTGCAATGGTCATATAAAATGAAAATCTGTATTAATGTATAAGTTGCCTTTGCGATGATTCTGCCCTGTAAAGGCTTGTTCATTTGGGCAACCGTGTCAACAGGGGGCTACCCGCTCTGAGAAAGCAACAGCATGGTCCTCCGGGTCCTGTTTTCTGCTGTTTTCATCTTCAATCCATTCGTGAAAAATGATAAGGCCGCATGCCTATTGCCGTTTTCCATTCTTCATGCTGTACCCTCAACCCTTCGCATCGCTTCCTCGTACAGCGCGCCGTCACTGCATAGGGAAATCCGCAGATAGCGGTCCCCCTGGGAGCCAAAAATGCCCCCCGGCGTGATGAAGACGTTGTGTTGGTAAAGGACCTCGTCCGCCAGTGCATAGGCATCCGCGTAGTGGCTGGGGATTTTAGCCCAGACAAACATGCCTACCTGCTTGGGGTCGTACTGGCACTGCAGGGCGTCGAAGAGCTGGAAGACCGTCTCCCGGCGTTCAGCGTATACTCCATTGAGGCGCTCGTACCAGGAAGCGGGGCTCTTGAGGGCCTGAACCGCTGCCAGCTGCACCGGCTTGAACATGCCAGAGTCCATATTGCTTTTGAAGCGAAGGACCACCTTGAGGTAATCGGCCCGGCCAGCGAGCACGCCAATGCGCCACCCCGCCATATTGTGCCCTTTGCTGAGGCTGTTGAGTTCCAGCGCTACTTCCTTGGCGCCCGGAATACTCAGGATGCTGTGTTGTTGTTCGTTGAGTATAAAAGAGTAGGGGTTATCATTGACAATCAGGATGCGGTGGCGGCGGGCGAATGCTACGACGCGCTCCAAAAAGGACAGGTCTGCCGCCTGGCCTGTAGGCATATTCGGATAGTTGAGCCACATAATCTTGACACGGCTGAGGTCTGATGCCTCCAGAGCTTCCATATCAGGCAGCCAGTCTCGTTCTGGCTCCAGCTTGTATTCTCGGATAGCCGCCCCGGTCAGGTTAGAGACTGCCCGGTATGCGGGGTAGCCGGGATTGGGCACCAGCACTTCGTCCCCCTTTTCCAGGAAAGCCATGGCAATGTGCATCAGGCCTTCCTTGGAGCCCATAAGCGGCAAAATTTCACCCTCCGGGTCCAGGGTAGCCCCAAACCACTGTTCGTACCATTCGGCAAAAGCCGCCCGCAACTCCGGTATGCCCATATAGCTTTGGTAACCATGCACATCGTTGTGGAGTACGGCATCGGTCAGGGCCTCAATCACCTCCTGACTGGGGGGTAAATCGGGGCTGCCAATACCCAGGTTGAGGACCGGCTTGCCCGCAGCCCGCATTTGTGCAATCTCCCGCAGCTTGGTCGAGAAATAATACTCCTTCACGTCGCCCAGCCGGCTGGCAGGTTGAATAATCATATCGGTTTTGGCTACTGTTTTGGTCATTGCTAGATTGAATTCTGGTGATCGTATTCGAAACGGGCGCAGCCCAGGCAGGGCACCAGCCCTTTAGTATTCGTAATGCTCACCGCAGGCATAGGCCCCGTGTATTTGCAAATTGTGCGTCAATGGCCGAATGGCATCGATTGCCTGTTGATGCCCTACCTTGCCCTGCACCACGAAGTCGACGTAAAACTGGTACTCCCAGGGGTGGCCAATGATGGGCGCCGATTGGATTTTGGTCAGGTTGACGTTGTAGGCGGCCAACACGGCCAATACCTTGTACAAGCTGCCTACTTCGTGGCCGGTAGCGAAAGACAAGGATACCTTTTCCAGCGTGGTGTCGAGCTGTGCTTCTCCTTTTTCCAGCACCAGGAAGCGGGTGTGGTTTTTCTTATTGGTTTCGATACTGGCAGCCAGGATATCCAGCCCGTACATTTCCGCCGCCAGGGTACTGGCAATTGCACCTACGTGCGACCAGCCATTATCCCGGATTTGCCGGGCGCTGTAGGCCGTATCAGCCGTTTCGATCAGCCGGACTTGCGGGTACTGGGCAAAGAATTCCCGGCACTGGGCGATGGCGATAGGGTGGGAGTGCACTTCCCGCAGCTCTTCCATCCGTACGCCGGGCAAAACCATCAGGTTCTGCTTGATGCGGAGGAAAACTTCCCCTGTAATCGCGAGCCTGGATTGCTGCAACAGGGTGTAATTGTGCATCAGGCTGCCCGCCAGGGTATTCTCGATAGCCATTAGGCCGACATCCGCTATTTCCTGCCGCTCCACCATCTCCACCAAGTCTTCAAACGTGTGAGCGGGTACAATTTCCAGAGGGCGGCCCTGAAAGCAATGGCGCGCCGCAATTTCGTGGAAAGCGCCGGCGTAGCCCTGAATGCTCACCCGCAGTGGGCTGGAAGTGGTGTTGCCAACCGAGTAGCCGGCCTGTGTCTTGATCATGGTCTTATCATTTGTGTTAAAAAAAAGCCCCGCGTGTTGGCGGGGCTTTCATTTGCTTCGTTTGCTTATGCACGCGCAGTCAGCGGCAGCCCCTTTGGTGGATAGCCAAAAAAGAAAAAGTAAAAAAAGAAATACGCCGCTTTGTGGCCGTACATATTGGTTTCGATTTGGGTGGGTCCGAAAATTAAAGAAGCCCTGCGTGAACAGGGCTCCTAATTATCTTTCAGCAATCCGCAAGATTTAGCAGCCCTTATGCCTTGGCATAAAAGTAAAAGCTAAAAAAATAAGTGCGGAAATTGCGTTGCATCTTGTCAATGATTACAATACAAACCTAGGGATAAATTCTGCATTCCGCAAAGTGAAATGCGGATTTTTTTAAATTTTGTTGGGTTTGTTGCAGTTTTAGAGCGTAAGTGTTCGTCAGGTTTAAAAATCAGCAAAATTCAGCCCGGTTCATTGCGAATATTTTACGAATATTTGTTCGTCTGCTAAGTATTGCCGGGCGAACGGGTTTACTGCCCTTTAAACACCGGTTGGCGTTTTTCCAGAAAAGCTTGTACGCCCTCCGCATAATCCTCGGTTTGCCCGGCGGTAGACTGAAGCTGATCTTCAATCGCCAGCTGTCGCTCCAGGTCGTTGTCCAAAGCGTAGTTCAGGGCGCGCTTGGTCAACCCAAGGCCTACCGTAGGCATGCCGGAGAGCTTTTCCGCAATAGCCCAGCTCTGCTCCGGAAATTCCTCGTCCGGGAAGAAGTTGTAAATCATACCGATGCGTTCGGCCTCTACAGCAGGTACCTTATCGCCCAGCATCATCAGGGCGGCAGCTTTTTGGTAACCGATAAGGCGGGGCAGGGTATAAGTGCCACCACTGTCGGGGATGAGCCCGATTTTGCTGAATGCTTGTATAAAAACCGCCGATTCAGCGGCAACGACGATGTCACAGGCCAGTGCAATATTAGCGCCCGCTCCTGCGGCGACACCATTTACGGCTGCAACAACGGGCTTTTCCAGATTCCGCAGGCGCGTGACGATTGGGTTATAGTGCTCGGTAAGGATAGTGGTGAGCTCAGGGCCATCTTCCGCAACAATTTCCCCCAGATCCTGCCCGGCACTGAAAGCTTTGCCGGCTCCGGTCAGGTAAATGGCGCGGACTGCCGGGTCGGCTTTGCACTCGTCGAGCAGGCTCTGTAGTAGCAGCGCCATTTCGCGGTTAAAGCTGTTGAATTTCTCGGGGCGGTTTAGGGTGATATGCGCGATTGCGCCCCTTTTGTCGAAAAGGATAGATTCCATTTGGGTCGGTTTTTCGGTAAAGTTAAGAGGTTAATGGCACTTAAAGTAGTCAAATGGCTCCCGGCAGTCCAGGCAACGGTAGAGCGATTTGCAGGCAGTAGAGCCAAATTGGCTGACCAGCTCGGTGTGGGTAGAGCCACACTGCGGGCACGCTACCGTTGGTTGCTCGGCAAAGAGGGTGCCTTTATCGGCTGTGCCATCCACAGGTGGGGCAATGCCGTATTCCTTGAGCTTGCGGCGCCCGGCTTCACTCATCCAATCGGTGGTCCAGGCGGGGTGCAGTACCGTGGTGACTTCGACATTTTCGTAGCCGTGCTCCTGCAGGACCGCCCGGATGTTGATCTCTATGGTATTCATGGCCGGGCACCCGGAGTAGGTGGGGGTGATGATGACTTCCACGCCGCCATTGTCCTGTAGCTTTACATCGCGTACGATGCCGAGGTCGGTAACGGTCAGTACCGGGATTTCAGGGTCGGTGACATTTTCCAGCACTTCCCAAATTTCATCTGTTATGGTTGCTGTGGCCATAATGGTTAAGAGCTTTGCAATACTAACAATTGTTCGTACTCCTTGGTTGACGGTTTTGGCTAGCGGCGGCGTTCTGCCCGTACTTCTACTTCGTCCAGTGCAATAGCATCCGGCTGCATGCCTACCGCCCCCAGCTTTAGCGTATCTATGCCTGGGGAGGCTTCCAGGGGATGAAGCACCAGGTCTTTGTAGCCTACGTACTGGATTCTGGCAAAGTACTGGCCTGGTGCGGCGGATAGGGCAAACCGCCCGTCTGTTTCTGTCAGGGTGTTGGTGGCCAGGCTGCTGTCGGGCAGGGCGTACAGGCTGATGGTAGCGTAGGGGAGGGGGCTGCCGCTGCTGCTCTCCTGCAGTTGGCCGGTAAGCAGAACCTCGCTTTGGCCCGTAAGGGAGGAAACCAACAAAACGGGCAGCAAGAGGGGCAGGGCAAAAAATCGGAAGGGCATAGTGGGTGTTACTTTGGTGGTGTAACACAGCAATTATGAAAAGGATTAAATTGCTTTCACAAGGTTAAGGGACCGGATCGCATTCAGATAGGAACGGGCGAAGAGGGGGAGGCTTTCGTAACGCAGCGAGCCGGTGGGGAATTGGAAGTTGGGAAACCGTGTCTTATTCTGGTCAACGATTTTGTAGATGGCCCGCCGGATGGATCGCTTGTCCAGTTTTTGGGTGTCGGGGTCGAAATATTGCACGGTGTAGCCCAACTCACTAAAATAGGCCGGCTCGGTGATCTGATAGTACAGGTGGAAGAGGTCGCGGTCGGGCTTGGGCACTGCGTAGTTGAAGAGGCAAAAGCCAACGATATAACCCGAAATAGCAAGCGCCATCCGCTCGTGCCCATTTTCAATGTACCAATCCATATGGTAGAGCTCTCCGTTGATGATGGAGACTACCCGGTCGTGGTTGACCATATGGGTTATGCCAAAGGTACTGCGGCCCCGGTACATTTCCCGGTAAAAATCCTGGGCGGGGCGCTTGGCCAGCTCTTTAAGGCCCCGGCAGAGGTCTTCGTTTTTCGAAGCGGTGTTTTTTCCGTCGTTTTCGTAGTATTTGCGGTGCAACTGCTCCAGGGTTTCCATCATAAAGCCTTCGGGCTTGACGAGGTAATCCAGGCGGAAGATCAGGTCAAGCAGCAGGTAGCCATAGCTGCTGGCGTACCGGCTGCAGTCAAGAGCACCGTGTTCCACCTCGTGCATCACTGCTCCGATGGCCCTGGTAATGTAATGGTACTTCGCTTCTTTTTCTTGCTGCGGGAGCTCCTGAAGGTGAGTGGTTTCTACGGGCTGCAGGTTACGGAACTCTTCCAGCAAAAGGTCGTCCTGCTTATCCGCTTTTATCGCGACTTCCCGAAGGGCATAGTACAATTTGTAAGGGGAGCCGTCCAGCGTATACGTGTCAAATACAATGACAATATTCCCTTCCTCATCCAGGGTGAAACGGCAGTATTTGAGGTCGAAATTTTGCTCCAGCAGCCGGCGGAGGATACCGATATTGAAGGATTCGGCTTTAACGACCGGGGCTTCAACTCTTAGTTTGTGGGGCGTTGCGGTGCCGGTAATCTTTTTGGAGCCTTGGTACAGCTCGAATTTGAGCCCCCCCTGAACCGGTTCCCAGCGCACATTGTCTTCTTCTTCATCCCGCAGATAGAGCAGGAATGCGCTATAGCTTTCCAAAAACTGGCCCGCATCGTAGAGGTCTTGAGCCTGGTCCCAGGCATCGTAGCGCGAGGCTGCCTTATACGAATCCGTATACCGGCCAAACCTGATTGCTGGCTGTTCGGCTTCGGCAGATGCTTTCCCAAGAAGGCGGTCGAGTAGTCCCATATCAGCCCATTTGTAGCGCCGCCCGGTTATTCCAGGCCCGGATGTTTGATTGTACCTCATTTGGCTTAACTAAACAGCAGGCACCTGCGCTGCCGAAAGGGGCACCCGGTACCAGATGGAGCATGCCTGCATACCGTGCAGTGGCGGCAACTTGTTCTGATGCCAGCCGAAAGCGCTAGCCGGCGGCTGCTTTGCTAAGCCTAGCGGATTGAGCCGTAGATGCCTGACAGTTGACCCCGATAGCTATCTGGGCAGTAAGCGCTAAAGCGTGAAAAGACTGTCAAATATTTCGGCCTAGTCGCACTAGATATTTATAAACTTAAGCGGGAAAATACTACTTTTAAATGATTACAAAGACCTTCATGCAAAAAAAGCAGCTCCACCAACCCGCCTTTCGGCTAAGTGTGCCCCTGCCAGATCGTTTCCCCCTGTTGGATTACGAAACACCTGCCCTGGGCCTAGGTTCGTGTTTTGTGGAGGAAATTGGGGCTTACCTGCGGCAATGCAAACTGCCGGTTTGTATTAACCCCCTCGGCATTCTCTACAGCCCTCTTGCGCTGGCCCGGGCGATTGAGTACGCCACAGGCTCGGTTGACCTCAACGCTGGCGACCTTATTGAGTGCCAAGGCGTATGGCAGCATTTCGATTTTCACGGGCAGTTGGGGCATACCGACCGCTCAACTGCTTTTGGGCAGATGCAGGAAGCAGTAGGCCGGCTTCAGATGGCTTTCCAAAAGATGGACTGCCTGCTGCTGACCCTGGGCACGGCCTTCGTTTATGAACACCGGGAGCTTGGGCAGCCGGTCGCCAATTGCCACAAAGTCCCTGCCGGGGCCTTCCGCAAGTACCGCCTTGCGCCCGCCACAATCAGCCAGCAACTCGGGGAAGTTTTGGCCCGGGTGCAGGCCGCCCGCCCTGGTTTGCAGGTTATCCTTACCGTTTCCCCCGTCCGGCATATCCGGGATGGAGTGGTTAGCAACCAACAGAGCAAAGCAGCTTTGTTGCTGGCAGCCGAGGAGCTTTGCCGGGCTGATTATAGTCCGCCAACCCAAAATTTGTGATTTCTGACTTGCTCTTTTTCCACCTC
>CAZNSK010000027.1:0-51828 GCA_964575505.1 uncultured Phaeodactylibacter sp.
CAAAGAAAAAATAACGGCGCATAAAAACACGTTTTATTAATGCACCATTCCTAAGCGTGGAAATACTATCAATAAATTCGGTCTAGTCGCACTAGCGTACTCTCCAACGCTCAGTAGGAATCATAGCCTCCGGATAGTCTGCTCCGATATGAAGGTGGAGCTGGTCCTGCTCATCCGTAGATAACAAGTCGGGCTGATGCACCATTTCAGATGGAACTCCCGCCAGCTGAGGCAACCATTTTTTGACGTATTCGCCTTTAGGGTCGTATTTGACGGCCTGTGAGATGATATTGTAGTGTTTATTCTCCCGGCTGTCAGCACTTACGCCCGCCGCTGCATTCCAATTCACCCAATTGCTGGTGATGTCATAATCGATAAGAACGGACTCGAAGTACTCCGCCCCCATCTGCCAGTTGACCAATAAATCGTTGACCAGAAAGCTCGCTACATTTTGGCGCCCCCGGTTAGACATGTACCCTGTTTTGGCAATTTCGGTCATATTCGCATCGATGAAAGGCACGCCCGTCTCCCCTTTGACCCACCGCTCGAGCAGCCGCTGATCATCTCGCCAGCGGTTATCCGCTTCTCCTTTGAGCCCGCCTTTTTCGAATACCCTGAAGCCATACTTTTTGACCATCAACCGGAAGAAATCCCGAAGCAGTAGCGCCTGGAAAAGGTCTTGTACCGATTCTGAAGCACCGCGCTGCTGCTCGTAAGCTTTCATATGGTGGTAAATCATCTTCGGAGAGAGGCAGCCCTGCGCCAACCAAGCGGAAAAACGAGAGGTGCGGGCCTCATTGGAAAGCGCGCATTGGGTAGCTGCGTAATCCTGAACGGTTTCTCTCTCCCAAAGGTACTGATACAAATGCTCCAAACCTGCTGACTCTCCACCCTGGTATACGAAGCAGGCGCGTTCATCCTGCTGCAGGGGCGGATGCCCGAAATGCTGGGCCGCAGGGATATCCCCTTCTTCCAAACGGACCATGATAGGCGCCATCTCTTCGGGTGCGGGCAATGGCTCGCGGATAGGCACGTAGCGTTCTACTTCTTTGCGGAACTGCGAAAAACTGTCTGGAGTATGAGTGATCGGAAAAGGGAGGTCAGCTGTGTAATACAGCATTTTACCACGGGAATACCGGATTTCCTGGCCAATTGACCATAGCTTCTGCTCCAGTGAATCCTGCACGTATATCTCATCCGGAGTGCGCTCCCGGTTGCAAAAGACCCAGTTGGTCTTGACCTGCCGGGCAAGTTCGAAAATCTCCTCTTCGGGCTTGCCGACCCGCACGATAAGATTGCTGCCGATTTCCTGCAGCGCCGACCGCAGATTGGCAACGCTTTCTATGATAAACTGAGCGCGATACTTCCCCGTTTTGGGAAAACCAAACCGAGTGGTCTTCCCCAAAAAAGTCCGTTCGTCGAAAACGTACACGGGAACGACTTCATCCAGAGAATTGATTGCGTCAGTGAGCGCCTCGTTGTCATGGAGCCTTAGGTCTTGCCGGAACCAAACAATACCCCTTTTGGTATACATACGCTAAATTGTGTTGCTTGTTTCAGAATTCTTTGAAATCAAACACCACGCCTTGTTAATGGTTGTAAATTTTCTGTCCTTTCGGAGAAGGCCGCCGGGGATGAACCAATTCTGCCGGCCCTTCGTTGCAAAGGTGAATTGAAGAAGCTATTATGGACCAGCACAGAATTGAAAAAGAGCTCAATTATCAGACTTCCCGAAGCTCGGGCAGCGGTGGCCAGCACGTCAATAAAACAGAGACTAAAGTGGAGGTGCGCTTTGAGGTGGATGCCTCCGATGCCCTGAATGCCGCCGAAAAGCGGCGGATAAAAGCCGCCCTGGGCAACCGCATCAGCAAAGCAGGCGTACTTTCGGTTTCTTCCGATAGCCGGCGCTCACAGGTGCTTAACCGGGGAGCGGCAGTTAAAAAGTTGTTTCGCCTGCTGAAAAAGGCGCTGCGTGCCCGAAAGCGCCGCAAGGGCCCCCGCCCCCTGAAGGCCAACCCCAAGAAACGGTTGGAAGAAAAACGCCGCCAATCGGAGAAGAAAGCCCTACGGGGGAATATCAAAATTTAGCCTACCTTTGAAGCCTACAAAAACCTGTTTATGCGCTATTCTATTGCATTCCTGCTGACGCTGTGCCTGCTTCCAGAGTTACGAGCCCAGGATCTAGTTTCCTACCGCATTTTTGATGATCAGGGAGAACCGGTAGCTTTCGGCAAAGTCGCTAAAGCTGCTCAAAAAGCGGATGTCGTATTTTTTGGAGAGCTGCACAATAACCCCATCGCCCATTGGCTGCAGCTGGAGCTCACTCAGGCGATCCTGGAAAATGGAAAGGGAGACCTGGTGCTCGGTGCAGAAATGTTTGAAGCCGACGATCAGTTGCTGCTCGACGAATACCTCTCCGGCGCCATCAGCGAAAAGTCCTTTGAAGATGAAGCCCGCCTTTGGAACAACTACGCTACAGATTACAAACCCCTAGTCGAGTTAGCCAAAGCCAACCGCCTGCCGTTCATTGCTACAAATATCCCCCGGCGCTACGCCAGTCTCGTATTCAAGCAAGGGTTTGAAAGCCTGGAAGCCCTTCCGGAACTGGCCAAGGGCTACATTGCCCCCCTGCCCATTGAGTATGATCCAGAATTGCCCGGCTACCGCAAGATGGTAGAAATGATGGGCGGCCACGGGGGCGAGTCGGATAATTTTCCGAAAGCGCAGGCGATCAAAGATGCCACGATGGCTTACTTCATTAGCCAGCACCTTCCCCAAAAGGGGACATTTGTGCACTACAACGGTTCCTATCATTCCGATAATTACGAGGGGATTGTGTGGTACCTTCAAAATGCTTACGCGCCCAGACAAAAGATTCTGACAATCACCACAGTGGAGCAAAATCAGACGGAAACGCTTGAAGCCGACCACGCGGGAAAAGCAGACTTCACGGTGGTTGTCATTGATACTATGACCAAAACGTACTAGTGTGATGCACATCCGGTATTTAACCTGGGCATCTGCTGGCCTCCTGCTCTTGTTTTCCTGTCAAAGCCAGCCGGAACTGCCCATTCTCAGCAAAGAAAAAACGGTGGACGGAGCGCAAGTTTATGAAACCATTCCCGATTTCCGCTTCATAAACCAAGACAGCCAATGGGTAACGCCCGAGACTTTCGCCGGCAAAGCTTACGTTGCGGATTTCTTTTTCACCTCCTGCCCTACTATCTGCCCGATTATGAAACAGCATATGCTGGAGTTATACCAGGCTTTTGAAGGGGAAGAGCGTTTGCGTTTTCTTTCTCACACCATTGACCCCAATCGCGATAGCGTCGCCCGGCTGAAAACCTACGCCGACAATATTGGGGTAAACGATCAGCGCTGGCACTTCGTTACCGGGGAAAAAGACAGCCTCTATGCTATTGCGGACGACTACTTTAACGTCGTCATCGAAGACCCCAAATTACCCGATGGTTTCGACCACAGCGGCCGTTTTGTTCTAATTGACCCGGACGGCCACATCCGGGCGTATTGCAATGGCACCAAAGCCGATGAGGTCCAAGCTTTCCAACAAGACATCAAAATACTGCTTCATGAAATGGAAGACGCCACTTCTGATCATTAGCCTGTTCAGCCTCCTGCTTTGGGCCAGTTGCCGGGACGACCCCTACAAACAAGGGCGCATTTTATATCAGAACTACTGTGCTAGTTGCCACATGGATAATGGTACCGGCCTGGCAGGCGTCATCCCTCCGCTGGCACAGGCTGATTATGTGAGCAGAGCGCAAAAAGCGTTGCCCTGCATCATCCGGTATGGCCTGGAAGGGCCTATCGTGGTCAATGACACCACCTACAATAACCCCATGGCCGGCATCACGGAACTGACCGGCTTTGAGATCACCAACATCATCAATTACATCAACCATTCCTGGGGCAATGATTACGGTTATATGCCTTACGCCACTGTAAAAGAGGCCCTGGAAAGTTGTGAGCAGTAGCAGACGCATCACCTTTTTAGTTTCCGCTCACTCTTATATTTTCCTGGGAATTGCTACTTTAGGGTTTGCAAAAATTAATTCCTAAACGAGCGTTTCACAGATCCCTGGCTATCAACCTTTTACTAAAAAGACAGCTATTGTGGAGCGATCTAGTAGTCCTTTGCGCGTTATGATGAAGAAAATTACCCTGTTTTTATTCCTGGCATTACCGGTTTTCGTTTTTGCCCAACCTGAGAATGATGACTGTGCAGGCCTGATCGACCTTGGCGTCGCTCCGGCTTGCCCGGATACTACTTTTTTCTCAAATGTAGGAGCAACACCCAGCGATATCGGTTTTGGCAATATACCAGACTGTTTCAATGGGGGTACCGTTGGCAATGATGTGTGGTTTGCTTTTACTGCGAGCGATACGATTTTCGACTACACCATCACGGTAACCGGGCTTTCCGACCCCATGGGCTCTACGCCCCTCAGCAGCCCGCAAGTCGCGCTATACCGGGGGATATGCGAGTTTGATAACCTTGCTGAAATCGCCTGCGCTTCTGCCGAACTAGACGCGGATATCGTTGAACTAGATGTGGAAGGGCTGACCCCTAACGCCGTCTACTTCATCCGGATTACCGATTACAGCGCCACGGCCACCCCAAACTGGGGCACCTTTCAGCTTTGCGTGGAAGAGCAGGAGCCGGCATCCACAATAGACGAGGACGGCTCCACTTCCTGTAGCGGTATCCTCTTCGACTCAGGTGGCCCGGATGGGGACTACAGTAACGATGAAAACAATACATTTACCATCTGCCCGGACCAGCCCCACGACTGCATCCTGTTCACCCTAACTTACTACAACCTGGAACCCGGCGGGTTTATCCCAACGGATGTGCTCTCCTTTTACGACGGGGATTCGCCTAATCCAGCAACACTGATTTCCCAGCTTGGCGATGGTGACTTCCTGAACAACGACGAAGGCGGGGGTGGCGTTTGCTTCCAAGTACAAGCCACAAGCGGCTGCCTTACCGTCGAGTTTATTTCGGATGGCACCAGTACTTTCGAAGGCTTCGAAGGAGCATGGGAATGTCAGCAAAACTGCGAGCCCCTACAGCCCATCACTGTTAACGGCGGCGTTACGGAATCAGAGATTGTCAATTTTGTATCCACCCCTAACGTACAAGCAGAAATCACCAATATCAACTGCCCTGAACAGTCCTATGGCACCTTTGAAGGCGGCGACCTGACGGACCTCGGCCTGGAGCGCGGGCTGCTGCTGACCAGCGGCAGCCGTGATTACGCAACCGGGCCAAACACCGGAGGCGGCGGCGCCAGCCCCGATACCGACAATGGCGCGCCCGGTGACCCCGACCTCGACTACCTGTCAACGGTCTTCGGAGAGGGGACCCCCTCCCAAAATGCCTGCGTTGTGGAGTTTGACGTCTTCGTCGCAGCCGATGAACTTTCCTTTGAGTATGTCTTTGCGTCAGAAGAATACCCGGAATTTGTCAATACTACTTTTAATGACATCTTCGCCTTCCTCGTCTCCGGACCTGGCATTGCCGGCGACCCCAACCTCGGCAACCAAGTCAATATTGCTATACTGCCAGATGGCGATGATACGCCGGTGCAGATTAATAGCGTCAATAACCTCCTGAATTGGGAGTTTTACCGCAATAACCTGGGCGGGGCCAGCCTGCAATACGATGGTATGACCTCTGATTTTCTGGGGGTAAAAAAGAGCCTCACGGCTAATATTGAAGTGGAGCCCTGTAATACTTACAGCCTTAAGCTCGCCATAGCCGACCGAGGGGATGCTTCCTATGATTCCGGCGTATTTGTCTCGGAGCTTAAAGGCGGTACGCCCAGCCTGGAAGTGCAATTTAATTCCGGGATCGACTATTTGGTAGAAGACTGTGGCGATCAGGATGATGAGGTACTGGTCAGCCTGAGCGAACCCGTAGAAGACAGCACCACTTTTGTGGTAACGGTATCCGGCACGGCGGAAAATGGCCTGGACTACCTCCTCAATATCCCCGATACGGTGCTCTTCGAGCCGGGCCAGAATGAATTGTCTTTCCCGCTTACGACCCTTTCTGATATGGAAACCGAAGGCACAGAAACCCTTATCCTGACCCTGAGCAATGACTTCGGTTGCGGAGAGGTGATCTACACCGAATTGGTGGTAGAATTACGCGATCAGATCAGTGTAAATATCGAAGTCCCACAAGATACTGTACTCGTTTGTGCAGACAGCTCTATCGTACTGAATGCCCAGGGCGGCGCCTCCTATTTCTGGTCGCCGGTGGGTGTCTTCGACGAACCTACCTCAGCTTCGCCTGCCGCCTCCCCCCAGGAAAGCCAATGGGTTACCGTGGAAGGTATTGTCGGGCCCTGTGTCGATTTCGATTCCGTTTACCTGCAATTGGTGGACCCGCAAATTATGGCAACGCCGGAAGATACTGTCGCAATTTGCCAGGGGGACGAAGTTCAGTTGAGCTCTACCAATAACGTCAACAACCAAAACCTTGCCTGGTCGCCGGCTATCGGCTTGAGCGACTCCACGATCACCAACCCAGTGGCCCAGCCCGAAGTTTCTACGGATTACATAGTTTCGGTAGATGTAGCAGGATGCGTGGTGCAGGACACAGTCGTGATTGATGTCGCGCCCTTTAATTTTCCGGAATTGCAAAGCGATACGACTATTTGTGAAAACTACAGCGTTCAGCTGGGCAGCTTTATCGACCCGGATGAAACAACGACTTCTTTTGAGTGGTCTCCCGCTGCAACCCTGGATAATGACACCATCTCTAACCCAATTGCCAGCCCGGAAACGACAACGACTTACGAGCTATTTGCGGAAAGCGCTAATGGGGCCTGTTCGCAAACGGGTACGGTCACGGTTGAAGTACTGCCCGCTGATGTTGACATTCAGGGGCCGGATTCCCTGGAGATTTGCCTGGGCACTGTGGTAGACCTTGAAGCCATCACCAGCACCGGGGAGGGGACCAACCTGGTGTGGTCGCCTGACAACGGGACCATTAGCGATACGACTGGGCTTACCACCACTGTGACTGCGAACGTGACGGATTGGTACTTTGCCACTTATACGGTAGGCGCTTGTACCGTATTCGACAGTGTATTCATAAGAGTGGACTCCCTGCCAGATACCGAAATCATGGCCGATCCGATGAAGGATAAGTATTGCCCGGGAGAAGTCGTTACGCTCACATCCCCGGTTTACGAGCCGAGCTTTTTCCCGGATATGGAGTTCCAGTGGGTAGAGCCCTTGGGGGCCGAAACGCCCGATACCCTCTGGAACCTCGTCCTCACTACTCAGGACACCTTCCTGTACGAGCGGATTACGACCAACCGCGCCTGTGCTGACACCGCCGAAATACTGCTGAATGTGCAGCAAATCCCCATAGCGACTCTGACACCTTCTGATACTACGGTCTGCCTAGGCGACCCGGTTGCCTTCCAACTGGAAATCGAAGGGCAATATGATTCTTTCGAGTGGATGGGCGAAGGCCTGAGCTGTACGGATTGCTTCGACCCTACTGCCAGTCCCGCATCCGGCGGCTATACTGTGGAAATTGATGCCGATGGTTGCGATGCCAGTGTCTCTGCCTCCGTCAGAGCAGTGGCACCCCCCGAATTGGCATTGACCACCGAAAATAATGTATGCCCCGGTGAAAGCGTTATGCTTAACGAAGGCGGGCCCTACGCTCCCGAGGACACCTTCGAGTGGTCTTCTCCGGATAGTGACTTCAGCAGCACGGAATCCAACCCGCTCGTCTCTCCCACCGAGACGACTACCTACACGGTAGTAGCCACTAATGGCTTCTGCCCGCCGGTAGAAGGTGAGTTGACCGTGGTGGTCGTACCGGTGGCCGCAATCAACAGCGTATCGGTGGAGCCCCTCAGCCTCTGTGAAGGCGAGAGCGTAGACTTTACGATCGAGGCTACCGGCACCTCCGATGGCGACCTCTTTGAATGGACAGACCCCAGTGGAACGCGGGTATTTCAGGGCACTAGCACCTCCGGCAGCTTCGATGCAACGCAGTCGGGCACATACACCCTAACCTACATCAGCGCTAATGAATGCGGCACACTCACGGAGACGGTCGATCTGGAGGTACTGCCAGCTCCGGTTGTGGACTTGGCAAATGATACGATAATCTGCCTCGGGGAGTCAGTACAGCTCAACCTCGCATCCGATGAGAACACCACTTATACCTGGACTTCAACCGACCCGCTCTTTAGCGGCTTCAATGAGCCGCAGCCGGTCGTAAGCCCGGATGAAACTGCAGAATATACCCTGGTGGCCAGCAACGGCGCCTGCCCCGATTTCGAGGGTACTGTCAGGGTTCAAGTGATCGGGGAGGTCTTTTTGAACATCATGCCGGAGGCCTTCTTCCTTTGCCCAGGCAGTTCCACTGGGATTCTGGCAGAAGCCATTGGCGGCAGCGATGGCGATACCTTTGTCTGGTCAGGCAGTGATGGCACAACCTACGAAGGCGATAGTATCACCGTCATGCCGGAAGATTCTACCGTTTATACCCTGGAGTATACGAGCGGGGGCAGCTGTACCGCATTGACCGACTCGGTGCTTATTGAAGTCGGCGACGGTGTAGCGATAACCGGCTTGGAGGTCGTTGCTGACAGCTTGGTCACGACCTACTTCGAGGGCGATGATATCACCTTAGGCGTTCAGTACGTATCGGTATTTGCGCCGGATGAACTGGAGTTCACCTGGACATTAAACTACCAAGACTCCACCACCACGCTTCAAAGCGGGCTCGGTTTGGATACTATTGACACACAATTGCTCAATACA
Organism: uncultured Phaeodactylibacter sp.; assembly: GCA_964575505.1. Taxonomy (GTDB): domain Bacteria; phylum Bacteroidota; class Bacteroidia; order Chitinophagales; family Saprospiraceae; genus Phaeodactylibacter. Next base: position 8,821 of record CAZNSK010000027.1, read on the forward strand.
GGTGACTACATCTTCCAGGTCGAAATTGTTACGCCGGATGGCTGCTCCTACACGGCGGACATCACGCTGACGGCTCAACCCATTATCGTAGCCATCCCCAATACCTTTACCCCTAACGGAGACAACACCAACGATGCCTTCAACTTCCTGGCTCAAGCTAATGCAGACAAGCTGGAAGTGCTGGAGTTCAAGGTTTATAACCGATGGGGGCAGTTGATATACGATAATGATACGCCGGACACTGGCTGGGACGGCAATAATGATGGCAACGCACAGCCTACAGAGGTTTATTTCTACCTGATCCGGCTCGCCCGCCCCAATGGGTTTGAGTTGGGCACCTTCCAGGGCGATGTCACGCTGATCCGCTAAGGAAAGGCTTGGCTTTCAGCACCGTTGCATAAACAAGCCCGGCACGGCTCCTGAGCAGAGCTGTACCGGGCTTGTTTGCTAAAACCGTAGAAGAAGTCACAAGCTTAGCTTTTTCGCCAAGTCTTTGGGTATGGCTGCTTTATGGACCATCACGCCTACTGTTTTCATGCGGAAATAGGGGGTTGACATGTACAAAAAACCCTCGTAGGGGCTGATTTCGCCCCAGGAATTCTTTGTAATGAAGAATACATCGCCATCCTGGTCTTTGGCGATGCCGGTGAGGTGCATCAGGTGGTCGTCTGTAGTGGCGTAACGCTCAAAGGCAGCCTGACGGTTGGCCTGATTGACCTCAATTTCGGCAACCTGCTTTTTAAAGAGCTGTTCATCCTCTTCATCCTGTGGAAGGACAGCCAGCCCTCGCCCAGCGCTGAACCCTTTCTCGCTTACGTCCCCATCCCAGGCGACAGTGTACCCGTTTTTAAGGGCATGCTCTACGATTGCCTGCAATTCATCCAAGGGCAAATTATAGTAAGCGCCATTGGAGTAGTTATCCGGAATTTCTAAAATAAAGGCCTCGTAGAAGGGGTGGTGGGCAAAGGAAGTCAGGGTTACATAATCATCGGGGTTGACCGGCAGGGAGGCAGCAAAAGTCTCTGGCGTATAGGACTGGCCCTGAAAGGTAAAGGTTTCCGGCACACTTCCCATGTAGTGGTCCAGCACCGCTTCTACTGCGCCCATCCACTTATCGCCAGGCTGTTTGGTGCCAAGCACCCCGTCGAGCATGCCTTTTAAAACGGCTTCGAGCTCACTATGATCGTGGTAGCGGTCGCCTTCGGCAAGCCCCGAGTAAGCTGACTCAGGCACCGCTCCGCCCATGTTGAGGGCACGCATCACATCGTGGTTCAGGCTCCCCTGGCTGAAATTGGCTTTGCCCTGCCGGAGGATGTAATTGCGGGCTTTGTCTTTGTAAATATTACGCACCATGTACATTTCTGAAAGGTCATAGGGCGCTTCTCCCATGCGCAGGAGCTCCGCTTCGAGGAAGGAAACGGTAGAAAAGCTCCAGCAGGTACCTGTGCGCTGCTGGTTTTTCACGCCGGTACAATCCAAATCCTGCTCTACGGTAAATGAGTATTGTGCAAACAAGGGCAGCGCGATTATCATGGCGATGCCAGTAAAAATGTGTCTCATGAAAATTTCTGTTTTTTCCCTAAATCGGGCAAAGTTATCTTAGTAATGTAATGTTTCCTTTTTCCTGATAGGTCTCCTGATTGAAGCAACGCACTTCCAGGTAGTAGCCGTATACATCAGCCGGCAAGGCACGCCCCCGGAAGGTTCCATTCCAGCCTGGACCCAGAGGGTCGGCCGTTTCAAAAACCTGCTCCCCCCAGCGGTCATAAATCGCAAAATACAATTCATCGATGGTTTGCCCTTTGACCTGGAGCCGGTCGTTAAGCCCATCGCCATCAGGCGTAAATGCATTGGGGACGAAAATAAATGGCGGCAGACATTCCGACAGCAGCACCACAGTGGCCAGGGCTTGGTTCTGGCAGCCGTTCTCATCTGTGACTTCCACTCTAAAGGTACGGGTGGTGTCTACGAATACCTGCGGGTTAAAGGCACCGGGCGGAGACAGGCCCTGCGGCGGCTGCCATTCGTAGGTATAATCCTGGCGGTTAGTGGCTTCCAACTGTACCAGTTGGGGGCTAAACAGAGTATCGGGCGTGGCACTGACTTGCAAGGGGGGTACAGCAGAGGCTACGGTTACCGTTATGGAAAACGTGGCTGTGCACCCGAGGGTGTCTGTGACTAAGACTTCAAAAACGCTCCCACCGCTGGTTTCTACCAGGACTTCAGCTGTGCCTTGCCCGCTCAGGATTGCTTCATCCGGCGTCCAGTCGTAAGACAGGGACTGGCCGGCTGTTAACTCCACCACTTGCAGCCTGGCTGTGTCTCCTTCACAAATACCAACCGACGGGTCTGCAAAAACCAGTATGTTACTGCCTTCCACCAAAACACTATCCTGCGCCGTACAGCCAAGGCTGTCTTTAAGCAGCAGGTGGTAGTACTGGGCGCCAAAGGGAGAGACCTCCACGGTCTGCCCCAGGCCGACCGGCGTATCGAAACCGGAGGTATTGGCCCAAACGTAAGACACCGCCTGCTCGCTATCCGCAAATAAGGTAAGCGGGCCTTCACAGACCAAAGTGTCTCCAGAAAGCGTATAGCCGATGGGCGGTGGCACCATCACTGCCAGGGTCCGGTCAAAGGTGCACAAACCATCTTCTTCTTCAATACTCACCGAATACACCTGATCTGCCTCCAGTGTAGCGGTAGGGCTGGGCAACAGGGCATCGTCCAGCCCGGCGGCCGGCGACCAGGTGTAGCTGTATCCTGGCAGAGGGTTTGGGTTGAGCAGGGCTGGCACGCCCGGGCAAACCTGCAGCGTATCAGGCAGCTCAATTTCCGGTACGACTATTGTAACGGGTTGTGCCACCTCATCCACACAACCATCACTGGATGTCACCGTAAGGGTAACGGACAATGCCGCCGTTTCGTAAAGCGTAAGGGAAGGGTTAGGCCCTTCAGCAGTTACTCCGTTGCCAAACTCCCAGTGCCAGTCTGTAATGGTGCTCTGGGTATTGATGGAAAGGTCTTGGAACTGCACGCGGACCGAATCGGAGCAGGATGTAATTTCATAGCTAAAATCCGGGATGATGGCAGGCGCTTCCACCACAACGGTTTGCGTCAAAGTGTCCGAACAGGCCACAAAATCATCCAGTATAATGGTTACCTCATAGGTGCCGGGGGCTGAGTAAGTGTGGCTCACCGCTGCCCCCGTGGCACTGGCGCCGGGGTCGGCGGGATCTCCGAAGTACCAATCGTAAAACAACGCATTCGTGCTGCTGCTGGAAAACTGAACAGTGTACCCGCCGCACTGTTGTGCCGTCTGGAATGCATCCTGCGGCAAGGTATCGATTAAGGTAATCGCTGCACTGTCTAATAAACTACAGCCGTGTTGATTGGACATTTCGGCAAACAACGCATAAGTGCCCGGCGCTGGCAAAGCTACAAAGGCCGTCGGGTTGGAATTTCCAAATACAAGCAGGGAATCCGGCGACCAGAGGTAAGTGAGGGTATCCGCTGCGTCTTGATTGATGGCAGCTATACCACCCAGCTGGCCCGGGCAATACCCGCCCTGACTCGTTAGCACCGCGTCTACCGCATTCCCGGTAAGGCGGACTGAATCCAGGACAGTGCAGCCAAAAGTATCCCGGGCCGAAAAGTAATAGGTGGCCAGCCCCTGAGGCGATACCGTTACCGAAGCGGTGTTAGCGATCAACTCCGTATAGCCTGAGTCGGCGTACCAACCAAAGTCCACTGCATTGGGAGCGGTGGCGAACAGCTCAAAGGCTGGCGCACAAAGGGTCGTATCAGGGGGCAGCACAGGCTCAAGGGGCGGTGCCACCTCTACGGTAACCACGGCCTCAAGCAAACAGGTCTCTGCTGCGTCCGTCACGGTAACCTGGTAGGCTGTAGTAGAATCGGGGCTCACTACCGGATTAGGGGCTCCGGGGTCTGAAATATCCGGGTGCGGGGCCCACTCGTACTGGTAAAGCGGATTAGCCGCCAGATTGAGGGCAATAGCGCTGCCTGGGCAAGCCACCAACACCTCGGCGGTGATGGCATCAGAAAGCAAGGCCACATCCAAGGTTTCTTCCCGCATTGCAGTGCAACCGGTGGAGGAGGTGAGGGTAAGCGAAATATTGTAACTACCGCTTTCCTCTAAAGTAAAAGCCGGGTTTGGGGCTGTGCTGGAAAGGCCGCCGGGCTCGACTTCCCAAAGCCACGCTGCTATTTCGTTGAGCGTATCGGTACTAAAGTCCGTCAGGGAAAGTTCCAGCACATCGCTGCACCCCTCTACATTAAGTTCAAAATCAGGAAAAAGAGAATTGGGGCGCAGGGTGACTTGCTGGAAGGCGGTATCCTCGCACACCTCTCCGGGCGCAGCAATCAGCATCACCGTGTAAGTCCCTGTATCCGAAAAGGTGTATACCGGATTGGCCAGGGCAGAGGAAGCCCCGGGGTTGCCGGGGTCATTGAATAGCCAGAGAAAATTGCCGGCACCCGTACTCTGGTTTTCAAAGTTGACCGTCAGACTGCCGCACTGCACTTCGGGAGCCGAAAATGCCGATGTGGCTTCTCCGCACAAGCCGATATTGTACTGGAAATCCCGGCGGGTGGTAGAAATCAAAACGCCGTCCCGGTACTCTTCCACGCAGATACCGACCACAAATTGCCCCTGCGTAACAGGAAACCCAGTCAGCAAACCGGTCTGCGGGTTGATCTGCAGGGGGGCGCCACCGGTCGAGCCATTTAGCATATTGCTAACGTTGTAGGGCGGGTCTACCCACTGGATTTCATCGTAGGGAGGATTATTGGGCGGTTGGGGCTGCGGGATGTCCGGCGTAGCGCCGGTGAGCGGAGTGCATAAGCGATAGACGACTGAATCCCCGTCCTGATCAATAGCCGACTGGTCGAAAACGATCGGCTCGTTAACACAAATGTAGATCGGCGGCCACTCTTTGAACTTGGGGTTGCTATTGCAGCCTTCCAGGGCGGCTTCCGAAATTGTGACGCCGTAAGTGGCACCGGTATCCAGGGGGTCTATAATATTGACGATGGTCTGATTGCGGCAACAACGCTGGTAGGCCAGTTGGTAGCCACCGGGGATGGGCGGCAGGGTGACCACGGTGCGGTAGGTAGTGGTATGCACGCATACGTTTGGCGGCACAACCAGGCATTCACTGGTCAGCACAGGGTTTAGGGTGTCGTTGTTCATCAGCGGGACCAGGATTTGCTCCAGCAGCACATTATTCTGGTCAAATACACCGATGGAAGCCGGATCATCAAACCAGGCGTTGGGGTTGCCGTTGAAGCAATCCCGGAAGATGGTCAGCGTAATCTCGTATTCATCATTGCCCAGGCAGGTGTAATTCATCTCGCCCCCTACGATGTGCGTGGCCCGCAGGGAAAGTGGCAACGCCAGCGTGGAGAACGCCAGGAAGAGGAAAAGCTTAGGGTGCATCATCGGCTTCGTTCATTGATCCCAAAAAGATAAGGCAGAATTTACTGGCCAGGAAGCAAAACCGCACGAAAAGCCTTTCTTGTCGGAAAAACGCACCTCCGTACACCAAAATGCCTATCTTTTGCATCTACAAAAGTGTGATGAAAGTTGTGAATCGAAATTATAAGTCCGTGACTGAGGAAGACTTGATCGAAGCCTGCCGACAACAGGACCGGCGCGCCCAAAAAACCCTCTACGACCGGTATTCTCCGGTTATGCACGGGGTTTGCAGGCGCTACGTCAAGTCGCCCGAAGATGCAGAAGATGTGCTGGTCGAAGCTTTTTACAAGGTGCTTACCAATTTGCATCAGTATAAAGGCAGCGGCAGCTTCGAAGGCTGGATCCGGCGGATTGTCGTCAATGAAGCCCTGATGTTTTTGCGCAAACGGCATAATTTCCGCATGACGGTGGAAGTCAGCGAATGGGACCGGCCCACGCCCAATAAAGTAGTGCAGCGCCTGGCGGCTGAAGATATCCTGGGGTTATTGAGCAAGCTTCCGACCGGCTACCGCACAGTGTTTAACCTCTACGTTCTGGAGGGCTATAAACACCGGGAAATCGCCGAAATCCTCGGAATCAGCATCAACACTTCCAAGTCACAACTCATTCTTGCCAAGAAAAAGATGCAAGATTTGCTGGAGGACTATGGCTATCCGGGCCTCAAGCGGTTCAATCAGTAATAACCCGTAAATTCACCATTGACATGGCCGATCATAAAGATATTTTTTCCCTCTTCCGGGAGCACCAGCATCAACTGGACCGAACTCCTTCCCCCCGCGCCTGGCAAAAGCTGGAGCGCCGCCTGGACGGGCACCGCCGCCGCAACCGGCTGTCCACCATCCGGACGATATCGATGGCGGCGGCAGTACTGCTCCTGGCAGTCGTGGCTATTCTCATTTCCCTCGCCCTGGGCGAAAAACCGGGGCGCCTGCTCAACCAAAGCCCACCGCCTCTAGCCTCTGAGCAACTTCAGGCCGACGACCTGGAAGCCGCAGAGACCCTACGCCTGACGCGATATGCTCAAAAAGCAGAACAGCAACGCCGGCAGCCCATTAACGAGGGGCCGTCCGACCGCAAGCTCGTCCTGGCTAAAAATCAGTCCACCGCACTTCACACTGCCGGGCTTGACCGCTTGGAATGGCTCGCCGGGGAATGGCAAACGGAATCAACTTCTGCTCCGGCAACCATCAATTGGTCAACCCAAAGCCCTAACGCGTTGAAAGGTACAGCCAAGTATAGGTCTCAGACTGAGCGGCTGCAGCTCTACCAAAAAGACGATCAGCTCTTCTTCGCCTCTGATTTCGGCAAAGGGCCGATGATCGCCTATACCCTGCAGTACGCCACACCGCAAACCCTTGTCTTTGAGAACCAAAGCGCCGGCTTTCCACAGCGCGTCACCCTTCAGCACGGCAACCGCAACCGGTTTTCCCTGATTTACGAAAACGAACCATCCCCCCTTACCCGGGAACAAAAATCTTCCCTGCTTTTCCGCAAGCAACGGGTATGGGAGCTGCGCAGGCTGCAATTGCAGTAGTTTTTTTAGAACCATATCAGCCGCTTGGTATTTAAATGTGTACGGCCTGCCCCAAAGCCGGGCTAACGCCTATTTTGGCAGCACATTACGGAGCGTACTGGTATGAACTTTCCGTTGGAATACCTGGAAAAACATGTAGATGAAGCTTCCTTTGCACAGGGTGAAGCCCTGTACGATGCTGGGGAAGTCCACGACCTGTTCGAATTGGAAAAAAACCTCTGGCTGGCCACCTCGGCGGGGTTTGAGGTAGAAGTGCAACTCTCTCCGAGCCGGGTGATAGCGGGTACCTGCGATTGTGAAATCTATCAGGAACGGCAAATGTGCGGTCATATCACCGCCGTGCTACTTACACTTCGCCAAAAGCAACAGGCAAAAGCCCAAAAACGAAAAAAAGCTAAACGCCCGGCGACGCCAAGAAAACTGACCACCGGCATCATCCTAGACCAGGTTGACCCCGAGGAGCTGATCGGTTTCGTCCGGAATTATGCCCGCACCAACCGCAACTTTGCCATTGCCCTCAAAGCCCGGTTCGCCTCATCGGTCTCCAACCTCGATAGCAAGGATAAATACCTTCAATTACTGGACACGACCATCAGCGCGGTGCGCAAGCCAGACCGGCATATTACCGTACGGGGTGTGCAGCGGCTTTCCAAGGTAATCCGAGAATTGGACCAGCAAATCCTGCAGGCAGTTGAAGACGGAAATTTCGTAGAAGCGGTTAATATCGCCCAGAGCATTATTGAAAAGATCAGCCCTGTGCTGTCGAAAGCCACGACCCAAAAGGCAGATTTACGCCAGCAACTGATTGGCATTTTTGAACGCCTCTTCTACCTGATTCAGCAGTCCCCCGCCCCGGGCCTCCTTCGACGGCTATGGGACGACAGCCGCTCGGAATACAACAAGCTGACCTACCGGACCAATGGGCTCGATTTGTATTTCTTCAAACTAATGTTCCGGGTGGCCAGGGAGCCGGCTCAGCAGGAGGACCTGCTAAAAATACTGGAAGAGCAATCCGAAAAATACGCTTCGGATGCCCATCCTGCCCCGGATTACCTGCTGCTGAGAATTGCAGTGCTTGAGCGCCTGGAGCGGGCCGCCGAAGCTCAGCACCTCATGGAGCAAAACCTAAATGCGCCAGATGTGCTCTCTTACGCCATTCAGCAGGCACAAGAGCGGGGCAACCGCCCCCGGGAAAAGGCTTTGGCGCAAACCGGCCTGCGCCTGGATTTGCCTGATACCTATCAGCAACAGTTAGAAGCCCTGCTGCTTCGCATCGCCGAAGAAGAGGGGGAAGCGGAACAAATCAGGCACTACGCCCTGCGCCGCTTTTTTCAGACCCTCGACCTCGATGCCTACCAAAAAGCCCGGCGCGCCACCCCCGCTGCCGAACGAAGTGAACTGTTGTCCGCCACCCTCGCCCGGCTGAAGGAGCAGCCCTATTCCGCCAATACCCGGGACGCGATCGCCCAATTGCTGGAATTAGAAAACGCCTGGCCGGTACTAATGGCCTACGTGGAAGAGGTACAGTCTCTGGATCTCCTCGAAGCCGCAAGTTCCAACCTGATGCCACGCTATCCAGAGCGGGTCCGCCAAGTCTACACCCAATTGCTGCAAGCCTATGCGCAGCACTACGTAGGTCAAAAAACCGCCCGCCGCATCAGCCAGGCGCTAGACCACCTTATCGAGCTGGGAGCCGAAGGCTTCGCCCGGGCGGTCGCCAGCGAGCTCCGGCAGAGCCATCCCGAGCGGCATACCCTCATGGCTGAACTTCAGCGGTTTGCAGAATAATCCTTAATTTGCCCCAATGAAAGTAGAACTCTGGGCAATTGGCAAAACCAGTGAACGCTACCTGGAGGAGGGCATCCGGCTTTACCAGGACCGGCTAAGGCACTACCTGAGGTTCGAATTCCGCACCCTGCCTGACCTGAAAAAAACCGGGCGTTACCAGCCGGAACAAATTAAAACCCTGGAGGGAGAGCGCGTCCTTAAGGCGCTTTCGCCCAGCGATTACCTAGTGTTGCTCGATGAAAGGGGCAAACAGCTAACCTCTTTGCAACTAGCCGAATATATGAACCACAAATTGCAATTGAGCCACAAGCGCCTGCTATTCCTCATAGGTGGCGCCTACGGTTTCTCATCAGAATTGTACCAGCGGGCACAGGGCAAAATTGCCCTTTCTAAAATGACCTTTTCCCATCAGATGGCCCGCCTCTTCATGGCGGAGCAGCTGTACCGGGCTATGACCATCCTGAATAACGAACCCTACCACAACGAATAATGAGCATCAACCTGACCCTCATCCTAATTGCGGCCACCGGCCTGATTTCTTACCAGGCTTTTAACAACCGGGAACTGTTTTACAAATCGGCTTTTCACCCTGCCTCCGTTCAGGAATTTGGCCAGTTTTACCGCTTCCTGACCAGTGGGTTTATTCACGCCAACTGGCAGCACCTGCTCATCAATATGTATGTACTTTACATTTTCGGCGAAGTGCTGGAACAGGTATTCACCCAGTATATTTTTTCGCCTTCCATCGGCCGGCTGGCTTACTTGTTCTTCTACCTCAGTGCTATCGTGGTTTCTGATATCCCATCCTACTTTAAGCACAAAGACAACAGTGGTTATTCTGCGGTAGGGGCTTCCGGTGCCACTTCTGCTTTTGTGATGGCGTATATTCTGTTTTCCCCGTGGAACTGGTTTATTTTCCCGCCCTTGCCCGGTGTATTGCTTGCTATCGGTTATCTATGGTATTCTTCTTATATGTCGAAGCATGGCACGGACTTAATAGCCCATGACGCCCACCTGTGGGGTGCTGTATACGGGCTGGCTTTTATGATACTCACCGCTGCAATTGCCAAACCCGAACTGCTGGAAGTCTTTTGGATGCGTTTTCTGGAAGGGCCAAGCTGGCCAAACCTGTAGCCTATGTTCTTCCTATTGTCCAAATTATTGGTTTTTCTGCTCAAACCGATCACCTGGGTGGCCGGCCTTTTGTTTTTCAGCTGGTTTTCCGGCAAGCCCAAACGCAAACGCCGCCTTGTCATGCTGGCGCTGGCCTTGCTGTTATTGTTTTCGAATGGCTTTCTGTTTAATCTTGCCATCCAGGCCTGGGAACGCCCTACCCTTACTGCGGATAAAATCGAGGCCCCCTATCCGGTCGGTATCCTCCTGGGCGGCTATTCTAACTTCAATGTCGTGCCCGGGCACGACCGCTACAACCTGAATGACCGCGCCAACCGCTTTGTGAATGTGCTGGAACTTTACCGAAAGGGGAAAATCCGGAAAATCCTGCTAACCGGCGGGCAAGGGTCGCTCATCAATCAGCATTCGGCCGAGGCGGAGTCAGCAGCCCGCTTTTTGCAGGAACTGGGGGTGCCCCGGGCCGATATTATGGTAGAAGCCCAAAGCCGCAATACCTACGAAAATGCCCGGTTCACTCAGCAATTGATCAAAGCGCAGGGCCTGCAAGGGCCTTTCCTGTTGCTTACCTCTGCCTGGCATATGCGCCGGGCCAAGGGTTGCTTCGAGGCTGCCGGGCTGGAAGTCACGCCCTTTTCCGTCGATTATCTCAGTGAAACCTGGCAGCCTTCCCCTGAACAAATTTTCCTGCCCGATGCTCGTACTTTTTACCTCTGGGAGCTACTGATTAAGGAGTGGGTAGGCCTGCTGGCTTACAAAGTGCAGGGCTATATTTAGAGCCTCCCCCTACTCTACTCTATCCGGATCAATTCATAGTCCCCGTTCTGAAACGGGATTTCCAACAGGGGAGCATACGCGGGAAAAGCCCCTTCCGGCACCATGAGGTAGTGCCCGGATTCGGGCCGGCGGCTGTAGTGGACGGTTTGCCCACGCAGGCGGTTGAGCTCATAGATGACGGTATAGGATATACGCCCGCCCTCGTACAGGTGGAGCGGCGCTTCGCCCACAATTTCCTGGATCTGATGCGCTAAATCCGTATTGAATTGCCCGGCGCTGTCGTAGGCCCGTTGCGGCAGAATAGTAACAGCAAAGAGCAACCGCCCGGCAATAAGGCCTGCAAAAAGCCAATACAGGCTATAAGATGGCCAGCGGAAATGCGCCACAGCGATGCCCAGGAAGACAGCTGCCCCCAGGGCCGTCAGAAGCAGCCGGTTGGGCAAAAAATCGAAAGCCGGCACAAAGTTGAGGGCTACCGACCCTGCTGCCAGCCCTACCAAAAGCAGGCCGACGAGGCTCCGGAAGATACGCTCCCGCCAGGCACCCAGTGCAGCCCGGTGCTGCCAGGCATACAAGCCATAGGCTAACAGGAAGGGGTAAAGCATGTAGATATAGCGCTGTTTGGCTCCCGGCGAAAGGGCGTACAGCAGAAAATTAGACAGAAACACCACTGCCGAAAAAGCCAGCAGTGGATGGCCCTGCGCCCGCTTCCAGATCCGGCGGTGGGTAGCAAACAGCACCACCAGCAAACTCATCGGCAGGGTGTCCTGGAGGGTGTCAAGTGGAAAGGTAAGCAAATGGGAAAGCGTAGCCCCCAGGCCATTCTGAACCGCAGTACGCCCCACCGATTCAGAGAACAAGTCTGCCAGGTAATTGCCCAGGCTATTGTACTGATGGTACCAAGCCAGGTACCCCCCGGCAATGCCTGCGAAGGCAGCGATGCCAACGAGGTGCGGCCACCGGAAAAGCAACTTCCACTGCCGCTGATGAATCAGCCAGGGCAGCACCGTGAGCCCCAGAAAGGGTATGGAGGGCAATCCTTTAGTTAGCAGGCCTACCGCAGCCAGGGCGTAACTCCATCCAAACATAGCAGCGTACTTTCCCGCTTGTTGAAAGTGGAAAAAAGCCAGCATGCTCGACAAGGTCACCAGACTGTAAAACAGGTCAATTTCCCCCAGCATGGAAAAGTAGAAATAGATAGCTCCGCAAAATACGTAAGAGAGCGCCCAGAGGCGGCCAAATTCGAGCCCCATATGGCGTTTGCCGGCCGCGTAGAGCAATAACAAGGTCGTAATGAGCGACAATACCGTCGGCAGGCGGAGCGCCCACCGGTGATACCCCCCCAGCAGACGGGCACTGCCGATGAGCAGCCAATTGAATACCGGCGGTTTCTTGTAGTAAAACGCTCCCAGTTGGCGGGGAACGATGTAATTGCCCCGCTCCTCCATTTCCATGGCGATCAGTGCCCGCCGGGGTTCTTCAAGATAAACGGGCTGCACGCCAAGGTTGAGAAAAAGGCTCAACAACATCAGTACAGCCGCGCCCATAAAGAGGCGGTCTTCCATGCGCGTTACCGACATGCCTACAGTTTTGATACGCCCGCAAAGATGCGCATTTTTTGTGGGCTTTTACCCGCCTGCACAGGGATGGCCCTCCCTTCACAAAAAGCAGTCAACCTGTAACGGGCCTCAGGTGTTCTTCCAGGTGTTGGTTGTGTAATACCAGTGCAATCTGTGATGCCCATTACAGTGCGCATTCGACAAACTTTTTATTTTTGCCCGGATTTTAACCATGAAATAAAGGACACGGAAAATGGCAGAAGATATCAAACAAGTAAAATGCCTCATCATTGGCTCCGGCCCGGCGGGCTATACCGCTGCTGTGTACGCGGCACGCGCTAGTATGTCCCCTTTGCTGTATACAGGCCCGGAGCCCGGCGGCCAACTGATGATCACAACAGACGTCGAAAACTACCCGGGTTACCCAGACGGCATTATGGGGCCACAAATGATGGAAGACTTTCGCAAACAAGCTGAGCGCTTTGGCACTGATGTACGGTACGAGTTGATCAACAAAGTTGACCTGACTGGGCCTGTCCACAAAGCCTGGACCGAATCGGGAGAAGAAATCCATGCCAACAGCATTATCATCTCTACCGGAGCAAGTGCAAAATGGCTGGGCCTGGAGTCCGAGAAGCGGCTTTCCAATAAGGGCGTTTCTGCCTGTGCGGTTTGCGACGGTTTCTTTTTCCGGGGGCAAGAGGTCGCTATCGTCGGTGGTGGAGACACCGCAGCTGAAGAAGCCCTGTACCTGTCCAAGTTATGCCCAACGGTGCATATGCTGGTGCGGCGCGATGAGATGCGGGCCTCCAAAATCATGCAGGAGCGGGTGTTGAATTCAGAAAATATTAAAATTCACTGGAACACCGAAGCAGAGGAAATCCTTGGCCAAGAGGAGGTGGAAGGTGCGCGCGTCGTCAACAATCAGACCCAGGAAAAAACGACACTGCCGATCAAAGGCTTTTTTGTCGCCATTGGCCATAAGCCGAATACCGATATTTTCAAAAACTGGCTGAAGATGGATGATACTGGCTACATACTGACCGAGGCTAAATCAACCCGGACCAATGTAAAGGGGGTATTCGCCAGTGGGGATGCTCAGGATAATGTTTACCGGCAAGCTGTCACCGCAGCCGGCACCGGATGCATGGCGGCCCTCGATGCCGAGCGCTACCTGACAGAAGAAGGCGTGATTTAGACGCAAATAAGCCGATAGAAAATAGAAAATGGCTATATTGGCAGCTTACCAGTATAGCCATTACTTTTTGCCAAAAAATTGAAATTCAAATATATGTCAACTGCAACTGCAACCCGCTTTCGCCCCGGTGTACTTCACGGCGATGAAGTAACAGAATTGCTGAAGTACGCTAATGATAATAATTTCGCTATGCCCGCCGTCAATGTGGTCGGCACCAACTCCATCAATGCAGTGCTGGAGACGGCCCGGGAGGTCAACTCCCCGGTCATTATTCAGTTTTCTAATGGCGGAGCAGGTTTCGTTGCGGGCAAAGGGCTTTCCAACGATGGCCAACGCGCGGCTATACTTGGCGGCATATCGGGAGCCATGCATGTGCATACCATGGCACAGGCTTACGGCGTAACGGTAATCCTCCATACCGACCACTGCGCCAAAAAACTGCTCCCTTGGGTAGACGGGCTGATTGAGGCCGGCGAAAAATTCTATGCCTCCCGAGGCTACCCGCTCTACAGCTCTCATATGCTCGACTTATCCGAAGAGCCCCTGGAAGAAAACGTAGAAACCTGCGTCAGGTACCTGGAGCGCATGGACAAAATTGGCATGACCCTGGAAATAGAGCTGGGCGTCACCGGTGGTGAAGAAGACGGTGTGGACAATACCGATATCGACAGTGCCCGCCTTTACACCCAACCCGAGGAAGTCGCCTACGCCTACGAGGCGCTCAGCAAAGTGAGTGACCGTTTTACGGTCGCCGCTGCCTTTGGTAATGTGCACGGTGTATACAAGCCCGGCAATGTAGAACTGAAGCCGGTCATCCTCAAGAACTCCCAGGAGCACGTCAAAGAAAAATTCAATACTGCGGATAACCCTATCAATTTCGTATTCCACGGTGGGTCAGGCTCCTCACGGGAGGAAATCCGGGAAGCCATTGAGTACGGTGCGATCAAGATGAATATTGATACGGACCTGCAATGGGCCTTTTGGGATGGCATCCGGCATTACGACCAAAAGCACCACGACTACCTGCAAGCGCAGATCGGCAATCCGGATGGAGCGGACAGCCCGAATAAGAAATTCTACGACCCCCGGAAATGGCTGCGTGCCGCAGAGGAGAGTTTCAAGGCGCGCCTGAAACAGGCTTTTGAAGACCTCAACTGCCTGGATCAGAACAAGTAAAGCCGGGACTTTACAGTGTATACGCCTGGACGCCACAATCCTTGAAGACCGGTTGTGGCGTTTCTGTTTTAGAAGACTACGGTGCCCAGCTCCCTGGCCAGCTCATTGCGGGTGGCTTTCAAACGTTGGTCCAGCTTTAGGTGCAGCATGTAGTCGCCTTCCCCGTTTTCAAGCACCTGCTTGAGCTGTTCAGCATTTTCTTTGATCATGCGGTTGAGTTTGCGCAAGCGGAACCTCTTGATGGCTGACACACTGTCCTTGACAAAATTGTCATCCGGCATTTTCTGAGTCGTCAGGAAAATTTCCCAGCGGTTGGCCCAATTCTCACTGTATTCGTAGGGGCTGGAAGAAAGGTCGATGGCCAATTGCTGCACATCATCTTCAATATGATGCAGAAAGAGCTGTGGGCTGACGGCTTTTCCTTCCGAGATGGCTTCCATAGCAATTTGGAAAGCCCGCTGATAGAGCCCATTATCGAATTCATCGAGCACATCCTCTACGTTAGCGATCAGGTACTCGGCCACGCTAAGCCCATCTTCCTGGTCGAACGGAGCATCGCCTCCTGTAACCAGAATGCGGACAAGATCCCGCTCCTGAAAACCGTCGCCCACCGCCTTTGGGGAAAGAGCGGACTCCGATTGTTCCTTCGGAGGCAATTCTTCGTACTCCAGGTCCTGTATGCCAGCGGGCTCCTCCGTGAGCAGCGGCGGCTCATCGGCTGCTGTAGGTAATTGCGGTGGCCTCCCCTTCTCCTGCCCGCGCTGCCGCTCGCGCTCCTGCCGGCGGGCTTCCCGCATACGCTCCTGTTCCTGTTTGCGCAGGCGGTTGGCTACGGCTTTATTAGCTTCGTTTATGAGCAGTTCTTCCTGTACTCCCATCAGGGTGGCGCACTCCCGGACGTAAAGTGAGCGCTTAATCGGGTCCGGGATCTTGGAAATGCTATCAACGATTTCCTGTATCAGCTTGGTTTGCTTGACGGGGTCGCCGGCGGCCTCTTCTTTGAGCAAACTCGCCTGAAACATAATAAAGTCCTGGGCTTGTTGTGTAATGAAGGCCCGAAAAGCTTCTGTGCCCACCTTTTGTACGTAGGAGTCTGGGTCCTCCCCTTCCGGCAGCAGCACAATTTTGACGTTTAGCCCTTGTTCCAACACGAGGCCCAATCCGCGGAGGGCGGCCTTGACCCCCGCTTTGTCGCCATCGTACAGAATTTTGATGTTTTCTGTATAGCGCTTGATCAGCCCGATTTGCCCAATGGTCAAAGAGGTACCGGAGGAAGCTACAACGTTTTCCACTTTGGCTTGATGCAGGGCAATTACATCGGTATAGCCCTCCACGAGAATGCATTCATCAGCTTGCCGTATGGCTCGTTTGGCAAAGTAAGCACCATAGAGGACCTTGCTTTTGTTATAGATCTCCGTTTCGGGGGTATTGACGTACTTTGGTGCCTTTACATCTTTGGCGAGAATACGGCCGCCGAAGCCGATGACCTTCCCAGAAAGGTTGTGGATGGGAAACATGACGCGGTCGCGGAAGAAATCACGCCCGTACTTCGAGGTAAGCCCGAGCTGCTTGAGAAGATCGGCATTGTAACCCTTCTGAACAGCCGTCAGGGTAAAGATATCCTTGCCGGCAGGGGCATACCCTAAGCCAAAGTGGCGGATGGTTTCCTCCCGGAACCCGCGTTGCCGGAAGTAGCTAAGGCCGACACTCTTGCCGCGGCCCGTTTCGAAGAGCTGTTCCTGATAGTAGGCCTTAGCAAAGCCATTGATAAGGAACAGGCTCTCCTGATGCTGACGCTCTGCTCTTGCCTCATCGCTCACAGCAGTCTCCTCTACCTCTATGCCATACTTCTTTGCCAGGTAGCGCAGGGCCTCCGGGTAAGACAGCTGTTCGTGCTCCATGACGAATTTCAGTGCATCCCCGCCTTCTCCGCACCCAAAGCATTTATAGATTCCCTTTGAGGGGGAAACAGTAAAAGAAGGCGTTTTTTCATTGTGGAACGGGCACAGCCCGATTAGATTGACACCGCGCCGTTTGAGATTGACAAAATCGCCTACCACATCTTCTACCCGGGCGGTCTCCATAATATCGTCAATCGTCTTCTGCTTAATCATACATCTAAAATACAATTTTTTGCCTGTAATCAAACACTGTACAGGCCACGGCAAAGCCTGGTTTAACAAGGCGTTAACGTACCATCCCAAAAGCGTGTATTAACAATTAATGCGTTCATTTACAAACAGTTAGCAATAGGTGGTTAACAGCCGTTAAGAACGGTAACTTCTGCCGGTATAACAATTGGGCAGGCGGCAGCGTATTAGGAAAGAACAATTTAATGGGTGTTCTCATAGTGTGGGCTGCCCCGCCTCCGTAAGGATGTGCGGGGCAGCGTTTTTTGTGGTGCCAACGGTTGGGGTTTCCCAATTTTTTTAAAAAAATGAGATTGAATTAAACAAAAAGTGCCAAAAGGCTGTATATTTGAGTATACAGAGAGAGCGCGTTAGTGAGCCCGCTGCACCTTCCTTCAAATTAGCAGCGGGTTTTTTTATGCCCTAGTTTCCGGTAGCAGTCGTGTCTGACGCTGCCGCATCCACAATAAAAAACTTGGCTGATTTAGGTGTATAGTACAGGGATTTGATGTAATCCGGCTGCCGGGTAATGACAATAGGCGCAGTTGTCCCTGTTGAATTGGAAGTCACCCCTTGCAGGTCCACCTCGGCGGTGAAGTCGCGGTAGCTGATCCGGTCGTATTGGCTCAGCCCAAGGCGGGAGGTGACCGTTACCTTCTCCGGAAAAATGCGGAGGCTGTCGGGCGCATTTTTGACCGCTATAGGAACATAAACGGATTTTTCTGTAAAGGGCTCCACCTCAAGTTCGGCGGTGACTTCCCTGGGCGATACGGCGATTTCCTTTGGTGGGTCCTCCACGCTTACGCTAATGACCATTGACTGCTTGAGCCCGTTAAACTCCATGGAATCTGTATACCAGCGGTCGAATTGGTTGACAAGAGAGGCTGGCCCCATTAGGGTAATCGAATCCGGGGAAAGCTGCACCGGCATTTTGAGCTGATGCTCAGGGGCAAAGCTCAAATCGGTACGGGCTATAAGAGGCACCCGGTTAGTAGCCTGTTCTTCGACCCGAAAATTGAGCTGGTCGTAGTTGACTTCCAGGATTTTGATATCGTCAGAATAGAGTTTCTGCTTGATGTCGTTGCGCAATTGCCCCCGGGTGAGCTGCAGGCGGTCTGTGGATTGCATGTCGTACGTCAGGGATAGCGCCCCCCCATAGAAGTGATCGAACAACAGGTCCCAACCCGTTCCTTCCAAATCAGCAATAAGGTTGTCGGGCGGCAGGGCAGAAAGCGTAGAGCCTTCAGAGAGCTGGATATCAAAACCAACTGATTTTTGAGCCCGGTAAGTTTGGGACAGCTTGATGAGCAACCAAAAAATAAAAGCTATCCCCATGCACGCCAGAAGGATAGCCCGGTCTTCTTTTAGTTTAAATTGAAAAAAGCTTTTATTTATCTTGATCATCGCTGCCCGAGGTGAAGGATTCCGTCATTTCCTTGGAAATGGCGCTCCGGGTGACTCGGATAAATGTTTTGTTGGAAACCTCCAAAGTAGCTTCTTGTTCGCTGAGCTTGTTGATACGGCCTATAATACCGCTGGACGTCACTACTTCATCGCCCTTTTGAAGGCCTTCATTAAAGGTTTTTTGCTCCTTCTGCCGCTTTTGTTGGGGGCGGATGAGGAACAAGTAAAAAATGACAATCATGGCACCGATGAAGATGAGGTTCATCATGCCGGCATTGCCCGATTGCAAGAGTAAGGTTGCTGTTGTAGCCATGGTAAAAATCAGATTTTTCGTTGGTTATCCGTTGCCGGCTTCCTTGACGGAACCGCGCATATATATTTTGGTGGTCGCCGGGTAAGAATTTGCCGTTATGATAACGGGCTTTACCTGCCGGGCACGTTTCCCGTTCGTATCAAAACGCACAAATATTTCCCCTTGTTCTCCAGGGAGGATCGGGTCTTCAGGCCAATTAGGCACAGTGCAGCCGCAAGTCGACCGCGCCCCCTGAATAACGAGGGGGGCTTTACCGGTATTGGTAAAGGTAAAAGTATGCTCGATTATTTCGCCCTCCAGAACCTCTCCGAAGTTGTAGTTGATATCTTCAAATTCGATTTTGGCCACGTTCACCGTGTCTATAGGGGCCTCTGCGGAGACGGGGTTGCGGATGATGTCTGAATTGCTTAGCGGCCCCTCTTGCTTGATTTCCTCCAGCGTTTTTTCGGATACGGCTTCAGGTTGGTTGCTGCTGTCGCAAGCCAGGAGCCCAAACCCTGCCATGAAAAGTAAAACAGTAAATCGCTTCATCTCTTGTTCACCTCTTTTGATCCGTACGGTGATCCATTGAGCGGTTGAACCGGGGCTTAATACAGGCACGAAACCGGCTTGCTGCTACAAATGCTCACCGCAGTTATAATAAATGCAAAAGTAAAAAATAACAACTTATCAGCCCACGAATTGTTTCTTGTTCCAAAAATTCAAGCCAGCACTATGCAAATCTACCTCATCGGTTTTATGGGTTCCGGAAAGTCGTTTACGGGGTACCGGCTGGCGAAGCACCTCAACCGCCAATTTCTCGATTTGGACCACCGTATCGAGCAGCAGGCCGGCCAAACGATCCGGTCGTTGTTTGAAGAGCGGGGCGAAGTGTACTTCCGGAGATTGGAACAAAGGACTTTGCAGGCGACGGAGGCAGCGCCCCCTTCTGTTATCTCCTGCGGCGGCGGCACACCTTGCTTTTTCAACAACATGGAATGGATGAATGAGCACGGCCTGACCATTTACCTTAAAACGCCGGAGCCTGTACTTTTTGAACGGCTAAAGCAAGGCCGGGCACTGCGCCCGCTCATCCGGTCAAAAAGCGATACGGAGCTCCGAGAATATATTTCGGATACACTAGCCAGCCGGTCCGCCTACTACGAACAGGCGAGTATCGTCTTCCATAACCAAACAGGGCGGGAAGATGCAGCGGCTGAGCTGGCCCACCAATTCAAAAACATCATTGGCCACTAATGGATTTAATTGCAGGCATTGATTACGGCAGCAAAACGGCAGGCACCACCGCAATAGCCTGGCCAGACTCCACCCGTATCCATTTGACGCAGAGCGAGCGTAAAAAAGATGCTGACCAGTGGCTCCAAAACTGGGTACAGGAATACCAACCTCAACTTATATTTCTGGATGCTCCGTTAAGCCTGCCCGGCACATATATGAACCCTGAGCAGTATTCCAATTTTTTTTACCGGGAAGCCGACCAGGCAGTACAGGCCATGTCGCCCATGTTTCTGGGCGGATTGACGGCCCGGGCCATGCAGCTGAAACGCACGCTGGAACGCGCCGGGTGCACGGTCAGGGAAGTCTACCCCGGCCGCCTTGCCCGTCAGCTGGGCCTGGACACCGGGCGTTACAAAAAAGACAACAGCTACCTGGAGGCGGCAGCCCAAAGCGCCCTGGCTGAAATGCCAGGCTATCAATTGGCACAAATGCCGGCCAATTGGCATCAGCTGGATGCTCTGCTGGCGCTGTGCAGCGGGCACCGCTACCAACACCAAAGGGCAGATTTATACGGCAGCCCCGAAGAGGGGCAGATCATTGTTTAGCTTTTTATAACCGGAAAAAAGAGCTAGATTTAGCCGTAAAATTGCCAGCATGGCCTATGAGCTTACCTTGCCGTTTTATGCCTTCCGCCTGCACCTCAAGACCGGAGGCAGCATGCTGGCGCCCCTGCAGAGCAATGAAGTGCTGCGCATAAAAGAAAAGTTGCCCGTCGTAGCCAAGGCCTATGCCCAGGCTTTGCAGCGGGGCGTGCTCAACAAAGGCCAGTTAAGCGAATTGCTCAATGAATATCCGGCCGGCCAGTTTATACCGGCTAGCATCCGGGTTAAATTCCCAGCCTCCAACGATCAGTTCACCTACCCCGAATTCGAGCTCGAGTTCACCTACTATTTCAATCAAAAAACACCGGAAAGCGGCATTTGGGCGATCGTACCCGCCCTCAACCTGGAAACCTACGCTGAAGCCCCTGCTCAACTCGAAGCGCAGCTTGAAGAGGCCATACGGCTCGACTTTGCCCGGCACCGCCGCTTGCAAGCCGTACAGCACATCGTCAGCGTAGCTTGGTACGACTTAATTGAACTCAAGCAGCACCCGGTAACGGTTAGCATCCCCAACCCCAAGGAGCTGGAAAAGATGGACGAGCAGCAGCAGGATAAGCTATTGCCGAAAGTAGCAACGCGCCTGGATATTACCTCGCCCGCCTGCTACGAGCGCGAAGCCGAGCTCCGCCAATTGGCGCAAATCCTCACGGGCAACTTTCAGCGCAACACTTTGGTTGTGGGCCCTTCTGGCACCGGCAAAACAGCTTTGGTCTGGGAATTGGCCCGCCGCCGGAAGCAATTGGGCATTGCGGAGCATATTTGGGAAACGACCGCCTCCACTCTTATCAAAGAACTGATGAAAGACACCGGCTGGCAGGAAAACCTCTCCCAGCTTTGCCGGGAGCTGGCCGGCCAGCCCCAGCTGCTCTTCGTGCGCAACCTGATGGACCTCTTTGAGGTTGGAAAGTACGAAGGCAACGCCGTAAGCATGGCGGATTACCTGGGGCCTTACCTCAACCGGGGGGAGGTCACCATGATCACAGAATGTACGGAAGCGGAACTGGCGCTTATTGAAATTAAAAGCCCGTCCTACCTGAATGCCTTCCAACGGCTCGTGCTCCAAGAGCCACCCCTGCCCCAACTCGAACGAATGATCCAGCAAAAAGCCAGTGACCTGGCTGCCGGGCAGCAGCTGAACATAGAGCCTGAGGCCATTCAAGAGATTATCCGGTTGAGCCGCCGGTTCACGCCCTACGACGGCATGCCGGGCCGGCCGGTCCGGTTTTTAGAAAACCTGGCCCTGAATCTCCGCAGGCAAACAGGCGGGCAGCACCCCTCACTGGTCAGCAGGCAGAGCGTTATCGCACAATTCTCCGAAGAAACAGGGATGCCCAGCTTTATCATCGACCCTGAACAACACATGGACCCCAAAGCGGTTACCGAACACTTCAACGCCCGCATTTTTGGCCAGGAAGAGGCGGTAGACCGCCTAACCGGTGTTTTGGCAGCTGTGAAAACAGCTCTGGCCCGGACCGGCAAGCCCATTGCTTCTCTGCTCCTGGTCGGGCCTACCGGTGTCGGAAAGACCGAACTGGCCAAGCAATTAGCGGCTTTTATGTTTGGCAGCCCTTCGCGTATGACTCGATTCGACATGAGCGAATATGCCACACCCTATGCCGTTCAGCGGCTCACCGGCTATTCTTATGCTTCAGAGGGGCAACTCACTTCTGCCATCCGTAAAGCGCCCTTCGGTGTCCTCCTCTTCGATGAAATCGAAAAAGCAGACCCGGCCTTTTTTGACTTGCTGCTGCAGGTGCTTTCTGAAGGCCGCCTCACTGACAGCCAGAGCAAGTTGGTCAATTTTTGCAGCACCATCATTATCATGACCTCGAATGTAGGGGCCAATCACCTTCAGCTCAACCCAATTGGCTGGCAAAAAGAACTCGGCACGCAGGATATCCGGTCCCACTTCCTGAACGCTGTGCAGAAACACTTCCGCCCAGAGTTGTTCAACCGTATTGACCAGATCATCCCTTTTGCGCCTTTAGATGACTTATCCATCCGGTATGTGCTGGACCGGGAGATCGGGCACCTTAAAATGCGGGAAGGGATTCGTTTCCGCCGGATGAGTTTTTCGCTTTCGGATGCCTTTTTGGAATATTTGGCCAGCAAAGGCTACGACAAACAGTACGGGGCCCGCCAACTGCAGCGGACCGTGCGCCAGGAGCTGGCTATTCCACTGGCATACGCGCTCAACGAACAGGATATCGACGACCAGGTGGAAATCAAAGCTAGCCTGGAACAGGGTAAACCCCGGTTTACGGCTGTAGCTGACCCGCTAGGGCTGGACCTGCTGTTGGAAGCGTATACTCAAATCACATATACTGACCACGCAAGTGCCCTGCGCCGGTCAGTGGAACGGGTGAAAGAAGGCAGCGCCTACCTGCGCATGCTTTCCGAACTGGACCTTTTTGCCGAGGCCCGGAAAAACCAGGGGGAGCAAATTTGGGAAGACCAGCAATCCGCAGAGCGCTACGCCTACCTCATGGAAGTCAAAGAACAGTTCGAAGCCATTGAACACCGTATCCAGCAATTAGAATTGCAGCTTTCTCTTTCCTGCCTGCAGCTACAGGCCTATCAGCCCGATTGGGTCCAACAGCTGGAAGAAACAGAGGAGAAGTTCAGCCGGGAAAAGGTCAACCTCTACCGCCTGCTGCACCCCGAAGAAGACTACTGCCAGTTGTTGGTTATCGGTGCAGACCCCAGGGTCCCGATGGAGTTTTATTTGCAGCTCCTGCCGGAAGGCTGCCAGGAGGCAGAGCCCCATACACTATGGCTACGGCACAACAAAACCAGCGGCCCGTCGTTGATCTTAACCAGCCTTGATTGGAATACATTCTCCCAGTCGCCTGAGGAACCGGGCGACCAATACCTGGGCGGATGCCTGCAGATACGAGGCCCTGCGGTTTTTCAATTCCTCAAACCGGAAGCTGGTTACCAAACCTGGGACTTTCCACCTGAGGCACCTCAACGGTTTGACATTCAGGTTTACAAAAGCCTGGAGGAAGTTTCACCCAGCTCGATCCTCAAACCGGCTAAGCCGAGCACCGACCGTAGGGTAATCACCCCCAATGCACTGCGGGACACCAAGCTGGGGCTCGACCGCGAATACCGGCAAGACCAATTGTTTGAGCTGATTAAAGAAAGTTTGCAAAACAGCTTTAAGGCGATCATCGATTCATCAATCCTTTAACATTTATGAAAGAAAAATCCATCTTCCTCCTATTAAGCCTGGCTTTTGTTTTGGCACAGCCCGCCCAGTCACAGTCCACGCCCCCATCTGACAACCAACATTTTTTCTGGGTCTCCTTTACGGATAAAGCCGAATCGCCCTACAAGGTCACCAAGCCGGAAGCTTTTCTTTCGCCCCGTGCGATCGAACGCCGGGAGCGCCTGGGGATTCCGGTAACGGCTCAGGATTTCCCACCCAACCCGGCTTACCTCGAAGCGCTATTGGAGAACGGCGCTAAGGTCCACCATACTTCCAGATGGCTAAATGCCGCAACTATTCATGGCGACAGTACGCTGCTGCCGGCTATCTCCCTGCTGCCCTTCGTGGATACCATTTGGTACGCTGGGCCTTACCTCAGAAAAGAGCCGGCAAAGGTGGAGCGGCGCAAAGAAATGAAGAAACTCAAGAGTAAGCCGCTGCCTGAGCAGTACTATGGCTACGGGGCCCGACAAATACAGGCTTTGAATGGGGACACGCTGCACCAAAACGGCTACCGAGGCGAAGGTGTGTTGATCGCAGTATTGGACGGCGGTTTTACCGGGGTTGACATCAGCCCCTTTTTTGACAGCCTCAGAGCAGACGGGCGGTTGCTGCCCCCTATGGATATGGTTGATATGGACCGGGAAGTATGGGAATCCAGCAGCCATGGCACTAAAGTACTTTCCTGCATGGGGGCTAACGTGCCTAACGTCATGGTGGGTACAGCGCCGGATGCGGCTTACGTGTGCATCAAAACCGAAGATACACGAAGCGAAAACCGGGTAGAAGAATGCCATTGGGTAGCAGGGCTGGAGTACGCCGACAGCCTGGGGGCGGATGTGGCTAATTCCTCCCTGGGTTACACCACCTTCAACGATAAGCGCATGAACTATGAGGCCGGGGATTTGACCGGCCGTACATCGGTAGCCAGCCGGGCGGCAGATATTGCTGCGCAAAAGGGCATTCTGGTGGTCACCAGCGCTGGCAACGAAGGCAACAGTGCGTGGCGCCGGATCGGCATCCCTGCCGATGCTGCCGACGCGCTATCGGTTGGTGCTACCTCGTTAGACGGGCAGTTGGCTTCTTTTAGTTCGGTAGGGCCTACAGCCGACCGCCGAATCAAACCGGATATCGTAGCCCCGGGCGCTTGGGTCACACTGGCCGATGCCTACCAATACCAGGTCACCATCGGCTCGGGCACCTCTTTTGCAGCCCCAATTACAGCAGGACTGGTGGCTTGCCTGCGGCAGGCTTATCCGGAAAAAGCAGTGGAAGCTATTTTTGATGGCGTGCGGGCGAGCGGCGATAAAGCAGATGTCCCTAATGCCCAGGCGGGATTCGGCTTGCCCGATTTTGTAAAAGCATTGCAGATTCTGGGAGAAACGGAGTCCAGGTAAAAGAGGCGAAGGAGAAGGTATGGAATTGTCTGGACAACCTGCTCAAACTGCTGAATGCAACAGCAAGCAACCGGACTGCAGCGCCCATCTTGACTGCGGCCCGGTTGCGCGCTAAGATACTTATTCAGTTTCTAAATGACCTGATGGTTGAATGGTTGTATTACCATTTCAGAAACTACACCGGAAGTCGGTTGCTGGCACATAAACCACACGGCCCGCCCTGCTTCCTGAGCCGTGATGAACTTGTCCCGGTTTACCGGCATGTCAATGTCATCCCAGAACTCAGAGTCGACGCCTCCCAGGTATAGGTTTGACAGACGAATTTCAGTGCGTTTGAGTTCCTCCCGCAGGGATTTAACCATGCCATTTAAGCCGTATTTAGAAGCGGCGTAGGCAGCCGCAGCAGCCATTGGGGCACGCCCTAGCACGCCCGGGATATTGATGATCATCCCCTTTTTGGATTTCTTCATAGGAGGCAAAAAGGCTTGCATGACCAGGAAGGCCCCTTTGAGGTTGATATCGATCATACGGCTCATATGCTCGTATTCAATTTTCTCAAACTTCTTGAGGTAGCCCACGCCGGCTGCATTCACCAGAATGTCAACCTGGTCTACTTTTGAGTGGATCTTATCGGCAACTGCCTGCACTGAGGCAGGGTCAGTCACTTCCATTTCAAACACCTGGTCGTCCGGAATATTATTATCCTTGGCCACTTTGGACAGCTTTTTCTGGTCCCGACCGGTTATAAAGACATTGCCCTGGGAGCCCTTTATCATTTTTGCCGCCTCGGAACCGATACCGCCCGTAGCGCCTACGATTAATACTTTCTTGTTGGCCAATAATTCAACAGCCATAATTTAAGCTAGCTTTTTTATGATTGAATAGCATTGAGAAATTCTGAGCGCACGCTTTCGTTAAGGAAACGGCCACTGTACTCCGTAGTAACTGTGCTGCAGTTATTATGTTTAATGCCCCGCATTTCCACGCACATGTGTTTCGCTTCCAGATAAACGGCCACATCATTGGTGCCCAATACGCGCTTGAGCTCTTCCGCAATCTGAACCGTAAGGCGCTCTTGCACCTGGGGGCGGCGTGCAAAGTGCTCTACGATTCGGTTGAGCTTCGACAAGCCTATCACCTGGTCACTGGCGATGTAAGCTACGTGGCAGTGCCCGTAGATCGGCAAAAAGTGGTGCTCGCAGAACGACTGCACCTGAATGCCCTTTTCGATCAGCATCTGCCGGTAGCCGAATTTGTTTTCGAACAGGGATATAGAAGGTTTTTGCTCCGGGTTAAGCCCGCCAAAAATCTCTTTAACAAACATTTTGGCTACCCGCTGGGGTGTCCCGTTGAGAGAATCATCGGTCAGGTCAAGCCCCAAAGTCTCCATAATCGCGCGGAAATGATGGCTGATTTTTTCCATCTTTTCTTCATCCGATAAATCAAAGGCGTCAGGGCGCAGAGGCGTATCTTTTGAGGTAGCAGCGTGCATATCTCCCATCTCCTCTACCCGGCTGTTGCCATTGAGCGCGGCATGGCCATTTAGGTTTCGGGCAATCCCGTTGCCCAAGTATTTTGAATTCACCATAAAGGATGTCTATTTTTAAATTCTTGGATGTTTGAGCCTTGAGGTAATTACGGATTGATATACCCAAAGCAAGCATTGAGCGTTGAATGAAAAATCCAATTGGTTGACAACCGATAGCGCCGCATCCCTTTCTTTCGCTCAAAATGGCATGGGGACTATTCAGCGCAAGCAACTGGAAAATGGTAATTTCGGAGGGGCGTCTGCATGCCTGAAACCCCGCCCGATTAAAACCGAATGACTAACACAGTAACCTTATAATTGTTTAACCATTGATTTTCTGCGTATGAAGCCAAATTTGATAACGCGATTATTCCTGGCACTGTCGGCCTTGCAAATAGCGGGTTGCGCTGCCGACCCGCCCCCTGCCGAGACCTTCAAGCACTGTTTGTACGGCGCGCCGGAACCTATATTCGACGACCGGGTATCCGGCATTAGCAACCACAGCTTTGTGCTCCAACCCGGCAAGGGGGTGGAGACATTCACCCTGATGGGGTCAACCCGGGTCAAAATCGAGCAGACTGGCTGTGACCATATCCATCAGGCGTTCACTTTTGAGTGGGAGGGCAGCGTCCGGCGGCCTCCCTCCGGATTCTGGGCGGATGCTGCCGTGCGCAGATACGAGGAATTAGGCTCATTGGGGGCTTCCTTCCTAAGTTTTCAAGCTATTAGCGAGGTGCTGGAAAGGCGAAAGCCTGACCTCCAACCCGGAGGGCCCCCTATCGCCCTGCAGCCTGGCCTGCTTTTCCAACTCAACCCCCAGTCCTCGGGCGGCCCGACCGCTTTTACCGCCCTGCTCTACGAAACTGATGAAGATTAGAAATCAAGCGGCCGGAGCCTGCCAAAACACCCCCCTGACCCTCAGAGGCTTAGGGAGAGAAGCCTATAAAATTTAAAAAATAATATATTTATAGTAATATGATTTACAATGACTTAAACAAAAAACCTACTTTCTTTCACCATTTTGTTGCTTGACAAATTGTCAGTGATTTTTCTTGATGTTAATGGGCTAATGCCCTACCTTTAAAGAAGCAAAGAAAAGGGGTCCTGCCAATCTTGCTCCACTCCATAGCACATACACTCCCAACACCATGAATTAGTATCAGCAAGTTAGAATGAACTCCACTGCTAGATGTGCGGTGGAGTTCTTTTTTTTCCGGCGTTTTTTCTAAGTATATTTGCGTGCATTTACAATTTTAGGTGAGCAGACTAATCGCACTAGGGCTCACCGCCCAGCCTTTTCAGCGGGCATCCTTCTTCATTAAAACTAGTACAAAAAAACATGGATAAATTTGATTTGATTGTAGTGGGCAGCGGCCCGGGAGGATATGTTGCCGCCATCCGAGCTTCCCAGTTGGGCATGAAAGTTGCCGTCGTCGAGCGGGAATCATTAGGAGGCATTTGCCTCAACTGGGGCTGTATCCCCACCAAGGCTCTTCTCAAAAGCGCTCAGGTTTTCGAATACATCAACCATGCTAAAGACTACGGCATACAAGTAGAAAAAGCCAGCGTTGAATTTGATAGTATGATCAAGCGCAGCCGCAACGTTGCAGACGGCATGAGCAAGGGAATCAACTTTTTGTTCCGCAAAAACAAGATCGAAGTCCTCAATGGCCATGGCAAATTGCTCCGTGGCAAAAAGGTGGAAGTGGAAGACAAAGACGGCAATAAGAAAACCTATACCGCAGAGCATATCATCATTGCTACCGGCGGCCGGGCCAAGGAATTGCCTTCCGTCCCCATTGATGGCAAAAAGGTAGTGGAATACCGTAAAGCTATGACGCTGGACAAGCAGCCCAAGAAAATGATTGTAGTAGGCGCCGGCGCGATCGGCACGGAATTCGCCTATTTCTACAGCTCCATCGGCACGGAAGTAACTGTCGTGGAATTTATGGAGCAAGGCTTGGTCCCCCGCGAGGATGCAGACGTCAGCAAGGAGATGAACAAGATTTACAAGAAAAAAGGCATCAATGTGCTGGCCAACACCTCAGTGGAAGCGGTGGATACTAAAGGCCGCGGCTGCAAAGTGACGGTCAAGAACCGGAAAACGGGCAAAACCGAAGAGCTGAAGTGCGATATCGTCCTCTCCGCAGCCGGCGTGACGCCCAATACCGAGAATATTGGCCTGGAGGCTTTGGGCATCAAAACGGACCGGGGGCTGATTCAGGTGGATGAATTTTACCGTACCAATGTGGCTGGTATTTACGCCATAGGCGATGCCACGCCGGGTGCTGCCCTTGCGCACGTTGCCAGTGCAGAAGGCATCATTTGCGTTGAAAAAATAGCCGGCAAGCATCCCCAGCCCATGGATTACAACAATATACCTTCTTGTACTTACTGCGTGCCGGAAGTAGCCTCGGTTGGCTATACAGAAGCAGCGGCTAAGGAAGCGGGCTACGACATCAAGGTTGGCAAATTCCCCTTCTCTGCCTCCGGCAAGGCCAGCGCCGCCGGCTCAAAGGAAGGATTCGTCAAAGTGATTTTTGACGCCAAGTACGGAGAGTTCCTCGGTGCCCATATGGTCGGTTATAACGTTACGGAAATGATCGCTGAGGTGGTTGCGGCGCGCAAGCTGGAAACCACAGGCCATGAAATCATCAAGACCGTCCACCCTCACCCGACGATGAGCGAGGCAGTCATGGAAGCTGCCGCTGCGGCTTACGACGAGGTCATCCACCTCTAATTTTTCAGGCGGGCCTGTTCTGACTTGTGCTGCCTTTTACATTAGAGCTCATGCGAATCCAGTGCCGATACGCATGAGCTCTTTCTCTTCTCAGAAGCTGGGCCCGTTTGCTGTCTTCCAGCCCGCTGGAAACCCGGTTAATTTTTAACGAGGAACTTCTTAGTGCCGAGGACTTCCTTGCCCGATAATAAGGAAACAAAGTAAATACCGGTGGCGCTTGTATTCGTTGGGATACGAATCAGGTCTTTTATGTCCCCCGGCCTAAGTTTATGCCTTGCGTAAACCTTTCCATCTACACCTGTAATTTGAAGAAAAAGCCGCTTGAAATTATAACGGCCCTGGGCTTTTACTTCTACAGCCAATTGGCCATAGGGAAGGATCACATTGTCGATAAGCCTGATAAAGGAGCCGTTAGATTTTGGATTCAATTCTTCTACCTCTACAACACCTCCTCCATCATTGCCACTATTGTCATCATCATCTGACCCTTGGTTTGAGGCAACCGAGTTGCTGTCTACCGCAACAAAGGAAGTGTAATCCGTGACCAAGCTGTACTTTAAACCCAGTTGCGTAATCTCCTCCTCAATACTGACGGTATCTGTTTCATTGCTGGCAATGCCGTAATCTGACATCAGCTTAATCCTTTTTCTTGCCCAAAGGTATTTCAAAGCGATATTTTCATGGATCCCTTCCGTATAATCAGCAAAGGAGAGGGAGTTGGAAATGCTTCCGTCTGCAAGCTCACCACTGAGCGTTATGCTACCTTCCGGCGCTCCGTGGTACTTTCCGTATATCACAATAGGGCGCTCTGCAAAAACATCAGGAATCGTGTAGGGCTCCAGGTCATAAGCCTCGATTCCGTCAAAAACAACTTCTATATTATTGAGGGTTGGGCGTTCGATATAGGATTGAAAGGCATTGGCGACCTCTACCGGGCTCACGCCCTGGCTCACCACAAATGGCAGCCCTTCCCCAACGTAAGCAATACCCTCTATGATGAACCGGTTCACGCCGTCTCCAATGCCAAACGCAAAAAAGTTAGCTTCATTGAGGTTCTCCCTGATTAAATCGAAGGCTTCCTTCTCAACGGTCACGTAACCATCTGTCAGAATAGCAAAAATTCTGGAGTACGCTTCTTCTACTTCCATGTCCAGAGCGGATTGCAAGGCGGGCAATACAAAAGTGCCCCCGCCTGCGGATGCTTGCTCGATCATCTGAAGGGCCAGGTCGATATTTTCACTGCTTGCGGGCAGGGAATTGGGTGACAGTGTTTGTTGATCGTTTGAGAAAAAGATGATATTGAATTTATCATCGCTGTCTAAACTGTACAGCAAATCAGTAATCAATGATTTGGAGACCTCAAGTGGCTGCCCGTTCATAGAGCCAGAAATGTCCATTAGGAAAACATATTCCCGTTTAGGGCTCTCGAATGGCAAATCAGGGTTGGCCGGCTGGATCATTGACAAGAAGAAGTTTTCATCCTCACCCTCATAAAGCAACATTCCGGTCTTGATTTCCTGATCATCAAGGGTATAGTTGACGATAAAATCAACTCCTGGATTCGTTGATAGAGAAGCCGTCACGGTATTCCCTTCCTGTTCAAAGGGGGCTTCGTGAGAGATGCATTCCGCAGTCACAGGCATCCCGCCGTGAATGTTCAGGTGGATATTAAGCGGGGTCTCAGAGAGCGGGATGGAGTCCAGGCTGACCTGCTCCACCCAAGGCTCTCCATTAATAGTAAACCTGGGGCCTACAATGGATGGGAATACGAACGGGTACACCCCCCGGTCAGGGACTAGCAGTTCAGTATAGACCATGCGGACTTTTAAGGTATCTCCAGGCCCGATATTTGCCAGGCTCATCTGGAAAACATTGGGCCGTTCCTGCTCAAGTAAGGTAGCCGTAAGCCCGGCACTGTCGGCATTATTGAAGATTTCCTGGGCTTCATCTTTACGCCTGATCTCTGCCTTAATTAGGCGGCCATCTAACTCCATCTGCATGGCATAGATAGCTGCGTTTGTGGACATTGGGAAGACGTAAGTGGCATCCAAGGTAGAGTCCCCGGCGTTAAAATAAGTTTGTTCAACGGTCACATTGGCTATCACCCCACTGATTACAGCGTCTACATCAGTCGAGTGCAAAGAAAAGTTAACACCAGCGGTGTCACTGGAGAAAACGTTAAAATAGGGGCTCTCTGTTGCATCGTCATCCTGAGCGGTAAGTTGAGTAAAGCAAAGTGAAAGCAATAGCGGAAAAGCCAGTAAATAGCGCATGGATAAGTGGGGTTGGTGAAGAAATCAAGAAGCCGCAAAAATAAATCGCCCGAAATACAAACCAGGCAATATATTAAGTGGTCGTTTAAACACCTTCCAAGATAAGCCCAGCCGATCTAAACGCCATGCCCTTTTTTATTCTTTCCTGTATGCCAAAAGACATAAGCCATGATTCGCATGGCCTACCCAAGGTTGCATGCAACCGCCCCTGTGCAAGAGGATCAACTTCTGAAGTGCTCAAAAATCCGCTCGATAAACCGTTTATCTTTGATAATGATGTTGGCATCCCCTTTCATGCTCTGAGCCGCATCAATCTCCTGGCCAAACTCAGT
Source organism: uncultured Phaeodactylibacter sp. (assembly GCA_964575505.1). Lineage (GTDB taxonomy): Bacteria > Bacteroidota > Bacteroidia > Chitinophagales > Saprospiraceae > Phaeodactylibacter. The sequence goes on from CAZNSK010000027.1 coordinate 40,685, forward strand.
GACCAGCCCATCCGGATAGTTGACCGTAATAGACACCTGCCCGTTGATAGGCACCTGGCTGATGGATTCCACCCGGCCAATCGCTGCTCCAAACTCCAGGGCGGGGTAGCTCTTGAACCGGACCACGACTTTCTGGCCCGGCCTTACCGGGCTAGCCCTGGCAACGGGAAGCCAGATAGTGCCTTTGGCTTCCTGCTTGACTTGTGGCACCACTACCCCGATCTCAAACCCCTCTTCCACGAATTGCTGCTCGGTAATATCTTCCATGTAAAGGGAAACGATCCCATCCACAGGAGCAGCAATAACGTACCGGAACATCCATTCCTCGACCGCCCTCTGTAAATTAACGAAGCTTTCCCGCAGGGAAATGCTGGCTTCCCTTTGGCTTTCCACTGACCCTTGCCGGACACCGCTCTTTTCGGCGCGGATGCGCTCGATTTCCAGCTCCCGGTTTTTGATCGAAGAGGCAATGCTTTCCCGGCGGCGCTCCAGGTCCAGGAGGTTTTCCTGGGTCTTTTCCAGACGGGATTCCGCCAGAAGGTTGTCCTTGGCCATTTGCTTTTCCCGTTCCAGGCGGCTGTTGACGATGTCGATTTGACGGTCAAGGTTATCCCAGCGCTCCCGCTCTGACCGGATGATGCTCTGTATTTTCTGCATTTCCCGCTCCAATTGGGCGATGCTAAATTTATCGTAAGGGTTGTCTTCAAATTGCTGACGGGTCTTCTGCCGGCGGTAAAACTCGTAGAGCGGTTCCTTAACCGTGCCCAGCACAAAAGTATCAGGTACGGAAAAGGCCAGCAGGGCAGAATCTGAAGGCGTGCCCATCATCATGATCTTGGACTCCAGGGTCAGCATATCTTCCAGCCGGGCATTGCTTTTAAAGACGATGATGACATCGTTCTTGCGCACCGGCGCTTCATTATCCACCAGAATGGACTCTACCCGCCCGCTGATATTAGAAACCAGGCGTTTGGGCGGCTCTTTGCTTGATACGGTAATGCCGGTGGATACCACGACCGGGTACTCCACAAAAAAACTCATATACCCTAGTATAAGCACCACCACGAAGGCAAGAAGCGTCCCGTAGCGGGCCATCCAAGAAGGAGGCGTGCCCAGAATTTCCTGAATCTCCTCGCTTCGGATTTCAATATTGTCGTGCTCCTGCATATGATCCTTGATTTATGCTCCCAATTCCAGTTGGTTGCGGACCAACTGATAGTACGCGCCCCGCAGGTAAGTCAGCTCCTCGTGTGTACCCTGCTCCACTATTTCGCCGCCTTCCAGTACGATGATATTATCCGCATTCATGACGGTGCTGAGGCGATGAGCGACGATCACCACGGTCCGGCCCCGGAAATAGTCTTCCAGGTTTTCCATGATCAGCATTTCATTGTAGGCATCCAGAGCCGTTGTCGCTTCATCAAAAAAGATGTACTCCGGGTTTTTGTAAACGGCTCTTGCGATAAGCATGCGCTGCCGCTGCCCTTGGCTCAAGCCAAGGCCCTCGTGCCCGATTTTGGTATTGTAGCCCAGGGGAAGAGATTCAATAAAGGTTTGAATATTAGCCACTTTTACCGCTTTCAGCAGTTTGCGCTTGTCGATGATCTCATCACCGAGCGCGATGTTACGGGCAATGGAATCAAAAAAGATATAGCCATCCTGCATTACCACGCCACATTTGCTGCGCCAAAGCCGGTTGTTGATATTGGCCAGGTTGATATCCCCCAGCCGTATGGCCCCCGCGGTAGGCCGATAAAAATTGAGCAGCAGCTTAAGCATCGTCGTCTTTCCGCTCCCGCTTGTGCCCACTATTGCAGTCGTTTGCCCCTTTGGTATACGCAAATTGACATTACGGAGGACGGTAGGCGAATGCGGCCCGTTGTACTGAAAGCTTACCTTCTCCAGGACCAAGTCGCCGGATTCCGGCAGAATGGTAATTTTTTCCTCCAGGTTTTCTTCGCTTTCCCGGACATGAATTTCGTTTAGCCGCTCCAGGCTGATCTTGGCTTCCTGCCGTGCCCGGAGGAATTCAAACAGTTGGCTGAGGGGCGAATTCATCTGGCCTATGATGTACAGCGCGCCCAGTAGCATGCCCAGGGACATTTCGTTCTCCAGCACGGCACTGGCGATAACGAAGATGATCAGCAAGTTCTTGGTCTCATTGAAAAAGGCAGCTCCGGTACGCTGCATTTGCCCGATGCGGAGGGCGCTTACGCTTGTCCGGAACAACCGCGCCTGAATCCGCTCCCAGGCCCAACGCTTTTGCTTCTCCGCATTGTGGAGCTTAATATCCTGCATACCGTTGATCAACTCCAGCAAATTGCTTTGGTTTTCTGCCGACTGGTCAAATTTCTTGTAGTCGAGCTCGCGGCGCAGGTACTGGAAGAAAAATATCCACCCGACCTGAAGGAAGGTGCCCGCCATAAAGATGCCGAATACCGTCGCGCTCCAGTGGAGCAGCACTGCCCCGAATACAAAAAGGTTGATAAAGGTAAATATTGATACCAGAGAAGTAGATGTCAAAAACCGCTGCACCCGTTCGTGGTCCGCAATGCGCTGCATCAAATCGCCCGTCACTTTCGAATCAAAGAACCGGATCGGCAATTTCGTTAACTTGACCAGGAAGTCGGAGATCAGGCTAATATTGACCCGTACAGTTACGTGGAGCAATATCCAACTTCGAAATTGCTCCACGGCCAGCATCGTAGCAAACAAAAAGAATTGAGCCAGTAGGATGAGCTGTATAAAGTCCAGCTCTTGATTCTCGATACCTACATCAACGATGGACTTAATGAGGAAAGGGAAAACAGCCTGAATAATGCTGCCCAAAAACAAGCCGACAACCAGCTGTATCAGAAGGGCCCGGTAGCGGCGGAAGTAGGAAAGCACGTAACCGAAGCCAGACTTGTTGATTTCTTCGCCTTCGCGGGCGTAAAACTCCGGCGTAGGTTCAAGCAGCAGCAGCACGCCTACATCTTCCCCGTCGTCGGTATCGCTGATCCAGCCTTCCATGAACTCTTCCCGCGTCAACCGGAACTTACCCGAAGCCGGGTCAGCTATCCAAGCGTAGTTTTTAGTCACTTTGTACACAACCAGGAAGTGCTCCTGCCGCCAGTGGGCCACACAGGGCAACGGGATGTCCCGGGCCAGGCGGTCGTAAGTCGTTTTCACAGCCAGGCTCTGCAGCCCGATGTGCTCGGCTGCATCGCTAATGCCCAACAGGGTTACCCCCTGTTTGCCCATGTAGGTAAGATCACGGAGATAGTCAAGCGAATAATAACGCCCGAAGAAACGAGACACCATGCGCAGGCAGGTCGCCCCGCAGTCCATAGCATCCAGTTGTTGATAAAATGGAAATCTCCCTGACATTAGCAATAGCCTTATAGAGTTGGAGGAGCAGACCAGCTTAGTGGATTGATGGCTCCAACAGTTTTCTCTCTGCCGCTAATGGTTTGGTAGTTTTCCTATTAGCGGTTACTCAAAATTAGTCAACAAAAATGCCTGCCTGGGCAAAGCAAAAGCAGTGTTGCCCGTTCAGGCATATGAATAATCTATAAATATAAGGCGTTCAGGTATCTTTTAAAACTAAGTTCCCGCAATTTCTTGAAAAAACTGCCAAATTGCAACTTGTGTAAGTAAATTAGTGATATTTTTGGCGAAATTTGTGCTAGATGTACAACAGTTTCATCTCCGTAGTATGCGTGTTGGAAAGGCCTTACGATCTGCGCGTGCTCCCCGAATACCTGCAGAACGTCTACGATGTGGCCCGCCGCCGGTTCTCCGATTTTGAATTTATCGTTGTCAACAACAACCCCACAACCCCGGCTGACTCAGCCATTGAGCAGCTCCCCGACGACCTCAAGCATAATATCTACCTGCTCAACCTCTCCCGGGCTACGAACCGCAACCACGCTATACTCGCGGGCCTGGACCGCAGCAATGGGGACTATACCGCTATTTTTGAATTTGATTTTTACCAGCAACCACAGCTGTTGGTGCAGCTGTACGAAACCAGCCGGGAAGCGGGGGTGGATATGGTGTACATGCGGGCGAAAGAACGGGAAGCAGGGGCGCACTTCCGGCCTTTCTACCACCTGTTTTACTACATCCTTCGGCGCTATTCCAACCTGCAGGTAGATGAGCTGGCGCACAACACCCGTATAATCTCCCGCCGGGCGCTTAACTCCCTGCTCCGGCTCCGGGAGAACCTGCGCTATATGAAAGCGATCTATTCCATCGTGGGTTATAAAACGGCCTATCTGGAAACGGAAGAACGCCTGCACGGCCAATCCCAGGAGTCCTTCGGGGAGCGTTTCCGCACTTCTTTGATCGCTATAACGTCCTTTACGACTTTCCTGCGCACCCTCCTCCTTTGGATTTTCCTTTTCTCGCTGGTATTCCTACTCGGGGTCATCCTCAATGCCCTGAAGGTAAAGTTTTCAGGCATAGACTTGTTTGGCAACGCCGGCGAGCCCTATCCTGGGTGGACTTTCCTGGTCATTCTCATTGCCATCTTTTTTGCGACCACCTGCCTGAACCTTTACATCATGTCGATTTACCTGTCTAATATCTACAATGAGATCAAACAGCGGCCCTTGTATATTATTGAGTCCATCAAGCGATTCTAGCCTGCATCCATTTCAGAACGGTTTCAAATACCGCCGTTTGGCCGGGTTCGTTATGCAGTTCATGGAAAAAACCTGGAAAATGCCGGAAAGTCACATCCCCTTCGAGTTGACCGGCCAACTCCCGGCTCGCCTCGTGAGCGGTGATCCCGTCTTGGGTACCGTGCAGAATCAGTAGCGGGCAGGGGAAGCCGGCTGTTTGGCTGGCCAGCCATTCGCCTTCTTTCATCATGTCGATGCCTACCGCGGCAGAAATCCGGTCATGCACCAACGGGTCCTGCTCGTAAGACCGTACCACTTCCTCATCTCTGGAAAGCAGTTTGGGGTCCAGGTTGTTGGATTGCTGGAGGCGGGGATAGATATTGCGCATGACCCGGCCTATTGCCACCAAAGCCTTGGGGGGCTCAAAAGCAAGTTTAATCCATGGTGCCGAAGCAATGACGCCTGCCAAATCAGGGTGGCGCCGGAAGGCGTAGGAGAGCACCAGGCCACCGCCCTGACTGTGCCCATAGAGAAACACCGGCAGTTCCTGGTAAGCCGTTTGTGCTTCCACGATCAAGTGAGCAATTTCATCCAGCAGCGGCTCTAAGCCCGGGCTGTGCCCCCGCAAGCCGGCCGACCGTCCATGCCCCCGCCGGTCGTACCCTAGCACTGCAAACCCCTGATCATTGAACCAATGCGCCAAATGCGCGTAGCGGTGAATATGCTCTCCCAGGCCATGAGCTAGTACCAAGACGCCCCGGGGCGCTGTTACTGCCCATTCACAGCCGTATATTTCGGTGTGGTCTGCCGCTTGCCAGCGAAAAGATCGTGCTTCCATGTCTTGATTTAGGGTTGCCGTATGCCTTCGAGGTACTGAATAACTTTAGAATCCGGGTAACGCCGCCCGTACATGGTCGAGCGGAAAGCTTCTGCCTTGCGGTAATGCTTGAAGTCGCCGATCAAATACGAGTGGGTGCCTTCTTCCAGGACCTCCAATGTAATACTGCCGTGCTGAAAGAAGATATCATGAGCAGCCGGGAGCTCTTCCGGGCTGGACATAATCTCTATTTTAAACCCGGTATAGCCTTCGGGGATCTCCATCAAGTCAATCTGGGTAGAATCAGAAGACAAGGCTACAACCGGTATAACTTTAGCCTCTCCTGCCCGGCCTCTAAAAAAACGCTCGGCCAGGGTATCCACTGCCTCAGGAGATTGAAAGGGCGCATCGAAATCTTCCCCAACTGGTATAGTATCCAATGCTTGACGGGTAGTCAGACCCGGTTTGGCGGCGCCAAAGTATGCCGAAAAAAAGAAAACACTAAACACCAGGCTGAATAAGGGAGTTTTCATCATATTACGCGGGCTGTTTGTTGACCAAAGTAGCTACTATAACGCAAAAAAACCAACTTGTAAGCTATGAGTTTAAGAATTGTTTTTATGGGCACCCCGGAATTTGCGGTCCCATCTTTAGACCTATTGGTGCAGCATGGATATGAGGTTGCCGGTGTCCTGACCGCCACCGATAAATACGGGGGCAGGGGGAAAAAGCAATTGTTGCAGTCTCCTGTGAAACAGTATGCTCTGAAGCACGATATTCCCGTACTACAACCCAAAAACCTAAAAGACCCTGAGTTTCAGTCTGTCCTGCGGGGCCTTAGTGCCAACTTGCAGGTGGTGGTCGCTTTCCGGATGCTGCCGGAAGCCGTCTGGGGCATGCCCGAGCTGGGCACTTTTAATCTGCATGGCTCTCTCCTGCCCCGCTACCGGGGCGCCGCCCCTATCAACTGGGCCGTCATAAACGGAGACGAAGAAACTGGCGTCACTACTTTTTTCATCAAGCACGATATTGATACCGGAGACATTCTCTTCCAAGAGCGATTGCCAATTGGCCCTAATGAGACCGCCGGTGAAGTCCACGACCGAATGATGCACCTGGGGGCCGAGGTGGTGCTAAAAACCGTCCGGGCTATTGAAACCGGCGATTACGCCCTTAACCGGCAGGATGAACAACTGGCTACTAAAGCGCCAAAAATCTACCGGGAAACCTGCGAGATCGACTTCGGGCGGCCCGCAAAAAAGGTTCACGATTTCATACGGGGCCTGAGCCCCTACCCTACAGCGTGGACCACACTGGAGGGCAAGCAGCTCAAAATTTACCGCGCCCATTACGAAGCCACGCAACACGAGGACCCACCTGGCACTTTTCGTTCTGACAATAAAACCTGGATTAAAATCGCTGCGGTAGATGGCTATATCGTATTGGAAGAGCTACAACTGCAAGGCCGGAAACGCATGAGTGCCAAAGCCTTTCTTAATGGCTATCAATTTGGTTTATAAAATTTAATTCAGCGCAAAAATTCTTAGATGAGTAAAAGCAATTTTCAAATGATTAAAGTTATTGATCTTAAATTCCTCGGCAAGCCCAGCACGATTGCGGCATTTCTTACTGAAACTGAAGCCGGTCCTGTACTCTTGGAAACGGGCCCCTACTCTACCTTTGACCACCTCAAGGCAGGGCTTTCGGAGTACGGCTACCAGCCCTCGGATATCCGCCACGTATTGCTCACCCACATTCATTTGGACCACGCGGGCGCTGCCTGGGCATTGGCGGAAGCCGGGGCTAAGATTTACCTGCATCCGGTTGGGCAAGCGCATCTGCACGACCCCTCCAAACTCATGGCATCTGCCGGGCGGATATACGGCGATGACATGGAAAGGCTCTGGAGTACGATGAAAGGCATACCGAAAAATCAACTGGTCACGGTAGCGCATGGCGAAAAGATCGATATCGGCGGTGCGCCAATTACGGCCTGGCACACCCCCGGGCACGCCACCCACCACATCGCCTGGCAAGTAGGCACAAGCCTGATTGCCGGAGACGTCGCAGGCGTCAAGATTGGGGATGCACCGGTAGTCCCGCCTTGCCCGCCTCCCGACATCAATGTAGAAGACTGGCAGCGGTCCCTTAATTTAATCCGGGAATTGGCGCTCGGTGAGATTTTCCTGACCCACTTTGGCCGGGTAGCCGGCCCAAATATCCCCCTTCATCTGGAAGAGCTGGAACTGGAACTGCTCGCCTGGGCAGATTGGATAAAGCCCCACTACGAACAGGGCCAAGACCCCAAATCCATTACGCCTCAGTTCATGCAATGGGTACAGGGGCGCCTCAAAGATAAGGGCGTATCGGATGGCCAACTTGAGCTTTACGAAAATGCGAACCCCTCTTGGATGAGCGTGGCGGGGCTATTGCGCTACTGGCGCAAGCGGCTCGGCTAACCCCCAAGCCCGGCCGCAGAAGGCTTATTGCCATCGTACCATCCATATCCCCACGCAGCGCTTAGGTGGCGTGCAGGGCCTTTGCAGAAGCACTGCACCCCGCCCCCATTCCCATCAAACTGCTATGAGCGCCAGAGCCTGGAAAAAATACCCGGCCATCCAGCTCTAGGATTGCAAGGTAGCGGTCCCCAGAAGTATAGCGTCGAGATCTTCGCCCGGCAAGGCGATGATTTGCTCCGCCACAGGGTCCCACTCCATGCGCCGGCCCAGCTTATAGGATAACCCTGCCATATGAGCTGACATCGCTTCTTCAAAACCTTCCTCTATGCCACAACTGACGGGGGTGCCGTTGCGGATAGCGCTAAGCCATTCCCGGAGGTGCAGCATCGCTGAATCCACGCGTTTACCACCCCGGTAGGTCCAAAGCAAACCTTTCTGTGCGAAATACTTGGAGGTTGCTGACGTCACCCCGTCGGGGTTACCGGAGGCCGGGTCGTAGGCGTATATGGGGCGGTCCGGCTGCATAATACCCCGCTGCAGCAAGTCCTGGTAACGGGTGGAATTAGGGTCAGCGTGCACCGTGAGCTGATTGCCCAGCTCCAGTGTACCGTCGTGCCCCATCAGCAGGGTTTTGCGCCAGTGCTGATTGCCCAGGGTAGCGCTATACATGAAGGTCATCCCTTTTTCCAGGCCTGCTTCCCGGCTTGAGCCCGTGGAAAAATCCGGGTACTCCATTACAGCGTGAAACACATCCGGGACATCCCGGCCGTCGCGGTGGGTATAGATACCGCCGGAGGCAGTGACATACTTCGGCATGCCCATGTCCAGCACACAATTGACCCGGTCAAAGTCATGGGTCATCAGGTCGCCGGAGAGCCCGGAGCCATAGGCCCACCATTTGCGCCACCGGAAAAAGTGCGCTTTATTAAAGGGTACCCGGGGCGCATTGCCCAGGAAAAGCGCCCAGTCAATCGTCTGCGGGCTTGCTTTTTCGTGAATAGGGTACTGCCAGGCACCATTGTCGCTATTGCGGTTGGTATTAGCCTGTACGAGGGACACATGCCCCAGCACTTTTTTACGGATGATGTCCTGAGCTGTAATGAAACTTTGGGTCTGCCGATGCTGGTGCCCAACCTGAAAAACAGCTTTGGAATTACGGGCAGCTTCGCGTAAAGCATAGGTTTCCTCAATATGATGAGTCATGGGCTTTTCTACATAGACATGCTTGCCGGCCTGCAGTGCGGCGATTGCAACCGGGGCGTGCCAGTGATCAGGCGTCGCAATGACCACTGCGTCCACATCCGGGCTTTTGACCAAGTCCTCGTAGTGGCGGTAACGCTGGCAATCGGGGGAAGCCGACTGCGCCAGCTCGGCATTGACGTCGAAGACATCACAGACCGCGGTTAGCCTGACGTTAAGGGGCTCTTGCCCAAGGTAAGCCTCCAGGGCTGCGGTATTGCCTGCCGCCTTCATCGCTTCCAGCCAGGCGGGGGTCGCAAAGCCCAATACCCGCACTAAATGTTGCCCGCGCCCGCCATTGCCGACGATGCCAACCCGGATGGGGTCGCCGGAAAGGTCAGCAGCAACATCAGGGCGTTCGGCTTGTATTTTGAGTTCCTCCAGAATTTGTGCCTTATCCGCTTGTCTTTTACGAATCTCGGTATAAGCGCCCGCCAGTATCCCGCCAACGAAAGGCAGGCCAGCAAGCCCTTTGAGCACTTGTCGGCGGCGGTTTGGCGCGCCCTGTGGTTGATGAGTCTGCTTATCCATTTGCCTTATTTTGTGCAAGGGCTGGTGCCCGGCGGTTCAACAATACTCTCAGGCCGATTAAGTGCCCGGTGGGGAAAAAAGCCAGTACCCCGAGTGCGGCCATTTCTACCAGGTTCTTGTCAACGATGAAATAATTGCCTTCGGTAGGGGCAGTAGACTCCGCGACCGGCAAGGCCGGATGCGCCAGATAGAAGAAGGCCAGCATGCCCATGCCTATGAATGCGCCAGCTTTCTCCCATATTCCTAAAATAAGGGTGAGGCCTACGGTGGACAAAGCCACAGCAGTGGCAGTATCCGCAAAGTTAAGGAAGCTGCCGCCCGCCATCCACTGAAAAAGCGGAGCAAAGGGGCCATGAGCGCTCATCAGATACCCTTTGGCTGTCCAGGATGGGTTTAACAATTTGACCAAGCCTTCAAATAAGAAATGCCAGCCGATAAACAAACGGAGGGCAGCCAGAAAAAAGAGCTGCGGTTTGGAATAGGTCATAGCTTTACCAGTTTGTTATACAGCGGCTAAAATCTGCTATTCCGGGCATTGCGGAAATGACAATTATCAGGTAACAAACTGACTATTGCCGGGCTGACTCAATGGCTTTCCGTACGCTGCCGTGCTTCAGGAGCAGCGCCTTGGCTGATTCGTAGGTGCCACCAATCGTATTTTTGATGATTTTGGTGCCCCGGTCTACCAGTTTTTGATTGCTCAGCTGCATATCTACCATCTTATTATCAGCTACCCGGCCCAGCCCGATCATGACGGTGGTCGAGATCATGTTGAGCACCAGTTTCTGGGCGGTACCTGCTTTCATTCGGGTGCTTCCCGTAACGAATTCCGGCCCTACAATGACTTCGAGCGGAAAATCAGCGTATTCGCTGACCGGCGCCCCCGGGTTGCAGGTGATGCATCCGGTGAGAATGCCTTGCTCCTGGCAGTCCTTAAGGCCGTGCACAACGTAAGGCGTTGTTCCGGAGGCTGCAATGCCAATGACCGTATCCTGATCATTGACGAAGTACTCCTTCAAGTCTTTCCAGGCTTGCGTATCGCTATCTTCCGCAAATTCCACCGCGTTGCGGATAGCGTGGTCGCCCCCGGCAATAAGGCCAATGACCCAGTCGGCAGGCACACCGTAGGTAGGCGGGCATTCGGAGGCATCTAGTATGCCTAACCGGCCGCTTGTGCCGGCCCCGATATAAAACAGCCGGCCGCCTTGCTTCATGCGTTTAATGATAGCTTCGACCAGGCGGGTGAGCTGAGGTAGGACTTCCCGGACTGCCAAATGGACTTTGGCATCTTCCTCATTGATGTGAGCAAGGATTTCCGCTACCGGCATTTTTTCCAAATGCCGGTAGCGCGATGGTTCTTCGGTTACTTTTCGCATGCGGGTGTTCGGTTTGGGCCAAAGTTAGCAAAACCACGGAAGTTGAAGCCGGTTATCCGCACCTTAGGGGTCGCGCAACAATAACTTACCGATTTAGACTCGTTCTTTTGCACGC
>CAZNSK010000028.1:0-48857 GCA_964575505.1 uncultured Phaeodactylibacter sp.
GTAGCGCACAAAATAACTTCGCCTATTCTAGGTAACTTATTACTGCGCGACCCCTTATGGTCCGTTCTTCCGGCCAGCTATTTTCATAAATGTAGCCTCGGGCGGGCCAGCAACTGTACTGAGGTGACCTGAAGAATGCGGAAATCTAAATCGCTAACTTTAGTGATTTAAGACTGTGTTGAGACTTTAGTAATCGGTCTGCCCGTACGGGCACTTTTTCGCTTATACTTCGTCACGAAAATCCTCATCCGTACGGGCTCCGGTTTTCGTGCCCCCGACGATAAATGTCGGGATCACAGACTCGTCTAACCAAAAAATTGCTAGTTTTCGACTAGAAGACCAAAATCCCAACACAGTCTAATTAATTAAGCTGAATACTCATCTATGTCTATGCGAATGCTATACCGGCAACGAAGTAGCCCCTCCGGTTGGAACCGGGGCCAAACGACTCTGCGCCTGCCGGTTTCCCGTCTACAGAGGCTTTGGCCACCGGTGGCCGTACTTAGGCAGGCGGTCCGGCACAATATTGCGCGTTGGGTTGGTGTATTTTACCCAAAACGCTCCGTTTTACCCGTCTGCCTCCTTGCCAGCGTATTCCCCCTGCTCTTTCTGAGCTGCCATTCTCAGAGCACGGAACAAGCACCCGCCCTGCCGCCGCCTAACATCGTCTGGTTCGTCAGCGAGGACAACAGCCCCCTGCTCGGCGTGTACGGGGATACCCTGGCGCATACGCCTGCCCTGGACAGTTTCGGTCGGGCCGGGATTATTTTTGATAATGCTTTTTCCAATGCGCCGGTCTGTGCGCCTTCACGTTCTACCCTGATCACAGGGGTATTGCCCGTTACCCTGGGCTCAGAGCACATGCGGAGCAATGTGGAAATACCGGGCCATATCCGCTTCTTCCCCAATTATCTCCGGGAAGCCGGCTACTACAATTCCCTGAGGTTGAAACGCGATTACAATATTCCCGGACAGGACAGCACCTGGGCTATCGACGAATGGTGGATCACAGAAGACGCTTTGCCCGGAAGAGCTGAGGGCCAGCCGTTTTTTATGTTTTACAACACCTGGATGACCCACGAGGGCAGGATTCACACCCCTGATAAAAAGTGGGCCTACTTCCGCAACACCTTCGAGGACCTGCCGCCCGCTGCCCAGGACAGCCTCATTGCGCTGATACCGGAAACCAGGCCAGAGCAGGTGGCGGTGCCCCCTTATCTGCCCGACGAGCCTGCAGTGCGGGAAGACATTGCCCTCTACTACGATGCGGTAGCGATGCTGGACCTGGAGTTCAAGCGGTTTCTGGACAAACTCCAGGCTATTGGGGAGATGGACCGGACCATTATCATTTACAGTAGCGACCACGGCGGGGTCATGGGCAGAAGCAAACGCTTTACCTTCGAGTCAGGGCTCAGGGTGCCGATGCTGATGTGGTTCCCGGAACAGTACCGGCATCTGGCGCCAGCGGAAATGGGCAGCCGGGTAGCGCAACCGGTCACTTTTCTCGATTTGATCCCCACAATACTCCAATGGGCGGGTGCCGAGGTGCCCGGCTATCTCCAGGGAGAATCGATAGCCGGCAAAGCTATTGATCAAATGGACCCCTATGCTTTTGGTTTCCGGGGGCGGATGGACGAGTCTTACGACCTCATCCGGACCATTCGCGACAAGCGCTTTCGGTATATACGGAACTATATGCCTTTCCGGCCCAGCGGCCAGCATGTGCAATACCTCTGGGAAGCTGCTAATGTGCAGGCCTGGGAAGCTGCCCGTGAAGCTGGTGCATTAGACACTGTGCAGCAGCAGTTTTGGGAAGCCCGGCCAGCGGAGGAGCTCTACGATACGCAGGCCGACCCGCACAACGTCCGTAACTTGGCGGATGCCCCGTCCTATGCGGAAGTCTTGCAACGCATGCGGGCTGATTTACGGGGGTACAACCTCCGGCACCGGGATATCGGCTTTCTGCCCGAGGGCCTGCTTTACGAAGGGTTTCGGCAAGAAAGCACCCTGTATATGGAACAGGGGGAAGCCGCCCCGCTCGAAGCGGTAATCTACGCAGCCGACTATGCCACGCTAAATCCTGCGCCCGACAGTTTGGCGGCGCTGCTGCGAAGTGACCATGCTGCCATCCGCTTTTGGGGCGCTGCAGGCGCTTTGCAGCTCGGTGAAAAAGCCAGCTCTTTGCAAACTGTGTTGCGTGAATGCTTGGGAGATAAAAGCGGGGATGTCCGCAGCCTGGTGGCTGAAGCGCTGTACCGCCTGGGTGATCAGGAAGCAGCCGTTGGGGCGTTGGAAGAACTGCTGGGGTCAGACAATCCCTATGTTGTTTTGCGGGCGCTGAACACCCTCGAGGCACTCAGCACGCTGCCGCCCGCCCTGCGGCAGCAAGTAGCCGATTTGCCAGACTCCCGTATTGCGGAGGAATTCTCGTATATCAAGTGGAAAGCTAAATTTATGTTAGACCGGCAAGCACGCTAACATCTGAAATTATCCTATTGTACCAATTAGAAAATCAAGATCGATGAAAGGGGCAACCGCCATAATGATCCTGGTATTGTTCGCTGCGTGCAAAACTGAAAAAGCAGGCAACCGGCCGGATGCCCGGCGCCCCAACTTTTTGATCATTCAGGCTGATGACCTGGGGTACGATGACTTAGCCCTTCACGGTAACCCTTATCTGTCTACGCCTAATCTGGACAAGCTGGGAGCGGGGGGTATCCGGTTCGACCGGTTTTATGTCAATGCGGTTTGTGCACCGACCCGGGCGTCTTTGCTCACCGGACGGCATTTTCTGCGCACAGGCGTCTCCCACGTACACGGCGGTAAAGATTATCTGGCGCGTTCCATTCCCACATTGGCCGATCTTTTTGCCCGGGAGGGATATGTCTGCGGGATGTGGGGGAAATGGCATAGCGGCAACGCGGAGGGCTACTACCCCTGGCAGCGCGGTTTTCACGAAGCCTTCCAAAGCCAGCTCTATCAGCACCGGCAGGCAGGGGGGCGGCTAAATGGTGCCCCCGTTCAAACCGAAAAATGGTCAGATGAACTGCTGGTGGACTATGCCCTGCGCTTTATGAAGGCGCACCGGGATACGAGCTTTGTGGCTTACCTGTCAAGCATGACTTGCCATGAGCCTTTGGACGCGCCAAAGGCGGCCATTCAGCCCTATCTGGATCAGGGGCTTCCCGAAGGCTTGGCTACACTTTATGGGATGGTGCATCACTTTGATCGGCAAATCGGGCGTTTGCTGGCAGGCATGGAGCAGCTGGGGCTGCTGGAGGAAACCATTATTGTGTTTATGAGCGATAACGGCCCTGCTGTAAACAACCGGGCGCTGACAGACCGGGAACGCCGCCTGCGGAAGATCAATGGGTTGAAAGGCTGGAAAGGCAACCTTTGGGAAAATGGCTTGCACTCGCCTTTGTTTGTTTATTGGAAGGGGCAGCTGCCTGCCCGCCGCCGCCCGGAATTGGTCACAGTAACCGATATATTACCCACTTTATTAGATCTGGCCGGGGTAAGCTCGGCTAATTTTGACGGGCAGTCTTTTGCACGATTGCTATCGGAAACAACCGTCGCCGATTGGGAAAACACCCATTTTGACTTTGTACAGCCGGGCTGGCAGCCCACCGACGCTCCGTGGACCCCGGAGGGCGTAGGCAATGAATACGCACCTATGGAACGGAGTAAGGGCCAATTGAAAGCAAAAGAACAGCCGTTGGCTGTCGTGACGGGCAAATACAAATGGATACAGCACCCGGGGCCCGCAGAAGGTTACAAAGCCCCAGTGCCGGGCCAAGTGTTATTTGACTTAGAGGCCGACCCACGGAGTCCATCAATCTGGCGGATAGCTTGCCAGCAATTGCTCAAACAATGAATGCCCAATCACAGCGGTGGTTTGAGGGCATAAAAATGGCCAAATATGCTTTTAATGCCCCAACCTTTACAATAAAACCAGCGGGCAGAAGCCAGCTTCCGCTTTTCGCCCCCATTGAAGTGACTGGCAACTTGCGGGTAGCCTTTAATTTTCTTCATCAGCTCCAGGCGGGCAGTACAGCAGCCTACCGAATAGAGGTTGAAGAGGCGGGGCGTTACGCAATCCGCTTTGCTTCATCCCCGGTGGAGGGCGCGTATCAAATCAGCACAGAATACGGCGCCGCTGTGCGTCTGCCCTCAGATACCACCGGGCTGCTGCCGTTGCGGAAAGGGAAGCAAATGCTCACGCTGAGGGTGTTGCAACCGGTTCCCGAAGATGTACTGCGTTCGTTGGAACTGAGCCGGGGCAATGATTACAAAAGATAGGGTAGGCAGATGTAGTGTTTTCAGGGCTCTTCCGTATTTTCAGGAGGAGAAAAACAGGTATGCTATGTCACAAATTCTTGCATTTCTATAAGCATCTTGTTAAAATGTCCGAAAGAATAAAAAGTATTTGAATTTTTTAGAAACACTGTTTATATTTGTTACGTAAACAGTCATGATCGAGCTAGCACTCGATAATCTAGTTTAAGTTCCAAGTGTTAAACCAAAGAGTTCCATTATCCTAATTCACTTCATACCATGTTACTGTATGGAGCTCAAGAAAAAAAGCGGGGACTGACCCGCAGACGAAACTTAGCTTAAACGACTATGCACCTCTTTTAACACATATGCACTTTTTAACGGAGCTTAAAATGCACCAAAAATTAAACTCAAATGGGCATTAAGCTTTACGTACGGGAATTGTGTGAGACACAGTTGTTGTAATCAAATACGGTAAATAATGGGTACCGTTATTTGATTGTGAATGCTGTTTTAAGAGGCATTTTGGGAAAACAACTACAATTTATTGCTATTGGTAAACTGTTCAGCCTCTATGGGTGTAATTAGTTTCCATAGACATAGGTTTAGTATATTCAGATTTTCTGAATTATGTTTTCTACTCTAATCTCCTTAGCCTTAAAGGCAGGTATTCGCATAGATGTATTTTTACATCTCTTCGGTTGAGTATGCCAATTGCCATCGTATAGCTTTCTGTTATACGTCCTTATTCCCCCCTTCAATGGCGTATCCCTATTGATTCCCTCTTATCAAAACAACACAGACACTATGACGTAGCTGTAAGGCGGTCCTTACAGGGCTCAGATATTATTGCTGTCTTCGCAGCCGTGTATCTGATGTCCATGCTACGAATTAATTATGCTAGCTGTAAGTGCTATACAGTCCGTTCGCAACAGCGAACTGTCTGGATGGTACAATCAGTGGCTGCTGCTTACGGTAGAGGTTTTATGTTCTGCCGGATCAGGTTGAATTTGTTGCTGCCTTGTACAAGGATAGTATTTTCAGCCTTTAAGCAGTGGGAATCAAAATACGGGCATACTACTATGACAACAACACTAGAACCAGAAGTACATCTGGTTGCTAAAGAGGCAAGATGGTTTGCCCTTTACACCAGGTACAAGCGGGAAAAGCAAGTTTTCCTGCGGCTCAAAGAGCAATGCATCGACACTTACCTGCCTTTGCGGAAGGTTACCAGGCGGTACGGCAATCGCGTACGCCACGCGGAGCTTCCTTTGCTACCGTGTTATATATTCACTAAGATCACGACTAAGGAGTACGTCAAAGTGCTTCAGACTCAGGACGTGGTAGATTTCGTCAAGTTTTCCAATAACCTTATTGCCATCCCCGAACGGGAAATTGAGGTCCTTCAGCGTGTTGTTGAAGGTACTGATGATATGGAGGTGGAGCCTTCTTCTTATCAGGTGGGCGACAAGGTAGAGATTGTCGGTGGTCATATGACCGGTATACAAGGTATTTTGGTTAGGCGAGAAGGGAAGAAAAACTTTCTTGTCGAATTAAAAAATATAGGTTACTCGTTGCTTCTGCATGTCTCAACCACTTCGCTTCGAAAGTTGTGAAAGGCTGTGGGCAGCGGGTTTTACCAAGAAAAGCCTCCAAGAAAGGCATTCTTTTAATACTCATTATAGCTGCCATAATGGGATTTCGGCGGGCGCTTGCCCTTTGGGATATTTCAAAGTTCCAGCCTTAGTCGGCAATTATGGCAACCCAGCTTAGCAGAGCGCTGATTATCGGCTTGATGCGAAGCTTCCTCGATTAATTTTATCTGTTTGGGTGAAAAACCTTCGGGATTTTTCGAGGGCGGAGCCTTGCCCGGCAAACTCGACAATGTGGCTTGGTGAATAGCTGGCATTCAGTGTAATGCTGCGCTACACCAGGTAAATTTAACTTCGGATGAAAAAGCCCCCGGGATTTTTCAAAGGCGGAGCCGTATTAAAAATACAACAGACGGTCATGCCCTCCGGATTTGTTAGAATCAAAAGATAACTGCTTTTGATTAAGAAAGAACGAACACTTTTAAAATACTTTAAACCCAACACTTGAGACGATGAAGAACTTTGTACTCATAGGCGCAGCTGGCTATGTAGCTCCTCGCCACATGAAAGCCATCAAGCAAACCGGCAACAACCTGTTGGCTACGCTCGATCCCAGTGACTCAGTAGGGATTATAGACAGTTACTTCCCGAATGCGGATTTCTTTACAGAATTTGAGCGCTTTGACCGCCACGTTAGCAAGTTGATCAGGGAGGGCACGCCTATTGATTACGTTTCGGTTTGTTCGCCCAACTATTTGCACGATTCGCATATCCGGTTTGGCCTGCGGATTGGCGCAAATGTGATATGCGAAAAGCCTCTGGTCCTCAATCCCTGGAACCTGAACGGCCTGCGGGATATCGAAGTGGAAACCGGGCTGAGCATTAATACGATCTTGCAGCTTCGCCTCCACTCGGTGGTGCAAAAGCTTTATCAACAGGTTCGCCAGTCAGACCCTGATAAAATCTATGACGTAGACCTCACCTACATTACTTCCAGAGGGAATTGGTACTACACGAGCTGGAAAGGGGCTAACGAAAAGTCGGGCGGCATAGCCACTAATATTGGCATTCACTTTTTTGATGTATTGCACTGGATTTTCGGTCCAGTTAAGAGCAATATCATACACCTGCACACCCACGACCGCGCTTCCGGATACCTGGAGCTGGAGCAAGCCCGGGTCCGTTGGTTCCTGAGCATAGACGAAGGTGCTATCCCGGAAGAACTGCGGGCGCAGGGCGCGCGCACCTACCGCTGCATGAAAGTGGACGGGGAAGAGATGGAGTTCAGCAAAGGGTTTAATGATTTGCATACCCTGAGCTATGAGTCTGTACTCAAAGGGGAAGGCTTTGGCGTAGATGATGCCGCTCCTGCGGTAAATATCGCCTACGATATCCGTAACGCACAACCTATTGGTTTGAAGGGCGACTATCACCCTATGGCTGAATTGCCGTTGGCGCCTCACCCCTTTGACCGCGAGAAGCTGAAAGCTTTTGCCCTGACAGGGGAGTAAATAGATTTATTTTCATTTTAATCACTAAGAACTTAATCGCCGCATGAAATACCCTAGTGGAATAATGTTGATTGGCATCGTGGTGTTTGGCTTGCTGTCTTCGGGCTGCGGAAGTGTCAAGCACTGGGAAATGCTAATGCTGGAGGATGTACAAGATAAGGTATTGCCTATTGATTCTTTGCCTGTGCTGAATATTCAGCCTGATGATATTTTATCCATACAGGTGTCGAGCCGCAACCCGGAAACGGTACTGGCTTTTCAGCAGCTGCAAAGTGCCAGCGGCGGGGCGGAAGCTGCGTCCGGAGTAGTGGCTATGGGCACACAAGAAGGGTACCGGGTGGATGAAGAGGGCCACATTTATCTTCCTTTCCTGGGCAAGGTGAAAGCCACTGGAAAAACTGTTTCTGAATTGAGAGCCGAGATTACGAACCGCTTAGCAGACTTTATACCGGATGCATCGGTGCAGGTCCGGTTTCTCAATTTCAGGGTGACGATACTTGGGGAGGTGACTGCGCCCAACACGTATATCATCCCCAATGAACGGCTGACGATACTTGAGGCGATCGGAATGGCGGGGGATTTTACCCCCTACGCACGGCGAAATTCAGTGTTGGTGATCCGGCAACGGTCTAACATCCGGGAATTTGGCCGGGTTGATACGCGGGACACTGCCCTGTTCCGGTCGCCCTATTTCTATCTAAGCCCCAATGATATCGTGTACATCGAGCCCCTTAAGGCTAAGCAATACGCAACGCAGGGCGATTTTGTACAGCGGTATTCCGCGATATTTTTTCCGTTGGTTTCTCTGGTCACCTTTTTTCTCGGAACCCGGGTATAGGGCCAGTCAGAAACCACGCCGCTTCTTGAAAATCTTTACGACAAGCCTGGCAAATGAATGCAAAAAACAAAGCACAATTGTTACGGAAAGGCTTTTTCCAATGCTTAATTCTTTTACCAACCGAAAAGCTGTTTAGGCCAAGCAGGAATTCAAAATAAGTTTCATTCATGAAGGAAGAACTAAGTCTTAAAACGCTGCTGCAACAGGCGCTGAAATACTGGTATTTGTTTGCCATCCTATTTCCTGTCTCGGTAGCTGCTGCTTACTACTACCTGGAGCACGCCCAGCCAGAGTACGAGGCCAACGCCCTTATCCTTTTGAAACAAGGAGAGTTTTCGGGCCAGTTGAGCGAGTCGGAAATTTTTGCCGACCTGAAGCTAGGCAATAAGAACATGAACCTGAAAAACGAGCTACGTATTCTTGGTTCTATGCCCCTGTTAACAGAAGTCGTCCAAAACCTCGGGCTGGAAGATTATTACACGCGGCTTGATGGCATCCGGCGGGTCGATCTTTACCAAAGCTCCCCCATTGAGGTCATTTCCTGGGAACCTAAAGTGGAGGGGGCTGGCTTGTTCGCTGTCTTTAACCATCTCGATAACGGGCAGTACCAAATTACTACTGAACTTGAGGAAAAAGAATACGATTATCAGGGGGAGTTTGGAAAAATGCTCGAGTTGCCATTTGGAAAGTTGATCATAACAACGACCGGTAATCCGGGCCTGAGCTACCCCATCGAAATCGAAGTGGTGCCCGCTGGCGTAGCTGCGGGCAGTATCAGCCAGCGGTTAATGGTTAGTCCGGTTGATGCAGAGTCTAGCCTGCTGACCCTTGGCGTTACGGATGTATCGCCGGTACGGGCACGCGATATTCTACAGGAGCTCATCGAGGTATATAACGATAACAGCATAAAAGAAGAAAATGGGGTTTACCAGAATACCATCGACCTGATCAACGAGCGAATCCGGCTGATTGCATCGGAGCTTTCTGAAGTGGAGATGGAAGAAGAAGCCTATAAACGGCAATTCAGTTCCATGCAGCTTAGCGCAGAGGGCAGGATACTGATGAATGAGGTGATCAACTACAACAAACAGCTCAATTCGCAGCGGGTCCAATTTGAAATCCTGGAGTCTATTGAGCGGTTTTTGATAGAAAACCGGGAGCGTTTTGAGTTTGTACCCACCAATGTCGAAATCAACAACCTCACCCTCGTCAATCAGCTGAATAGTTTTAATAAACTGCTGGCTGACCACGAGCAGCTCAAAAGCGACCTGGGGCCTTCTCACCCAGATCTGAAGCTGACGCAAAAGCAAATACAGAATCTGAGGGAGACGATCATTGAAAATATTCAGACGATCAAGGCCGATTTACAGATCAACCTTGCTTCCAGCCAACAGCAAAAGAATGATATGGAGACGCGCTTGCGGATTCTGCCCACCCGGGAGCGGGAATTGATTGAAATCGAGCGGCAAAAGAAAATCAAGGAAGACCTTTATGTTTATTTGCTGCAAAAGCGGGAAGAAGCGGCTATTTCTCTTGCTGCTACTGTAGCCAAGGGCAAGGTGGTCAACCCGGCGCAAGTGCCTTCTCAGCCTATCAGCCCAAAGCGGATGCAGATTTGGCTGATCGCGTTCTTTCTCGGCCTGGGTATTCCGGCCGGCTTAGCCATTCTTATCGACAGCCTCAATGACCGGGTGCGGGCAGGGGATGACCTGTCCAGGTTTACATCAGTGCCCGTCATCGGCGCCATTGGGCTTAGCAAAGCGGACAAACAGCTGGTCATCAATAAAGATACCCGTTCTCCGGTAGCTGAGATGTTCCGCTTGCTGCGGGTGAACCTGGCTGGCATCCGCCCGCAAAACCCGCCTCAGGTGTTTATGATGACTTCCAGCGTTTCCAAGGAAGGGAAGTCTTTTTTGACCCTCAACCTGGCAATGACTCATGCGCTGGCCAGAAAGCGGGCGGTTATTCTCGAGTTGGACCTGCGCCGGCCCCGGCAGGAGGTCTACAGTAAGCTGGAACGTGCCAAGAAAGGTGTTTCAGATTACCTGGAGAATGAATCTGTAAAGCTAAGTAGTATTATCAGAAACAGCGGACTGCACCCTGATCTGGACCTCATCAGCAGCGGGCCCATACCTTCCAATCCGAGCGAGCTTATTCTGTCGCCTCGTCTGCGGGAGCTGGTAGACGCCCTGAAGGTGCGTTACGATTTGGTCTTCATAGATGCCCCACCGGTAGGCATGGTTGCCGATGCCCTACAGCTTAAGGATGTTGCCGATGTTACCCTCTATGCCGTCCGGGTTGGGTTTACGGAAACGGCGCAACTCCAGATCATAGAAGATATTACCAGGAAAAATAAACTGCCGAACCCCTTTATTATCATCAACGCCTTGCCGATGAAAAAAAGCAGTGGCTACAGCTACAGCTACGGCTATGGTTCTGATGGGATAGGGAGCAATGGCTACTATGGGGACAAAAAGCCCCGGGCGCTGGCCAAATTGAACACCATTTTCTTATCCAAATTTTTGCCTTAGTGCGGCTAGCCCAACAGGTCCTATCGAATAAGCTACACTGTTGTAAACCTCAACTATTTAATTCTCAACAATGAAAATCAACGCTACCCTGCAAGAGCCCACGCTCATCAAAGTGCAAAGCATTTCGGATGACCGCGGGCTGCTTATTCCCTTCACAGATTACATTGACCATGACTTGTTCCATCGGTGCTACATGGTTGAAGATTACGGGCGCGGTGTCGTCCGCGGGCTGCATTACCACAAGCTGGAGGCCAAGATTTTTACCATTGCTTCCGGTGCTGGTAAGTTTATCACCTTCAAATTGCCCGAAGAGCTTGCCGACCGCAATGACCCTGAGGAAATCCGGCAGTTTGCAGCAGACCACCCGGAAACCGTTCAGAGCTGGGTGATGAGCAACCGCCACCACGCGGTGCTGTACATTCCGCCTTACTACGCCAACGGGTGGATCAGCCTAGAGAACCATACTGTGCTGACTGCGCTGAGCAATCTGCGGTATGAAAAAGCAAAAGACGATGATATCCGACTTGACCCTTACCTGATCGGGAAACACCACTGGGAAGTCATCGGAAGATAAATTCAACCATTTTCAAAATATACAACCATGAAAGTATTGATTACCGGGGGAGCCGGTTACGTAGGAACAGGATTGATACCGGTGCTGCTCAATGCAGGTCATAAAGTCACGGTATTTGATAACCTGACTTTTGGCATCGACCCTATACTGCCGTTCTTTAGAAACCCAAATTTCGAATTCATCCGCGGAGACATCCGGGACAAGGCTGAGGTGAAAGAAGCTTCCCGCGAAGCAGATATCGTTATCCACCTCGCTGCAATTGTGGGCTACCCGGCCTGCCGCAAGGACCCGGATTTGGCAGAAGCTGTCAACGTAAAGGGTACGCAGAATCTTATTGACGCGACCTCTAAGGACCAGCTGATCATCTTTGGGTCAACGGGGTCTAATTACGGGGCAGTGGAAGAGGTCTGCACCGAAGAGACACCACTCAATCCGCTGAGCCTCTACGGGCAGACGAAAACTCTGGCCGAGCGCATGCTTCTGGAAGAGCGCAAGACCATCGCCTGGCGCTTTGCCACGGCCTTCGGCGTAGCGCCCCGCCTGCGCCTTGACCTGCTAGTGAACGATTTTACCCACAAAGCAGTCACGGAAGGTTATCTCGTTATCTACGAGAAGCACTTCATGCGCACCTTCATCCACGTCCACGATATGGCCAGGGCTTTCTTATTTGGAATTGAAAACCAAGATCAGATGGTCGACAATGTTTTCAACGTAGGCTCCAAAAAGATGAACTACAGCAAAGAGGACATTTGCAACCTCATCAAGAAGCATACCGGGGTATACGTGCACTACGCCGATGTTGGAGAGGACGCAGATAAGCGCAACTACGTAGTGAGCTATGACAAGATCAACAAGCTTGGCTTCGATACGACTATCTCCGTTGAAGACGGCATCAAAGAGCTCGTCCGGGTCTGCAGAGCTATTGAATTCCGCCGGCCCTACGCCAATGTATAATGGCAATGGCTGTTTGATTTACCCATTATAAACTAACAAACATTATGAAGACCACAACCCTGGCCTCTGGGCAGCTTGCTATAAAAGGAGGGGAGCCGGTATCCGCAGACCGCATACTGATTCACTTGCCTTTCATGGATGAGCAGGACTTCGAGGCCGTCAATACAGCGGTACGCTCGACCTTTGTATCCGGCAATGGGCCCAAATGTATGGAGTTTGAAGAAAAGCTGTCCGCCTACCTCGGCGTTAAGAACGTTTTATTCACGAATTCCTGCACTACTGCTCTGGACCTGGCCTTCAAGGTCAAAGCGTTCCCTGCCGGCAGTGAAGTCCTGGTACCCAATTTCACCTATACTTCCAGTGCATTGGGCCCGCTGCTCAACAACTTGAAGATCAAGCTGGTTGATGTCTATCCGGATAACGGCAATATAGACGTGTCCAAGATCGAAGCAGCGATCACCGATAAAACAGTAGCCATTGTGCCCGTTGATTACGCCGGCAACCCCTGCGAAATCGAGGAGGTCATGCGCATTGCCCGCAAGCACGGCTTGTACGTTGTACATGACGCGGCCCAGTCTATTGGCTCGCAATACAATGGCAAAAAAATTGGCACCTTTGCTGATGTGACGACCTTTAGCTTCCATGGTACGAAGAACCTGACGACTGGAGAAGGCGGCGCTTTTGTAACGGACGACGACGAAATTGCCGAGCGCGCCAAATTCATGCGGGAAAAAGGCACGGATAAGCAATCCTTCCTGGTAGACAATAAAGACCGCGGGTTTTACGAGTACGTCGACTTGGGCAGCTCCTTTGTGCAATCCAACCTGTTGGGTGCCCTTGGCATTGCTCAGCTGGACAAGCTGGATTGGATGAACGAAGAGCGCGGCCGGATTGCCGCTTTCTATAAAGAAGGCCTTGCCGACCTGCCTAACCTGGAGTTTCTGCGGCTTACGGAGAATGCCAAAACCAACTGGCATTTGTTCGGCATCCTGGTGCCGCCCGCGCACCGCTATTGGATCATGGATGCTTTGCGTGCTGAGGGCGTGCTCTCAAATGTTCACTATACACCTTTGCACCGCAATAAGTACTACAAGGGCATGGCCACAGACGAAGAGATGCAAGGCTCAATGGAGTTTTTCAGCCGCCTGCTCCGCATCCCTATTTATCCTTCTCTTACGGAAGATCAGCGGTCCCGCATCGTTGAGGCCGTACGGAAAGTGATGAGCGCCCTGCCGGCGGAATAAAACTATGCTTATGTCAGCTAATTCTGTACTTATTTTCGGAGCCGGCATTAACCAGTTCACGATGATTCAAGCAGCCAAATCCCTGGGGGTAGAATCCGTTGTCCTCGATGTCACGGAGGACGCTCCCGGGAGGGCGCTTGCTGACCACTTTTACTGTGTGGCGGGCAATGATTATGCAACCACCCGTGAGATCGCCCTGCGCCATCAGGTAAAAGGGCTGGTTACCAGCCAAATGGAAAAACCCATGCGGCTGATGGCCAAGCTCGCCGCTGAGCTGGGCCTGCGCTTCCATACGCCGGAAGTCACAGCGCGCAGCCTGGATAAGTGGCTGATGAAAGCCGCTTTCCAGCGGGGTAATGTGCCCTGTGCAAAGGGAGTGCTCATAGAGCCAGGTGCGGCTCTGCCGGAGGCACAGGTAGCAGCGATGGGTTTTCCGCTCATCATAAAGCCAAAAGATGCCACTTCCAGTCAGGGGGTGTTCCGGGTCGAATCCCTCAGCCAGGCTCAACGCTTGCTGGAAACAACCCGGTCTTATTCCAAAAGCCGGGAAGTGATAGTGGAAGAATTTCTGGATGGCCCTGAGTTTAGCGTGGAGGCGATTACTTACGAAGGGAAAACGACGATCGTACAAATCACTGAAAAGTTCCTTTACTCTTTTCCCTGTCCGGTCGAAATTGGGCATTTGCAACCTGCTCCCGTTTCGCTTGAGCAACACACGGCGATCAGCGAGGCTACCGTAGCAGCCATTCATGCCATCGGTATTGATAATTCTGCATCCCACGCTGAGGTCAAATGGACCAGGGAGGGCGCCAAACTGGTAGAGATCGGCGCTCGTCTGGGGGGGGATTTTATATCTTCCTATCTCACGCAGGCCTCTTGTGGCATCGATATGGACCGGGCAGCCATTCAAGCGGCCCTGGGCCAAAGCCCAGACCTTGAGCCCACCAAGCAGCAATATGCGTATATCAAGTACCTTGAGCTTCCAGTGGGCAGCCTGATCACTGCCGTAGCAGATTACGAGGATGTCTTATCGGCACCTGAAGTAGTCTACGCTCACCTGGGAATGGCACCCGGCACAATTGTGCCCAAGATCACAGAGAGCAAAAAAAGGCCCGGGTTTGTCATTGTAAAGGGGGAGAGCCGGGCCCAGGTGCTGGAATTGGCCCAACAGTACGAGCAAAAGCTAGTGGCCAAATTCGCCTTGGAGCAGGAGGCCCTGACCAGCAGTGAAGGATAACTCCAGCGTCGAATCAGTTACAAAAATGATAACCCCCAATAAGTGTGAAGTCACTCTCGGATAAGTTCCTGAATGCAATCTTTTGGGTGGTCATCGACAAGCTGGGCGGCAGTGTCGGTAATTTCCTGATCACGATCATTTTAGCCAGGCTGCTGATGCCAGAGGACTTCGGATTGCTCGCCATGGTCATGGTGGTGGTCGGTATTACAGCGGGGATTGTGGACAGCGGGTTCTCCCTGGCGCTCATTCGGGCCAAGGAAATCAGCGAACTGGACAAGTCAACAACTTTTTTGTTCAACCTCGTTGCAGCATCCGTCCTCTACGCCACGCTGTATTTCACCGCTCCACTGATTGCAGACTTTTTTGAGCAAGAGGGCCTGGTATGGATCCTAAGAGTGATGGGGCTGACCCTGATTGTCGACTCTTTCACGCTGATTCAACGAGCCCTGTTGACCCAGCAGATCGACTTTAAGACCCAAACCGCTGTCCGAATACCGGCAATCGTCGCATCGGGTGGCGTGGGGATTGTAATGGCCTATTACGATTGGGGGGTTTGGAGCCTGGTGGGCCAGCAATTGGTGCGGGGCGTTTTGACGACAGCTGTCCTTTGGAGGATTTTTCCACTGCCGGTCTGGAATCAGTTCAGTTGGGCTTCTTTCCATCGGTTTTTCAGCTTCGGTTTTAAGATTTTGATCAGTACCCTAGTTGGCAAGTTCTACGACGAAATTTACAAACTCATTATTGGTAAGTTTTTTGCCGCAGCCATACTCGGTTTCTTCACTCAAGCTAACAACTTTCTGATGATTGTCGTCAATCCACTATCCTCTACTATTCTGCGGGTCACCTATCCGGTACTGGCTAAGTTACAGGATGAGCCTGTAGCATTGAAGAACGGGTACCGGAAACTGATTATGATGACTTCCTTTGGTTTGTTGCCGGTGCTCACCCTGATGGGGATTATGGCAGAACCTGCCGTGAGCCTTATATTCGGTGATAAATGGATGCCCTCCGTGCCATTTTTGCAAATGCTGTGCGCAGCAGCCGTCACTAATCACCTGCAATACATCAACGCCAATGCCATTTTGGTAAAGGGACGTTCCGATTACACCCTGGCCTTAGAGATCGCCGATAAAATCTTTATCACCATCGCGATCGTCATTGGTGTTCAAATGGGTATCTACGGGCTGGTGGGCAGCGTAGTGGTTGCTTCTTACTTCAATCTGTTCATCTATATCTATTTTGCCAACAAAGTGATCGATTATTCGCTTTGGGAGCAATTCGGTGATTTCTCTGCCAGCCTCGGCTACAGTTTGCTAATGGGTGGGGCAGTCTACCTGCTCATGAAAACCGTGGACTTTTCCGACTTGATGCTTTTGTGCATCGGTGGAATAACGGGCCTAGCCCTGTACTTGGGGCTGCACTTTGTCACGAAGACCAAAGAATCGGATTATATACTGAGCATGCTGCTGCCTAAACTGCGCCAGTTTCTAAGAAAGAGAAAAGTTGAAGCAGAGCGGCCTGCCCATAAATAGCCCTTAACAATTACAACAATGAACAAACGAATGCTTGTTTTTGGGGGCGGGGACACGCACCTGCCTATCATCAAGGCTTGCAAAGCACTTGGCTACTACACCATTGTTACAGACCCGGCTGAAAAGCCACTTTACGCCCACTTGGCTGATAAGCTGGCTGTACTTGACCCCAACGATTACGAAGGGCACCGCCGGTTGGTACAAGAGGAGCGCATTGATGGCCTGGTTACCTGCGGCATGGAAAACCCGCTTCCACTAATGGCCCGGCTGGCTGAGGAGTTTGGGTTTATCCACCCCTCGCCTGAGGTGGTCAGGCAGGTACGCAACAAGTACCTGATGAAACGAAAGTTTATAGAGCACGGCGTCCCATGTGCAAGAGGAATCAAGATTCAACACTATGAATCATTGGAGGGGGTGGACCTGTCTGAATGGTCCTTCCCCCTCATCCTCAAACCGGTAGATAGTTACTCGAGCCGTGGTGTCTTTAAAGTAGAAAACGAAGTTGAGCTTCGGGCTTACTACCCAAAAACCGCTGCTTTTGCTTCCAACGGGGAGGTAATTCTGGAGGAATTCATGGAAGGCACCCAGATTGGCGCGGAGTGCATCACCTTTGGGGGTGAAACGCATGTGGTGCAAACTACAGGCTACCTTAATACAGCTTTTCCATATTGTGTGGAGATTGAGCTGTATCAGCCGGCAGGGCTGTCATATGAAATGCTGGGGCAAGTTCAAGATGTGGTAAAAAGAGCGCACCGAGCAGTGGGTCTTGACAACTGCGGATCCAACATTGAGCTTATGATCACCGAAGAAGGCCCGAAGGTGATAGAAATTGCCGGTCGACTTGGCGGAGACCACGTCTCTTCCTACCTGCCGTTGCTATCCACCGGTGTTGACATGAACCGAGCTCTGGCTCAGGTCGCCATGGGTGTGTCAGCGGATTTAGAACCTATCCATGCTCGCTTCTCCATGATCCGTTATTGTACCTGGGAGGTAGGTGCACGGGTGGTTCAAACCCGCCCGGCAGCGGAGTTCAAGGCACACCCCTGGGTCACGCACGCTGCCATCAGGTTTGATCCGGGAGATATCCTGCCGCCAATCACAGAGAGTATGCACCGCCATGCTTTTTTTATAACGAGTGGGGACACCTGGGAGGAGTTGCGGGAGCGGGTAGACCATCTCATAGAAGAAATTAAGCCTTACATAACCGTAGAACCGGTTACGAAGCAGGAGGAGGGCCATTTGGAAGCCCCCGTTCGATAGAAAAATCATCTTGTGAAAATTATCGATTACATAGCAGAGCGTAGCGGAGACCTGACCCGTTTTGGGGCCTTGATGCTGGTGGCTATCCTTATGCGGTACTACCTGCCGGCTATTGTTAGTGACCTCTTCTTTATCGGTTTGCTAATTGCTTACTGGCGCTCCGATAATGAGCCCTTTTGGCTGGCGGTAATGTTCGCATTGACCGATGGGATTTTTGGTTTCTTTGGGTACTTTGAGGCTTGCCTGACTTCGCTGCCGGGCCTGCCGGATATTGAAATTACTCAATTCTACATCCTGCTAGCTCTGGTCAAAGCCTGGAAACGGCCGTCCGGCAATCGGGTGTTTTATGCCCCTATCCTGTTAGCTTTGTTTATTTATCTTTTATTTTTGGTCGCACAAGGGTATGCCGTTGGTATTTCAATGGAGTTGAACATGCAGTTTAGGTCGGTCCGCATCATAACTCCCCTGACGCTGTTTTTCTCTATACCCCGTCTGATGACTAAAGAAAAGGACTACGAGGATTTCTTTAAGTATTGCTTTTTGCTCGCCATACTGGCGTGCTGCACTCAAGTCTTCAATCTGGCCATGCAACTTTCTCCAATGGCTTTTTTTGGAGCGTTGGAAGAAGGCACGGGCTTGTTTATGGCGGGTGAGACCTACCGGGGGCTGTACAGTGTTTCTGCCTTGCTGATTTCTTTTTTTGGGGCGCTGTATTTTCTGGCAAGGAGGAGCGAAGCTTTCTCGTCTACTTATCTGTACATCATTATCTTGGCAAACTTCACTTCGGTGTTCCTGTCGGCAACGCGGGGTTGGGTGGTTTGCTTTGTGCTGGCCGCTGGCTTATTTTTCACCTTTGTGGCGGGCTTGCGGATGGGCCAGATTGTGAAGCTCACGGGCGGTCTTTTGGTCTTGTTGTTTCTGGCATCTTTAAGCCCATTCCTAAATAAGCAAATCACAAATTCCTACAAACGGATGCTCACGCTGGAATCCATCGTACAGGGGGATATGACTGCGGATGGCACCCTGATTCGGGTGAGCGAGCGCAGCCCTAAAATCATTAAGAAGTGGTTGAAGTCTCCTCTAACAGGGTGGGGCTTTTCGAACTACTACTACAATCACGCAGATCACCATGTCGGCAACCAAAATATGCTTTTTCATGCCGGCGTAATTGGCATGCTGTTATTCCTGGCCTTTTTATTTCAGTTTAGTTTTAAGCTCTGGGACGCTAGCCGGCGGGTGCCGGAAGACAATCCATTTAAACGGGCCTTGCTATCCTTTCCGGCGTTTTTGTTAGCCTGGTTCTTCTTGCATTCTACTTCTTTTCAAATTTTTGGATACGAAGTGCCCCCCGGCTGGGGCATCATTCAGGGCGTCTTCTTCAGCTTAGGCGGCCTCGTTTATCAGGAAGCATTGGAGCGGGAAACTCAACGCCAGAAGCAAAAAGACAACCCTGCTGAATCTACCCCGCCCGAAGAAGCTCTGCATGGGCATTGGGTCTGAAATCCAGTTACTTATGAAAGTACTCCTTCTGGTTCCAAAGCGGTACAGCTTGTACGAATCATTTGAAGACATCTTCGCACAAGGTTATGCCGGTATAGAGACTCACGGCATTGATTATCTAGACAACGTAAAGAAATGGGAGCAGCGGGTGCACGCCCAGAATTACCGGGTGCCAGACAAGTGGCGGCTCAAGTGGGAAGCTTACTACTTCAAAAAAATCAATGATTATTACAAGGAGCAGTTCGACCGCCTTAAGCCCGACTTAGTTCTGGTGTACAATAGCGAGATGCTGACACCGGAAACTGTAGCCTATTTCAAAAAGAACGGGGCTAAAATTGCTTTCTTCCTCGGCGACAGCCCGTTTTACACTTACGCCAACCGGTACTACCTGTCTTTGCTTTTCCTGGCAGATGCCACCTATGTGCCCGATACTTTTTGGCAGCACCAACTGGCTAAACTGGGGATTAAGAATATCTATTTTTTCCAAACGGATATCCCCTCTGATCAGTATTTTGAAAAGGCCCTGACGGAGGAACAACAAAAGGCTATGGGCTCGGAGGTGTTCTATATAGGCACTTCTTATTCCAGCAGCTGGGGCTATAAAAAAGCCCGGTTCCTTAACCACTTCAAGGGTTTTGACCTTAAAATCAGAGGGAATAAGCACTGGAAAAAGTTT
Source organism: uncultured Phaeodactylibacter sp. (assembly GCA_964575505.1). Taxonomy (GTDB): domain Bacteria; phylum Bacteroidota; class Bacteroidia; order Chitinophagales; family Saprospiraceae; genus Phaeodactylibacter. The sequence continues at coordinate 19,728 of CAZNSK010000028.1, forward strand.
TTCCGGTTTTTCCCGGATCTGGAGCCGCACTTTCAGGAGCAAAACGAATACATACCTGTAGAAGCTGTAAATGAATACTACAACGCTACTTGTATTGTACCTGTAGATGGCAACCCCGGGATCCTGAACGGCTTGCACGCCCGGATTTGGGAAGCGCTGGGCTCCGGTGCCCTACCGCTTATGGAGTGGCAACAAGATTTGGAAGAGGTATTTGGTAAAGGGGCTGAGCTTCCCGCCGTGCAGTCTTACGACGAAATAGAAGAGCAAGCCGCTTTTTATATCAACAACCCTGAAAAGCGGCGTGAAAAAGTAACCTGGATGCGCGACGTACTAAACGAGAAGTACTCGCCCCAAAACAACTGGGCATTACTGCAAGATACCCTAAGCCTCTAATGAAACAAGTACTTCATATTCGATCGGGCTTCACTTCCGGCGGTACAGAAACCCTGCTGTTGCACCTCTTTAATGCGAGCCAGCACCGCTTCCGGATACACCTGGCGCTGCTTAAGGATGGGGCTTTGATTGAGGACCTGGCTCAGGATAGCGGCAACCGCTACTACCGCTTGTTCCGCAAGCGGTTTCTGGACTGGGCCGTAATCCGCCGGCTGATGGCGTTGGTGCGCCGCGAGCATATTGAAGTGGTGCACACCCATCAATTTATTGAGTTGCTGTATGGCTTATTGTTGAAAGCGCGCTACCCCAGGCTCCGGGTTGTCCACCACATTCACGGCATGTTTCCTGAGCGGGACTGGACCTACCGCCCGGAGCGCTTCCTGAGCCAGCGTTTTGCACAGGTGGTTACCGTCTCCAAGGCAGCAAAAGCCGAATTGGCAGAGCGTTTTGCCTTCAAGGCAGATAAGGTTGCTGTGGTAGACAATGCAGTGCGCCTGACAGCTGAAGAGCGCCGCACCCCTGAAGAGGCGCGTTCTGCTTTTTCCCCAGCACCAGACCCAAAGCGGTTTAATATCGCCATGGTTGCCAATTTCCTCTGGGGTAAAGACCACGAAACCGTTTTCCGGGCTTACCGCGACTATATCCGCGATGAATTGCCACAGGTCAGCCTTTACTTCATAGGGCAGGAAAACGATAAAAGCCGGCAGTTGGCCGAGGCTTATCTTGAGCCAGAAGACCTGGAAGCCGGGCGGGTGGTCCTTTGCGGCAAAAAAACAAATGCAAAGGCATTGCTGCCAGCTTTTGACCTGTTTTTAATGAGTTCTTACTCCGAAACCTTTGGCCTGGTCATCCTGGAAGCTATGCTGATGAAGGTCCCGGTTCTGGCTTCTGACATCCCTGCTTTCCGGGAGATTAGTCAGAACGGCAGGTATTGCCGCCATTTCAAAATGGGAGATGCGCAAGACCTGTTTGATCAGCTCAGCGGGATACTTGCTGCGCCCAATGCTGAAGATACGGCAGCAATTGCTCGTCAGCTTCAGGCCAGATATAGTTTCGATTCATTCATAGATCAACTTTACGCGCTTTATGAAGGCAAAGCCTTTCGCCAAGAGCTTGCTCTCCAAGGCTAATTTTGCCCTGGGGAGGAACCCAAAAGTTTGGAATCAGAAGGATGCCCGGGCTTTCCTGCCCGATGGCAAGCAAGCTGTGCTGACCATTACTGCCGATTTTGAGCTGGCCTGGGCACCCCGGTACGATCACAGCGTCACGGATGCCTACGCATTCGCCATGACGCTGGCCAAACAGGAACGGCGCAATGTGCCGGGCATCCTGAAAGCCTGTGACACCTTTGGTGTGCCTATCACCTGGGCAACAGTTGGCCACCTGTTTCTGGAAGCCTGCTCGCCTCAGGATGGGCACAAACATCCGGAAATCGCGGCAGTGCCGGCTTATCAGGGGCCGCACTGGAATTTTCAGGGCACCGACTGGTTTGAGTATGACCCCTGCACCAGCCTTCGAGAAGCGCCCGAGTGGTACGCCCCGGATCTCATACAGCAAATTTCGTCCGCCTCTGCCAGGCATGAAATCGGTTGCCATACCTTCTCCCATATCGATTGCCGGGAGGCAGTATGCCCGCCTGAATTGTTTAAAAGTGAACTGAAGGCTTGCCGGAAGCTGGCGGAAGCCGAAGGGGTCAACCTACAGAGCTTTGTCCACCCTGGCCTTACCGTAGGGCATATTGATATCCTGGAGCAGGAAGGCTTCACCTCCTTTCAAACAGACCCCGGCAATATACTGGGCTTGCCCAAACGCCGCGGAAGCCGTATCTGGGAATTGTACAGAACGGCGGAGTTGGAATACCGGCCAGAGTGGGGGCGTGCTTACCACGTGCAACGCTTCCGGGCAATTGTAGACCGGGCGATACGGAGTAATACCGTGTGTAATTTCTGGTTTCACCCTTCCTTTTCTCCCCGCGTCGTAGAGGAAGTACTGCCGGGCTTGTTCCAGCATATCGATCAGCGCCGGGAAGATATATGGGTGACTACCGTCAGTGAATACGTCAACTTCCTAAACAGCCGGCATGGATAAGACCGTTATCGTGTTGGGAGATACCCTGACGACCCTCGGTGCGCTCCGGGCGCTTCAACCGCTGAAGGCTGAAGGCTACCGGCTGCTGCTATGCACCTCCGATGCGGAGGAGAATATCCCGAGGTACTCTAATATCCCCGACAAGAAAATCATCTTCCGGGAGGGCGTTGTAGAGGGGTTGTTGAAGATTGCTGATTCCTTCGTGGGCAAGCCGATCCTGGTTTTTACCATGGATGCGGATGTAGTGGAAATAAGTGCCAACCGCGACCGGCTGACCCGGTACTACCGGTTTTTCCTGCCCGAGGATGAAATGGTGCTTACCCTGATGGAAAAGACCCGCTTCACCCAGTTTGCAATGCAGCATGGCTTGTCTATCCCGGAGACTGTGGCCCTTTGTTCCCGGGAAGAACTGCTTCAGGCCGATCAGCAAATCCGATACCCGATCATCGTCAAGCCTTATTTGCTGCACGCCATCCGGGTAAATGACCGGGAAGAGCTGGAACAACTGGCAGAGGAACTTTCCCCCCTGCACTACCAAGCCATGATTGCGCAGGCGTTTATTGAGGGGGAAGATGACGAGCTGTACTTTTGCTTCCTCGTTTTTGACGAGGCCGGGCAGTTGATTCAAAAAATGACCGCCCGCAAATTGCGGCAGTGGCCGCTGAAGTACGGCTCCACTTCTCTGGCAGTGACGATAAAAGACCCCCGCCTGGACCAGGAAGTCGAACAATTCCTGCAAGCCACCCGGCCTGCAGGCTACTGCTCCATCGAGTATAAGTACGACCGCATTACAGACCGTTTTTACATCATGGAGCCAACCATCGGGCGGTTCAATCAACAGATTTCCCTTTCGGTGGCCTGTGGTGTAAATATCCCCTTAGCTCTGGTGAAACTCATCGACGGAGAGCGGGTCGCCCCTAAAGCTCAGAAAAACAATATTTTTTGGGTGTACGAATCCAACGACTTGCTGGCGTATCTGAACTCCAAAACCAAATACGGCTACTTTAAGAATTTTTTCCGCCCATCTGCGGAAGTCCTTTTCGCCTTTAATGACCCGAAACCTCTTTTTGCTGAGATGCAATTTATGGCAAAAAAGAAGTTGCGAAAGCTCCTCAAAAATGCTTGACTTTTTCTTACACGCTCTTTCGGGGCGAGCCCGTCAGGAGGGCCCCCGGGTCTTCAACCACCTGCAGGCAATGGAGGGGGTGCCCTACAATTTGGAACAGCTCCAATGCAATGGGTGCCGCATTGACCTCGTCAACCGGGAAGGGGAGGTGCAGCTGTTCGAAGACGGCTACCGCATGCTGATCCTCTTCGGGTACTGCTTTACCAAGGTGCTCGACAGTCATTTCACAGAGAAAACTGCACTGTCGGCCCGGGACCTTGCCCTGTTGTATGTGGCGGAAGGAGAGCGTTTTGTCAACCGCATAAAGGGGTCATTTGTGGTTGTGCTTATCGATAAGCAAAGCCATAGTATTCAGGCTTTTACAGACCCCCTGAATCTGAAATCTGCCTATTACAGCCATGGCCCGGACGGCTTTCTGGTCTCATCTTCCCTCACCGCGATTGTAGAGTACCTGAAAGCCGCAGGGCAGCCGCCCAAATTTGATGCCCGGGCTCTGATGGACTGGTACTTGTTCGATTTCATACTGGACGACCATACCTACTTTGAAGGTGTGCGGGAAGTGCCCCCGGGAGCTATACTGCGTTTTGCCGAGGGGCATTGCGAAATACAACCGTACTTTGACCCCTTCGAGTTTTTTAAGCTCGATGGCCCCAAATATGACCGGCCGGAGGGTATTGAGGCGCTAAAAGACATGCTTAGCCAAAACATACGCTTATACAGCGAAGGGCCGGAGCATACTGCCATGGCGCTTACTGGCGGCTTCGACTCCCGGTCGATTGCCGCACTCCTGGGAGAAGACTTAAACGATTACCAACTTTTCAGCTACGGTGTGGCGGACAGCTGGGATGTCAAAATACCCGGCTGGATTGCCGAGAGGCTGAGCCTGGATTACACCGCCATTCCGCTCAATTCAGAATTTGAGCGGGCTTTTCCGGCATGCGCTGACTTGGCGGTGGAGCTGAGCGATGGCCAATCCTGGTTTGGCAACGCGAATATTTCTTATGTCTATCAGCACTTTTTGCAAGGCACCCGCTCCATTTTGACCGGGTTGTTCGGGAGCGAATTGATTAAAATACCTTCTAGCCGGGGTATCATTTTTGACCAGCACGAAGTGGATTTGCTGAATGAAACGGAAGACCGCATGCCCATCCTCAAACGGTTGCTCCAAAAAGCTAAATCTGCTGGTGTGGGGCTGCCCTTTGAGGACGGGCGCGCGGATGAGGAATGGCTGGCTGCGATGGAAGAGAATCCTTATTTTTCCAACACCCTGCCGGTCAACCAACGTTTTTTCTACTATCTGCTGATGGTAGCCATGCGGAAATACTTCCGGAATGAAATCCGCATACAAAGTGCCTGGAAAGTCAACCGCCATCCCTATTTCGATTTAGAATTCATGCAAGTGCTGCTCGCCACCCCTTTTCCCTGGGTTTACAACTTCGCCCAAAAGAAAAGCCTGGTGAAGAATATAAAAATCCACAAGCTGTACGGTACGATCATCAATCAAAACCCATCTCTGGCGGATGTCATCAGCACGCATGGCTACAAGCCCAAATACGTGCTGCACAATTCGACCTTGCCCATGCTTGCCCTGGAGTTTCTGCTGAACAAGCGCAAGATCAGCGCCGCTACTGATATCGACTGGCCCACCCGCTATTCGATGCGGCATATCCGGGAAAACCGGCAATCCGATTTGGAAGGGGCGAATATTAACGCATCGGTGCTCGAGGGCTGGGCTACTACCGACAAGCGGAACTATATGAAACTCTCTGCCCTGCAGTACTGGCTGCGGCAGCGGGGGCTAAGCCTGTAATCTTTAAAATTATGTGCGGAATAACTGGTGTTATTGATTTTCAGCGGCCTGTGGATCCATCCGTTTTAAGTGAAATGACCAACACGATGGCGCATCGGGGGCCGGACAATGCAGGCTTGCAGACCTACGCCATGGGCGATTGCCAGGTAGGGCTAGGCCACCGCCGGCTGTCGATTATCGACCTGAGCGAAAGCGGCAATCAGCCAATGGAGATGGGAGACTATGCCTTGGTGTTCAATGGTGAGATCTACAATTACCAAGCCTTGCGGGAAGCCTTGCAGGAGTTGGGCTGCCAATTCCGGACCGCTTCAGACACAGAAGTCTTGCTGCACGCCTATGCTGCCTGGGGCGAAAGCATGGTGGAGCGCCTTATTGGCATGTTTGCCTTTGCTTTGCTGGACCGCAAGCAGGAGCAGATGTATCTATTTCGGGACCGTGCGGGCGTGAAGCCTCTATACTATTACCGAAAGGATGGCTTGTGGCTGTTTGCCTCCGAGCTGAAGCCTTTCCACGAGCACCCACAGTTCCAAAAAACGCTGGATCATCAGGCGGTTGCCTTGTTTTTTCAGTACGGTTATATTCCAGCCCCCCATACCATCTTTGAGCATACCCGCAAGCTGGAACCGGGGCATTTCCTGCGGCTGGACCTTAAAACCGGGGAAGCAATCTGCCGGAAGTACTGGGATGTAGTAGACGCCTACCGGAAGCCCAAGCTTGACTTATCGCCTGAGGCGGCAGTGGATGCCACCGAAGAGCGCCTTCGTACAGCTTTTGAGTACCGAATGGTGGCGGATGTGCCGGTAGGGGTGTTGCTCAGCGGGGGGTATGACAGCACGGCGGTCGCTGCGATGTTGCAAAAGGAGCGGACGGCCCGCCTGAAGACCTTCACGATTGGGTTTGAGTTTGATGCCTTCAATGAAGCCTCCTACGCACAGGAAGTGAGCGGCTACCTGGATACGGACCACACTTCGGTCATTTGTACCGAAGAGGAGGCTAAAGCCATCATCCCCACGCTTCCGTATTATTACGATGAGCCCTTTGGCGACCCCTCTGCCATTCCCACCACGCTTGTAAGCAGAGTAGCCCGTCAGAAGGTTAAGGTAGCGCTCAGTGGTGACGGGGGAGATGAAGTATTCGCGGGCTACCACGCCCACCACAATGTGCTGAAGAATTACAAGATATTGTCCAGTATCCCGAAGTTATTCCGGTTTCCTCTGGCTGGGGTCATGAGCGCTATCCCTCCCGAAAACATCCCTTACTTCCGGAGCCGCAATAAATTTTCGGACCATTACCGCAAGGTCATTGATATTTTGGAAGGGCAGGTTTCTGTCCCCTTCATTTATAAGATGAGCCACCAAAAGCTGATGAGCCCGGAACTGTCGAGCCTGTTCAGCCAACCGGTAGCCGCCCCGGCTTCCTACTACGATGATACGGAGTATCTGCAAGAGGTACAGGAGGATTTGCACAAAGTGCTGGCGATTGATTACAAGACTTACCTGGCCGACGACTTGCTCGTAAAGACTGACCGCGCCACGATGTCGACCTCCCTCGAGGGGCGCGACCCTTTCCTTGACCACGAGCTGATCGAGTTCGTGGCTCAGCTGCCTCAGCAGTATAAAATTAATGGCAAGGTTAAAAAATATTTGTTGCGGGAAGTGGTCCACCGCTATGTTCCCCGTTCGATTATGGAGCGGGAAAAGCAAGGGTTTGACATCCCGTTGGTGCACTGGTTCCGCGAAGATCTTAGCCCCCTGTTTGATCAATACTTTGATGAGGCCCTGATCGAGCGCCAAGGCCTCTTCTCCAACACTTATATCCAAAATAAGCGCTCAGCCTATCAAGCTGGGGAGGATGAAGCTTTTCCCTTCCTGTGGCACCTGCTCATTTTCCAGATGTGGTACGAACGCTGGATGTAAATTATAACCCATGAAAGTTCTTTTTGTCGCAAGCGGCAACTCGTCTTATTACGATGTAGCGCCCTTTATACAATCACAGGCGGAAGCCCTGCGCGCCTCCGGTGTAGAAGTAGCTTACTTTTTGGTAAAGGGCAAAGGGCCCGCCAATTACCTCAACAATGCCCGGAAACTGCGCCAGCACCTGGCCCGGCATCCGTACAGCCTTATCCACGCCCACTACGGGCTATGCGGTGCGGTTGCTGTACTGGCCCGGCCAAAAGTGCCGATCGTGCTTTCGCTGATGGGGGATGATATACAAGGAGAGTTCATCGAAGGGAAAGTGCTGTTGAAAAGCCGGGTTTTTATCGTCATCTCGAGGCTGGTCCTGCCTTTTGTGCAGTCGATCATCGTGAAATCCCCCAACCTGGCTGCGCCGGTGCCCCGCAGATACGAAACGCATGTGATCCCGAACGGCGTCAGGCTGGATCAATTCAAGCTGATGGGGCCCTCCTGCCGGGAAGCGCTGGGATTTCAGGACAATAAGCAATACGTGCTTTTTCTGGGCGACCCAGCTGATGCCAGGAAAAATATAGCCCTGGCTCAGGCCGCTATTGAGTACCTGGCTCAACCCAATATAGAACTGGTGCATCTTTACCGGGCTTCCCACGATGAAGTCGTAAAATACCTCAATGCTGCTGATGTATTCGTCCTTTGCTCCTACGGAGAAGGGTCGCCCAACGTGGTCAAGGAAGCCATGGCTTGCAATTGCCCGATGGTCGCCACCGATGTAGGAGATGTACGCTGGGTAATCGAAGGCGTACCGGGCTGCCACATTAGCTCCTTTAAGGTGAAAGATTTTGCGGATAAGCTGGATCAGGCCTTGCGGTTTGCTCAAACGGTAGGGCGGACCAACGGGCGGCAACGGATACTGGACCGGGGTTTGGATGCGGAGGCGATCAACGAGCGGCTGCTGGAAGTTTACCGTAGTGTGTTGCCGGCATCAGCTGAAACACAACCTCTGGAGTATGAATAATTTGCTGTTCAAGCTCATCCGCCTGAGCGGCCTGCCCTGGCTGTTCCGGGAGTGGGTGCAGCGCCGGAAGGTAACTATATGGATGCTGCATGACCTGGACAGGTCGGCAGCGGAGCGGATGCTGCCCTGGCTGAAGCAGCATTATAATATCATTAGCCTGGAGCGGTACGTAGAGGCTTGCGAATCAGGCAGTGGCGCACACCTGCCGCCCAAAGCGGCCGTGCTCACTTTTGACGATGGGCACCGCGGGAATTACCGTTTGCTGTCCCTGTTTAAAAAATACGGAATACAGCCCACCATCTTCCTGTGCTCAGGCTTGGTGGGTTCCCGCCGCCACTATTGGTTCCTCTACGGGCAGGATGAACTCTCGACTACGGCGCTAAAGGCTCTGCCCAATGCAGAGCGCCTCCGGCAGCTGGCAACTGTCGGTTTTCACCCGGAGCAGGAATACGAAACCGCTCAGGCGCTGGATCAAAAGCAAATCAATGCCATGAAGCCGGTCGTCGATTTTCAGGCGCATACCGTTTTCCATCCTTGCCTGCCGCAGTGTGATGCCATGGAGGCTTGGGAGGAAATCGAAAGCTCGAAAACGCAATTGGAAGCCAAATACGGCTTGAATATCTACGCCCTGGCTTTCCCGAACGGCGATTACACCCAACGGGAAATTGAACTGGCTAAGCAAGCGGGTTACCGCTGTGCCCTAACCGTGGACCCTGGTTATAACGGGCTCGGAACGGACCTGTTCCGGTTGAAGCGCTTCAGTTTGAACGACACCAACAACATGGATGAGCTGGTTGTCAAGGCAAGTGGCTGCTGGGGGCTCTTTAAAAAACTACTAAAAGGCGCATAAAACAATGTGTGGTATATCTGGAATTGTAAACTTGGACGGCCGCGACCCCTCTGCTGAGGAGTTGGGTACAATGATGAAACGCATGCGCCACCGGGGCCCGAATGACCACGGCCGTTTCGTCGAAAGTGGGCTCGGGCTGGGCTTTGTCAGGCTTAGCATTATTGACCTTAGCAAAGCTGGCCATCAGCCGATGTTTTCTCCCGATGAGCGGTATGTGATGATTTACAATGGAGAGATTTTTAATTACATCGAACTGCGCAAGGAGCTCTGCCGGAAGGGGTATCAATTTCATACTCAGACCGATAGTGAAGTCCTGCTGACCGCCTACCGGGAGTGGGGAGAGGATATGCTGCCCCGGCTGAATGGCATGTGGAGCTGCCTGATCTACGACCGGGAAGAGCGCGTACTATTTGGTGCCAGAGACCGGTACGGCATCAAGCCCTTTTACTACTGCCAGGATGGCAACCGGCTGCTTTTTGCATCGGAAATCCCTTCTATTCTGGCCGTTTTGGGTAAAAAGCCAACGCCGAACCAGCAAGTGCTCTTCGACTTTCTTGTGTTCAACCGCACGGACCAGACCGAAGCGACCTTCTTCAGTGAGATCAAACGGCTCAACCACGGGCACTATTTCAAAGCCAGGCTGGGCGCAGGGCCGGACAGCTTATCGGATGGGCTGAAGCCCAAACCCTGGTACCGACTGCGGGACAACCTAAAAAACCCTTTTCAAAGCCCAGAAGAATACCGGGAGTGCTTTAGCTCTGCCATTGGCCTGCGCTTGCGCAGCGATGTGCCGGTGGGGGTATGCCTGAGCGGCGGCCTCGATTCTTCCAGCATTGCCTCGGTGCTGCTCAATGATTACGATAAAGAGGACCTGCGGACTTTTTCTGCGGTCTACGGTAAAGGGAAAACCGGGGATGAGTCCAGCTTTATTTCCTTGTTTGAGTCCCAGTTGAAGCATATGCACTATATTTATCCCGATGAGCACCACCTCATGGCGGATATTCAAACCTTCGTCCGGGCGCAAGGCGAACCGGTGCCGAGCACCAGCCCTTACGCGCAGTACAAAGTCATGGAGCTGGCCAAAGATCATGTAACGGTCACTTTAGACGGGCAGGGGGCAGACGAAGAACTGGCCGGCTACCACTACTTCTTTGGGTTCTACTTTAAGGACCTGCTCCGGCAGGGCAAGATGGGGCGGCTCGCTTCGGAAATGGGGCATTACTACAAAAAGCACCAATCGCTCTACGGCTTAAAGAGTTTTTTGTTTTTCCTGTTGCCCGCTGCTATGCGGACGCAAGTGCGGGTGATGGAAAAGGGGTATCTCGACCCTACATTTTTCCGCACCCAGTCTAAGCAGAATTCCGCCATTGCAGCCGAACTTTATGGTTCCAAAAGCCTGACGGAGTCTTTGATCAACCACTTTGAGTACAAGCTCGAGCACCTGCTGAAGTGGGAGGACCGAAATTCCATGTGGTTTTCTTTGGAAGCGCGGGTCCCTTTTCTGGATTACCGTTTGGTAGAACGCATCCTGCCCGCTGCCGGGGAGCTGATCATTAAGGATGGCATGACCAAGCACATCCTGCGGGAGGCGATGAAAGGCACCTTGCCCGAGCCGATTCGGATGCGGCGGGATAAACTAGGTTTCGACACGCCACAGGATGAATGGTTCCGCACCCCGGTTTTCCGCAAATACATCGGAGAATTGATCCACTCGCCCTCCTTTGCTTCCCGGGGGCTATTGGATGTGAAAAAGGTACAAGCCATTTATCAGCGCCACCTCGACCGTAAAGGGCACTATGCCAAAGAGATATGGAAGTGGATTAATTTGGAAAACTGGTACCAGCAATTTATCGACTAATGAAAAGCATCACTCAACCCCAGCATAGGCAAGCCGGGCAACGGCCAGCCAAAAAGATAGCCGAGCTATATATTCTCGGCAACCACATCCAAGCCCTCGGCCTGGCCCGTATGGCGGGGCGCATCGGGCTGCGCGTAACCGTTTTCAATGATTACGCTGCCTCGGTAGCTCGTTTTTCAAAATCCTGCCATTCCTTTGTACAGTTTCAGGATGCAGCGCATTTGTTGCAATTGCTGCTTGCTCAAGAGGGCCCGAAAGATACTCTGCTGATTGCTACAAACGACCAATGGGTAGGGCTCATGTCAGACCATTACGAAGCGCTGAACGAGCGATACTACCTGGCTATCCCCGGCCCAGAGTCTGTACAGGTCTGCTTCAATAAGCGGTTTACCTACCGGCGGGCAGCAGAATTAGGGATTCCGATTCCGGAAACGCACTTTCCGGATACGCTGGAAGAACTGAAGGTATTGGCGGGAAAAGTCGCATACCCTATCATTCTAAAGCCGGCCGTGATGTATAAATTTCACAATGCTACCGGCAAAAAGGTATTCTTCTGCCAGAATGAAGCCGAGTTGATTGCCAATTATCAGGAAATCCTGAAAATCATACCTGCCGATGAGGTCATCGTGCAGCAGTTTCTCCGGGGCGGGGCCAAAAGCCTTTACTCTTTCGGTTCTTTCTTTGCCGGGGGGGAAGACCACGGCAGCCTGATTGCCAACCGGGTACGGCAAAAGCCTATGGACTTCGGCGTATCTACCTGCTTCGCGCATACCGTCCTTAACCCCGAAATTGAGGAGCTGTCTACCCGCTTGCTGCAGGCAATTGATTACTTCGGGATGTCGGAAGTGGAGTTCATGTACGATGAGCGCACCGGGCGCTACTACCTGCTTGAGATCAATCCACGGGCCTGGAAATGGCACTCCATCGCCAATAAGCTCGGTATCAACCTGCTGGAAATGATGGTCCGCTTCCTGGATGGCCAGCCATTTGAAAAGAAAGCCAACCGGCAGGAAGGGGTAGCTTGGATTGAACGCCTGACAGACACCTATGTGGTGTTGGGAGAGGTATTAAAAGGGCGTATGCCTTTATCAGAATATTGGAAATCTCTGCGGATGCCCAAGGAGTCAGCTGCTTGGTCCTGGAAAGACCCATTGCCCGGCATTATGTATATCCTCATGGCCCCGTATTTACTCTTTAAACGATAACAAAGTGCTCCTTTACTTACTACTCGAAACGGCGGTGCTCAGTACCTTGCTGTACTTATACCTGCACCGAAAAACCAGAATCAGCCTCCGCTATCTGTACATTGATAACGTGGGGGTCATTCTTGCTACCCTCCCGATTGCCGTATGGGCGAGCGGGTTGCTGCCGGGCAACTGGCATTGGTTGATCTATGTGGTGCTCGTCCCCGGCTTGGTGGTGGGCATTGCTTTTGCTTTCACCATGATCCGGTTCTGGCGTACCCCCCGGCGGAATATCAAAGCCAAGCCGGAAGAGATAGTCTCCCCGGCCGATGGCAATGTCATCTACATTACCCGCGTAGAAGCCGGCAAAATTCCGGTTTCCATCAAGGGCAAGCGCTATTCCCGCCTGGAAGAGCTGACCAAGACGGATATTCTGCAAAAGCCCTGCTGGCTTGTGGGTATCAATATGACGCCATTTGATGTCCACAAAAATTGTGCGCCTATTGATGGCGACATCCTCATTAATCAGCATTTCGACGGAAAATTCCTGTCTCTCAAGGATGAGAAGGCCCTCACGGAAAATGAGCGCAATACTTACGTAATTGGTAATGATCAGCTTAAAATTGGCATCGTCCAAATTGCTTCCCGCCTGGTGCGCCGCATCGACTCTTACGTTAAGGAAGGGGCGGCCATCAAGAAGGGCGACTGGCTGGGGATGATCCGCTTTGGCAGCCAGGTAGATGTTATCCTGCCCATCGAGTACGATGTAAAAGTGAAATTGAAAGACCAGATTTACGCGGGGGAGACCATCCTGGCTGCGCCTTCCAAAACTACAACCTCCTCATGAGAGTACTGATAGATATTGGCCATCCCGGACATGTGCACCTGTTTAAAAATCTGGCTCACCTGATGATTGCAGATGGGGCAGAGGTGCTGTTTACAGCCCGGGACAAGGAATTTGAAATTGACTTGCTGTCAGCTGAAGGGCTGGCCTACCGCAATTTTGGTAAGCACTACCGCAGCCTTTACGGCAAACTGTGGGGCCTGGCAAAATTCGACGCCATGATGCTGCGCACTGTATTGCAGTTTAAGCCGGATTTGCTGATTAGCCATGGCTCCATCTACGCTGCCCACGCTGCTTTCCTGACGGGCAGGAAGCATTTGTCTTTGGAAGATTCCGGCAATATGGAGCAGATTGTGCTCTACCGGCCATTTACCGATGCCATTCTGACTCCAGATGTGCTGCCGGAAGAGCTGGGCCCCAAGCAAATCCGGTACAAAGGCTACCACGAAGTCGCCTACCTGCACCCCGAATTCTTTACACCAGACCCCCAGGTATACGAATGGCTGGGGCTGGAGGAAGGAGAGCCTTACGCTATTATCCGGTTTGTTTCCTGGAATGCTACGCACGATGTAGGGCATCAGGGCCTTAGCACAGCCGATAAACAGCAGCTGGTAGAGGAGCTTTCGCGAAAAATGAAGGTATTTATCACTTCCGAAGCAGCGTTGCCGGCAGCATTGCAGAGCTACCAGATCCGCATTCCGCCTCAGCATCTGCACCACGCCCTGTACTACGCAGAGCTGGTAGCTAGTGAAGGGGCGACCATTGCTTCTGAAGCCGGCGTGTTAGGCACGCCTACGGTATATATCAACACCATTGCCAGAAGCTACTGCCAGGACCAGGAAAAGTACGGCCTGGTCTTCAATACCAGCAAGTCGGAGGAAGTTTTTGACTTGGTTCAGCAACTGCTCGCCCAAGACCGGGAAGTGTTCCGTGAGCGGCGGGAGCAGTTGCTGGCAGACAAGGTCAATGTGACCCGTTACCTATATGATTTCATCAAAAAGCGCTACGCTTTTGTACCTGCCCCCGCTCCTGGAAAACGGTCAATTAATGCCTGATTTTCAAAAATACCTGAAACGCAAGTGGGCCAATTGGGCCTTTACGCAGACCTGCCGCTTCAAGCTTCAGCAGCCTATGGTTTCCTTTACTTTTGATGACGTGCCGGGTTCAGCCTTTTCGGAAGGTGCCCGTATATTGGAAGCTTATGGCGGGCTGGGGACTTTCTACCTGGCTTTGTCCATGCTGCAGCAAGCGCCTTCCGAATCGGGTTTTACCCAGCAGCAGATGGAAACGGCGCGGCAACGGGGGCACGAGCTAGGCTGCCATACCTACGGGCATATTGATTTTAGCAGAACGGGTATTGCTGACAGTCAGCGGGATTTGGAAACAAACCGGCAAAGGTTGCTGGCGCTATGCCCCGGCCTCAAGCTCAGGAGTTTTTCCTACCCATTCGGCGCGCAGACGCTTGGCGTAAAGAAGTCATTGGTTTCCCGCTTTAGCAGCGCCCGGGGTATCCTCCCCGGCATTCATTACCGGGAAGCTGATCTTTATAATCTCAAGACCGTAAAGTTATACGAAGGCCAGCTGCCCCTTTCGCAACAGCTGGAGCATATAGAGCAAGCGGTGGCCGGCAATGGCTGGTTGATTTTTTACACCCACGACGTCCGGGCATCCTACTCACCGCATGGCTGCTCTCCAGCTTACTTTGAAAAAGTAGTTAAAGCCTGCACAGAAGCCGGCCTGGACATCCTGCCGGTGAGCGAAGCCGTGGAGCGGCTCGGGGCCAGTCAAATTTAAACACGCCAAAACGACAAATACTGTGGACTTTACACTAGATGCCTACGCCCAGTTGGTAGAAGCGCTAAAGCATAATGGCTACGCTTTTCGGACCTTCGAGGCTTTTATGGAACAACCGGCCCAATCCAAAACGGTAGTGCTGCGGCACGACGTAGACCGGCTGCCTGCTAATGCTCTGCGTATGGCGGAGCTGGAGCATCGCCACGGGGTAACCGCTTCCTATTATTTCCGGGTCGTTCCCCACGTCTGGGACGAAGGGTTGATGCGGCAAGTGGCAGAGTTGGGCCACGAGGTAGCTTACCACTACGAAGACCTGACAATCACGCGGGGCGATCACCGGAAAGCCATTCAGCACTTCGAAACGCAGTTGGGCCGGTTCCGGAAAATCTATCCCTCCAAAACCATTTGCATGCACGGCAGCCCTATGACCCGATGGGACAACCGGCAGATATGGGAGCACTACAATTATCAGGACTATGGCATTATTGCCGAGCCCTACTTCGATGTGGACTACCAGAAAGTATTTTACCTGACCGACACCGGGCGGTCCTGGAATAATGCCCGGATCAGCGTGCGGGACAAGGTCAATTCCGGATTTGATATACCGGTTAAGAGCACCTTCCACTTTGCGGAACTGCTCGGTGGCGCCGAAATGCCTGGCCAGCTGCTTATCAATACTCATCCGCACCGGTGGTTTCAGCCGGGGCTTGGGTGGTACAAGGAGCTCGTCTCCCAGAATGTCAAGAATGTTGTCAAATCAGTGCTCGTCAAAGCTAAAGCCTAATGGAAAAGTTTGCTCTTTGGACCAACGATGTGGAAACTACCTCTATCTGGTTTAATACCCTGCGGGACGAAACCGGGTTTAAGGTTTGGAAGGAAGGCATGCCTATTCTTTTGGATATTTACGAAAAATACGAGATCAAATCCACCTTTTTCTTTACGGGTTATATCGCCCGCTTGTACCCGGATATTGTGAAAATGATACTGGGGCGGGGCCACGAGGTGGCCAGCCACAGCTATTCTCATAAGAAGGAGGATGGGTTGGATGTGCTGCCCTATGATCAGCAGCTGTGGCAGATGCGGGAGTCTAAAAAGATACTGGAAGATATTTCCGGAGAAGCCGTTCTTTCTTTTCGGTCGCCTGCGCTGCGCCTTAGCCAAAATAGCGCCCAGGCGCTTATCGAGGCCGGTTACCGTATTGACAGCTCGGTCGCTTCCCAGCGGTTCGATATGTTCATGTCTTTTGGCGGGCGCAAAAAGCTCAACTGGCTGAAAGCGCCACGGCTGCCATACCGGGCAGATGCAACGAATATCTTTAAAAAAGGGGGCAGCCCCTTAGTAGAAGTGCCGCTGAGCGCCACGCTCTTCCCTTACGTGAGTACCACGATGCGCGTCTTCCCCGGCATTACCGGGCTTCAGCGCCGCTTGCTGGGGGCAGAGAGTGCCTGGAGCGGCAAACCCATTGTTTTTGATATCCATCCTAATGAATTTATCGATGAGTCAGGTGAAAAACGGACCATCGAGCGGCGCAACAAAAACGGGCTGGCGTATTTGCTGAAAGACGTGCTTCGCGCGCAGCTTAAAGTGAAAAACCTGGGGCAAGCTGCCATTCCCCTCTACGAACGGGAAATCGCTTTTTACCAGGGCCGAGGTTTTAAATTCATCACCCTGAAGGATTACTGCCAGCGGTTGGGCTTGCTGGAAGCCCAGCCGGGCACTGCTCACCCTGCTTCGGTCTAGGTGGCTTCAGGATCGTAAAATAAAACAGCTCATGCGTATTTTTATCATCACCATGGATGACCCCGTGGAGACCCACAGCTTCATCCGCAGTATCATCGACCGGCGGCCGGAACAAATCATCGGCCTGGCGATTGCCAAGGGCGACCGGCTGCGGATTGGCAAGAACCGCTCTAAGGCAGCTTACCTGCTTTCTCTTTTGCTTATTATGGGGCCGCTCTACTTTTTGAAAAATGTAGCGACGACGCTGCAGTTTAAGCTGCGGCAGCGGCTGTACCGCTGGGGTTGGGCAGCGAATCCATCTCTACTGGCCTACGCCGAGAAAAAGGGTATCCCCACCTGGTCTATCGGCTCGCCCAACAGCAAAAAATTCCAGGCGGAGTTGAAAGAGCTGGACATTGATGTGATTGTCAATCAAAGCCAGAGCATCATCAAAAAACGGTTGCTGGAAATCCCCAAAATCGGTGTCATCAACCGCCACAATGCCTTACTGCCTAAAAACCGGGGGCGCCTGACCCCATTTTGGGTACTCTACAAAGGGGAAACAGAAACCGGCGTCTCTATCCACTTTGTGAATGAAGGCATAGACGCCGGCCCCATTATCGTACAAAAACGGATTGCGGTAAGCCCCAGAGCAACCTTTGCCTCCCTGGTCCGAAAAAACTATCAGGTGGCGCCGGTTGCTATGGCGGAGGCCCTCGACAAACTGGAGAGCGGCAGCCAGGACTTTTTGCCTAACCGGGACGAAGAGGCCACTTATAATACCGTGCCTACACTGAAGGAGGCCTGGCAGTTTCGGGTAAACCGGTGGCTGGGGCTACGTGCGCCGGGTAAGGTAAGCCCTCAGGCAGCCAGCCCTTCTCAGCTGACAAAGTAGAGAGCAGGCAGCAAGCCTGGCCTGAAGCACAGATGCATAAAGACAAATCACTATTGCTGAACAAACACTTATTTAGAATAATCAAAACACCTAAACATGTCGGCCAACATTACATTCAACAAGCCCTATATGACGGGTCGCGAAACCCATTATCTATACCAGGCTCTGGAAGCAGGAAAATTGTCAGGTAACGGAGCCTTTACCAAGCGTTGCCAAAGCTTTTTCGAAGAGCGGTATGGGTTTGGGAAATGCCTGCTTACCTCTTCTTGCACTGATGCCCTGGAAATGTCTGCTTTGCTATGTGATATACAACCGGGCGATGAGGTCATCGTGCCTTCTTACACTTTTGTATCCACTGCCAATGCTTTTATTCTGCGTGGTGCGAAAATTGTATTCGCGGATAGCCAGAAGGGGCACCCCAATATGGATGCCAATCTTATCGAAGACCTGATTACGGAAAAGACCAAGGCTATTGTCCCCGTCCATTACGCAGGTGTTGCTTGCGATATGGATAAGATTATGGAATTGGCCGACAAGTACGGCCTATTTGTTATCGAGGATGCTGCTCAGGCTATTGACAGTTACTATACCGGGCAGGACGGCTTAAAGCGTGCCCTGGGGTCAATCGGCCATTTTGCGGCTTTCTCTTTCCATGAGACTAAGAACATCATCAGTGGGGAGGGCGGCATGCTAGTCGTTAATGACAAGCGGTTTCAAAAAAGAGCTGAAGTGATATGGGAGAAAGGCACCAACCGTTCGGCCTTCTTTCGTGGGGAGGTTGATAAGTACGGCTGGATAGACGTGGGCAGCTCCTTCTTGCCTTCGGAAATCGTAGCGGCTTTTTTGTGGGCCCAACTGGAAAGCCTGGATGATATACAGTCCAAGCGCAAGCAACACTGGCGTACTTATCAGGCGGGGCTGGCCACATGGGCTAGCCAGCAAGGGATAGAGATGCCCATGCTGCCGGATTTCAGCACCAATAACGCGCATATGTTCTACCTGGTGTGCCGATCTGGCGAGCAGCGGTCCCGCTTGATCGAATTTTTGAAGCGCAGAGGTATTCAGGCCGTTTTTCACTACCTGAGCCTGCACAAGAGTCCTTATTATAAGGATAAGTATGAAGGGCCAGCCCTACCGAGCGCTGACCGTTTCTCAGAGACCTTGGTCCGGTTGCCTTTGTACTATGAGCTGAAGGAAGCAGACCAGGTTATTGACCAATTGAAAAACTTTAAGATTTATGAAAAAGTGGCTGCTTAACAACGGGTTTTTGCTTGTTGTCATTCTACTAAATTTGTTGTTGGCCCTCTATGCGACTCCAATTATTGACCACGCCGATGCAGGCGTGTACATTGACTTTAGCAAAGCATTACTGGGCGCCGAGACAGATGTCAACTATGCGCACCGGTCCCCACTATACTCGATTATTCTAGCTGGGTTTACTTTATTTTTTGATTCCCCTGTTCTTTACAAGGCCATCGTCTATTTTCAGTATGGTCTGTTAGCGGTAACCACCGTACTGCTCTGCAGACTATTCAGCCGAATACTGCAGGGCAGGTGGTTGCCGGCTATCGGCGCTTTGTTGTTCAACTTGTCGCTGGCATCGGTCTATTTCGCCAACATCTTGATGACGGAAATCCTGACCGTTTTTTTGCTGGTGGTTTCCACAGCGCTGATCTTCCGGGCGTACGAGCGCGGAAAAGTGGGGACTTATTTCTGGCTAGGCAGTATTGTTGGGTTACTTGTTTTGGCTCGTTTCAACACCGTGCCTTTGTTACTGACGTACCTTTTGATCATTGGCTCGGTGCTGTATTTTCAGCAGAAGCCTTTGCGCCGATGGGCAGGGCCGATAGCTGCTTTTGTGCTTCCGCTGGGCCTGCTTTTAAATGGCTGGTGTTTGTATAACTTGGCTAATAATGACTTTTACGGCTTGTTCCCGCGGGTGGGGCAGGGCGTGCCCCGGAATATTACTATTGCGTCAATCAACAAAGACGATAAAGTTTCGGAGGAGCAACAGGCGGTGCTCGAAATATTCCTGAAGGCCAGGCAGACGTATTACGATAATTTGCCACCCGAAAGAAAGGGTAGCCTGGCCTCTTATGACCGTTATAATCTTATTACTGACCTGTACGGTGGGTATATCATTTACCGGTATGCGCTCCCTGATTTGCGTGCTCATTTTGACCTGGAGCCCGATGAGGGCGAGTATGAAATTTCGCAGGGACTCCGTGGGTTCTACCGGGAGATTGCCGAACAGAACAGTGGGTTTATTATGAAATACCGCTTTGTTTCTTTCTTTAGTAGTTTCCGGGCGGCGGTGGCTGGCGTATTGCCAGACCGCTATGGCGATATCAACCTCAATGGGTTGCCTGCTTTTGTTTTCGTGCTGTATAAGCTTGGCTTTCTGCTGATGTCAACCGTCACTTTTCTGGCTTTTTTTGTCTTCTCGTGGCAAGCTGCCCGGGACCGGAAACTTCCAGATTTTTACCAATTGGTCCTCTTTTTCATCGTGTTTTCCTTTTGGGGTATCAACCTGGTGTTCGTTACCGGGGCAGATGCCAACCGGTACAAGTTTCCAGCCGACCCCTTTGTCATAGCCCTGTTTCTGGCTTACGCTACTTCGGCAATTAACTGGTGGCGTAGCGGCCGCCCTTCCCGCAGGCAAGCCCCGAAACCGAAAACCCAAAGGCAACACTACCGTAAATCCCCCGCGTAATTACCCCTTATCAGGTGCCTGGCCAATGCTTACTGGCCGGATTGCCTATGGCAATCGCTGCCCCCCCTCTTAGCAAATCAAGCGCCCAAGCTGGCATTGAGGCGGTTGGATCAACCAACTGCTCATTTGCGCTTCTATCAAATGATCAAAAACAAAAGCACTATGGATTTATCAATTGTAACCACACTATACTACTCTGCTCCGTACCTCGAAGAGTTCTACGAGCGGGCAAGCCGCACTGCGGAGGAGTTGGGCTTGACGTTCGAGATTATTTTCGTCAATGACGGTTCTCCTGACGATTCTGCACTTCGGGTATTGGCAATGCGGGAGCGCGACGAACGGGTCTGCCTCGTAGACCTCTCCCGGAATTTTGGGCACCACAAAGCCATGATGACCGGGCTTTCCTTTGCGCAGGGGGGATTGGTATTCCTTCTCGATGTGGATTTAGAGGAAGCGCCGGAATTGCTGTCCAGCTTTTACACGGAGATGCAGTCGAGTGGAGCAGAGGTCGTCTATGGCGTACGGGAGAAGCGCGAAGACAAAGGGATAACCCGGCTTTTTGCCACCCTTTACTGGAAGCTTTTCTCTTGGCTTTCCAATATCTCCATCCCTGGCAACCAGCTCAATGCCCGCCTGATGACCAAGCGGTATGTCTCGAGCTTGCTCAACCTCAGGGATAAGGAAGTCTTTATGCCTGGTTTGTGGGCCCTGACCGGCTTTAAGCAGGTACCTGTGGTGGCCCGTAAAACATCGAAAGGGGAGTCCACTTATACCTTCCGGAAACGGATGGCGCAAATGGTCGATTCGGTGACTTCTTTTAGCAATAAGCCATTGTTCCTGATTTTCAATCTGGGGATTATCATCGCCGTGCTGTCCGCTTGCGCCGGCTGTTACCTGATCATCCGGCGGGTGTTTTTTGACAATTTGCTGGAAGGTTGGCCTTCTCTCATGGTCGCCATTTGGTTCCTGGGCGGGCTTACGCTTTTTGCGCTGGGCACCATCGGTATTTATCTGGCCAAGACCTATAACGAAGTCAAGCAACGCCCGCTGACTATTGTACGGTCGGTACACCGGGGCGCTGTAGCCGAACAGCAGTCCATACCTTCATCTAGTATGGCTAACCCAAAACTGACTTCGAGTTAAGTGGCATGGCATTCAACCCCAATCTATTCTTAAAAAGCAATCGTTCGAAATGGATTTGCAAAAAATAAAAGCAGCGGAAAAACCTGTCTCTACACACCGGGAAAAGTTGGCCTCTGGGCAAAAGCGCTATTGTAAGATAATGGTCACCCAATCCAATTACATCCCGTGGAAGGGCTATTTCGACGCTATCAATAAAGTAGACCTTGTGGTGCTGTACGACGAAATGCAGTACACCCGCCGGGACTGGAGGAACCGCAACAAAATCAAAACGCCCAATGGCCTGAAGTGGCTCAGTATACCGGTTAAGGTAAAAGGTAAGTATTTTCAAAAGATCAACGAGATGGAAGTGCTGGATAATTCCTGGGCTTCCAAACATTGGAAAACGATCTACCATACCTATTCGAAAGCCCCGTACTTTAACCGCTATGGCGATTTTTTCGAAGCACTGTACAAGGAAGCAGAGTCGCTCACGTTGCTAAGTGATATCAACCTATTGTTCCTCTCCGGGATCAGCCAACTGCTCAATATTGATACCGAGTTCGCCTGGTCCAGGGATTTTGACATCCGGGGGGACAAATCCGAAAAGCTACTTAATATTTGCCTGGATGCAGGAGCCTCGGATTACTACACCGGCCCGGCTGCGAAGGGATATATGGATGTAGGACTGTTTCAGGAAAAAGGCGTGGAAGTGCACTGGCTCGACTATTCGAAATACCCCTCTTATCCACAATTGTACGGCGATTTTGAGCACGGTGTCACCATCCTCGACACCATATTTATGGTTGGGGTGGAAGATTCATCCTTCTTTTTCCCTCAGGGGTAATTTAAACGCAACTCATCACCAAAATATTAGCGATCATGGATTTACAATTATTTAGGGAGCATATGTACCGCGACGGCAGTGTGGTCATCCCGAATCTGCTCGGCGAAGAGCTGGTTCACAACCTTAAAATCAAGCTTAAGGAGGCTATAGAAAAGGAAGCCGCCTACCATAAAGGGACAGATTATATTGACTATGGAATGGTCATGATGTGCTGCCTGTACGATCAGATATTCACAGAACTGTTCGAGAACGACCGGCTGATGCAGTACTTTAATGCCATACTCGGAGAAGGCTGTATTGTTTATGCCTACACCTCATCCAGTATGCCGCCTAATGCTACCAATTTTTCCAACCGGGTACACGTAGACTGCCCGCGCATCATACCCAATTACATCACGAATATGGGCGCGGTACTGCTGTTGGATGACTTTACGGAAGCCAATGGCGCAACCTGGTACCTGCCCGGTTCGCAGGAGCAGTGGGAAATGGACCCGGACTATTTCTTTAATCATGCCGAAAGGCTGGTGGAAAAAGCTGGTGCCGTTTGGTTTTTCAACGCTCGAACCTGGCATTCTGGGGGGCAAAATTATACCGATGCCTGGCGGCACGGTATGACGATCAACATGTGCCGCCCCTGGATGAAGCAGCGCATAGATATACCGAAGGCGATGGCTGGTGCGGGCAAAGACATCGACAAAATTTCTGATAAGGCTAAGCAAAAACTTGGCTTCTTCGCACAAGTACCCGAAAATTACGCAGAATACTACGTGCCCCGCGAAAAGCGGAAATACCGGCAAAAAGTAGAGTAGCCCCTGTAGGATAGCCTCCAAAAGGCATTCAAATGTAATAACGATGCGGGAAAACCCAATTGGCATTATTGGCTACGGCGAACTGGGCAGGCAGCTGGAGTTGTTGGCGAAAGCCTGCGGCTGGGAAAACAAATGCCTCTATTTTGATGACATTCAGTGCGAGCAGGGGAAAGTAGGCGCTTTCCCCTTCCGCGATTACCAGCAAGAACGGTTCAAGGATTTGAATTTCCTGGTAGGGGTCGGCTACAAGAACCTGCCATTGCGCCGCCAAATTTTCAGGGCACTTGCCGAAGGGCAAAGAGCTGTTCCTTCCCTTATCCACCCCTCAGCGTTTATTCACCCCTCAGCTGAAGTAGCAGACGGGGTCTACGCTTACCCCATGTGCAACGTAGACAAGAATGTTATTTTGGAAGGAGGGGTTCTGCTCAACAATTCTGTAGTCGTTTCGCACGACAGCCGGATAGGGGCGGCCAGCTTTTTATCGCCCGGGGTGGTACTGGCGGGGTTTTGCCAAGTGGGGCGCTGCACCTTTATTGGCGCAGGCAGCGTTGTTTCTAACGAAATAACAATAGGGGAAGGGGTAACGGTTGGCATAGGGACGGTCGTTACCGGTCATTTAGAGCCGGGTAAATTCTACATTGGCAACCCGATGAAGGAAGTGAAACACATGAATTTTTAATGGCACTAATGATTGGTTTGACTGTATCCTCTGCGCTTAATTGGCAGCCGGTGGCGTTCCACTTCATTTTATAACCGTTTCCTAAACCATGGGCAAAATAAAAATTTAGCATTTCAGGACTTCGTTAAGTAAGTATTAGGTACCTACCCTTGATTAAACATTTTTGCGCAATTATTTTTCTACGTGGTAGAATGAGTCGAATTTGTTGTAAATTACAAGGAAGATTCGCACCACCTAATTACTCATTTATCTATGGACAGAAGAACTGCAATCTCAAAAGCTTTGGGGAGGCGCCCGGCTCAGCGAGCCGCCAAACCGCCCGCCCCGCAATCCGGCTTTGCCCCCCACGCTGGGCCCTGGACCTTTCAACAAGCCGCTCACTTGCTCAGGCGCACTACCTTTGGGCCTACCTA
The DNA here is from genome assembly GCA_964575505.1 of uncultured Phaeodactylibacter sp. Taxonomy (GTDB): domain Bacteria; phylum Bacteroidota; class Bacteroidia; order Chitinophagales; family Saprospiraceae; genus Phaeodactylibacter. The sequence continues at coordinate 43,797 of CAZNSK010000028.1, forward strand.
CGCCCAAATAAAACAGGCGGTGGAAGAGGGCTTGGAAGCAACGCTCGACAAACTGTTTGAGCCGTTACCATTACCCGAACCCCCCGTTAACCCCAAGCCCCACAACGATCAGGTGGTTGGGGTAGGGGAGACCTGGATCAACGCTGCCAATCCTTTCCCGACCAATGGCATGGACTTTATTGGCAACCGTAGAGTGAGCCTGGAGTCATGGATGATTGGCCTGATGTGGGAAGAAGGGGTCTCAATTCGCGAAAAACTAACGCTGTTTTGGCACAACCACTTGCCCGTGAGCGGGGTGCTGGACGCCAAGTTCCTGTACCAGTACGTCAATCTGCTGCGTACCCACGCCCTCGGCAACTTCCGGCAACTCATTAAAGACATTACCATTGCCCCGGCTATGCTGGAATACCTCGATGGGAATATCAACCAAGCCAGTGCGCCGAACGAAAACTACGCCCGGGAGCTGATGGAGTTATTTACCATTGGCAAAAAAGCGCAGTCTACCCCAGGCGATTACGGTACTTTCACCGAGCAGGATGTATGGGAAATTGCACGTGCCCTGACCGGGTGGCGGGCCTACGGTGGCGGATACAATGACGAGTACCCGGACGGTGACTTCGGTTCTACATTTACCCCCGAAGATCACGATACTGGTACCAAGACTTTATCACACCACTTCAATAATCAGGTTATAAATAACCTGGGCGATCAGGAGTATAAAGCTGTGATTGACATCATCTTTGAGCAGTTTGAAGTGGCTCGGTTCATCTGCCGGGAGCTATACAAGTGGTTTATTTACTATGAGATATCAGAGGAGGTAGAGGCGAACGTAATCGAGCCCATGGCGCAACAGCTCTGGAATGATGATTTTGAAATAGCGCCTGCACTGAGAGCGCTGCTCAGCAGCGAACACTTTTTTGATCCGGAGTACTACGGCACGATGATCAAAAACCCGGCCGATTTTATGTTTTCGGCAATGAAGCCGTTAGAGATGCCTTACTCTCAGGGGCTGGATCAAAGGTACGATGCCTGGTACCGTATCTACGGTGGTATGAAAGTCATGCAAATGGCGCTATTCTTTGTGCCGGAAGTAGCGGGTTGGAAAGCTTATTATCGAGAACCATTATATTACAGACACTGGATTAATGCGACGACGCTCCCAACGCGGTCGGCGCTGATGGAGTCCCTGGTTTACGGGGGGGTTTGGCCATTTGAAGCCAATGGCATTGCCATCCGGGTAGATGCGCTTGAGTTTATCAAGACGATTGACAACCCGGCCGACCCTGAATCAGTGGTAGAAGAGTTCACCAAAATCTTGCTGCCCAAACCTTTGTCACAGGAGCAGTACGATACGCTCAAAGGCATCCTTCTGGACGGCCTGCCAGATTTTGAGTGGACCGTAGAGTATGGCCTCTACGCTGAGGATCCCGACAATTCCGCTTTGTCGGAGCCGATTAAAGAACGGCTCCGGGCGCTGCTTAATGTCATCCTCAGCATGCCTGAATTCTATCTGCATTGATAGGAAAGGCAGGCCTGTTTTCTCCTGATTCATCAAAAAATTAATCCAGTAATGAAGCGAAGAAATTTTATAAAGCAAGCGGGCACACTCGCCAGCACTCCATTTGTACTAAACGGCTTGGGGATATCCGCCATGGGCAAACCGTGGTACTTCGATTCCATATCGGCGGAAATTGATAAAGTGCTGGTCCTGATCCGCCTCAGTGGGGGCAATGATGGGCTGAACACCTTAATCCCCCTTGATCAATATAGCAACCTATTTAGCGCCCGGCAAAACATCCTTATCCCGGAAAATAATATTTTGGGAATAACTGATACATTAGGGTTTCACCCCTCGATGGGGGGCATGCGCAATTTATTTGACGACGGGCACCTCGGCATTGTCCAAAGTGTCGGCTACCCCAACCAAAACCGTTCGCATTTCAAATCCATGCAGGTGTGGTACACCGGGCAACCGGAGCAATCAGAGCAAGGCACAGGCCTTACGGGATGGCTCGGCCGCCACTTAGATGAGGAGGTAGTCGGTTTCCCGCACGGCTATCCCAATCAAGTTTTTCCGGACCCCTTCGCCATCGCAATGGGCGATTACGTTTCCGAGACTTGCCAGGGGCAAGCCGCCAATTACAGTATCGCGCTGCATAACCCCTTTGAACTCTCCGACCTGGCAGAATGGGGAGGCAGCGACTTCGGTGGGCTTTACGGTGATGAGCTGGCTTTCCTGCGGGACAAAATAACCCAGACCAACTCCTATTTCGGGCAAATTGAAACAGCAGTGGATGCCGGTGCCAATGAAGCTAACTATCCGCAAACGGAAATGGGGCAGCACCTGAAGCATGTTGCCCGGATGATCTCCGGTGGGCTGAAGACAAAAATCTACACCGTGCATCTTTCCGGCTTTGACACGCACGCCAATCAAGTTGCCCATGGCCAACCCCTGAATGGGATGCACGCCCATCTGTTGCAGACCGTCTCTGACGCCTTACAGGCTTTTCAGGAAGACTTGGTACAACAGGGGCTGAATGAGCGGGTGATAGGAATGACGTTTTCAGAATTTGGCCGTCAAATCCGTTCCAACTCCAGCCGGGGAACGGACCACGGTACCGCAGCGCCGCTCTTCTTGTTTGGCAGCTGCATCAACCCGGGGGTACTCGGCGAAAATCCGGAAATACCCGACTCCGTAGAACCTCAGGAAGGCGTACCCATGCAATATGACTTCCGGGATGTATACGGTTCGGTCCTTATGGATTGGTTTGAGGTACCGGAGCCTACTGTGCGGGATTTGCTGCACGACGGCTTCCAACATTTGCCTATTGTCAGCGGGTGCGAGACCCCTGTTGACACCGAGGAGGAAGGGGTTGTCCCCAGCCTCCGGGTGATCGGGTACCCTAATCCGTTCCGGGATACTACAGTGATAGAGTTCAGCAACTCCACACCGGAGTGGATCCGCCTGGCGATTCTCAACCCGTTGGGGCAGGAAGTCAGTGTTTTGTTTGACCGCCGGGTAAACCCGGGTGAGCATCAGGTCCGTTTTGATGGCAGCGGCCTGCCAGCCGGCAACTACTATTTCCGGTTGACCACCAGAAGCGGGCAGGTAAAAACAAGGCTGCTCGTCAAATCTAAATAATTCACCCAACAAAAGAAGTGCCTGTATATTGATCGGCTACCCGCCGCGGAGTACGCTCCGTGGCGGGCTAAGCCGTTTTGTAACGCCTGATACAGGTTAGGAGTCGCGCAACAATAACTTACCGATTTAGACTCGTTCTTTTTAACGCAGCGAGGTGGAAAAAGAGCAAGTCAGAAATCACAAATCTTGGGTTGGCGGACTATAATGCCCCCCTTTGCATCTTTAGTAGCTGCAACACTATTGCTGCGCCAGCCACCGTCATCTGCCGTCCGGAAGCGCTGGCAATTTTAAAAACCTGCGCTATTGGGTGCCCCTTACCAATATCTGATCGTAATTGTTTTCAACTTATCATAAATGTCAGGAGCGGCTCGGCCAGCCCTTTCTGTCCCCCCTCCAAGGCCATTCCGGGCAGCGGATTCGCCATCGGCCATCCACGCCCGCTACACAACACTAAACCAGGTTAAACAACAGGTGCGGAGGTTTGCCTGCACTGCTTATTTATCCAAACTCAAAGTTTAACCAACACTAAGTGTGGCAGACTGCCACGATTCAGCAAACACTAAAACAAACCTATGGCTATTGAACACATTACCTCTTTTCAGGCGGATGTCCGGCCAGAAAAGAGGGGGGACTACTTTGTCCCTAAGGATTTAATGGGTAAATTGCCGCCCCAGTTATGGCAATTTATTGACAACCACTTCGACTTAAAGGAGATCACACAGTCTCCGGTCATTGATTACAGCGTCGGCAGCGAAAGCGAGCCACTGGCTACATTGCTAGGACGGCAGCGGAACAATAAGCTGATTATTCTGAACTCCCGGCGGCTGGAGGGCATCTGGCACTTGCGAGACCATTTGCTGGAGCTAAACCAGGGTTTAGAGATCGATGGCTGTCTAGTGGGTAGTATTGATTGGGGAATCAACAAGCAGACTGCAAAGCGCCGGTATGGTCTTTCAGCGCTGTTTAGAAAAAACTATGCTAAGGGAGCCCCGCCCTCAAATCGCCCCCGGGAGCGATGGGATTGTCTGGATTTAGAAACCTGCGGCCGGTTATTTGCCCATGGTTTTCAAATACTCGATCTGGCTTGGGTAGGTGATACTGCCTATTTCGTAGCTAAGAAGGTAAAAGCGCAGGAGCAAGTACCGGTAGCTAATGTAGGCTCCTTTATCCGGCTGAGGCGAGTGGGTAAACATGGTAAACCGATCAACGTTTACAAATTGCGTACCATGTACCCCTTTTCGGAGTATCTGCAGGAGTACATCTACAAAATATACGGTTTGCAGTCAGGCGGCAAAATGAAAGATGACCCCCGGGTCACGCCATTTGGCAGGTTCTTTCGCCGGTATTGGCTAGATGAGTTGCCCATGCTTTTCAACTTGCTTATGGGCGAACTCAAGATTATTGGGGTGCGCCCCATCAGCAGCCATTACCTTAGCCTCTATCCGGAAGAATTCAAAAACTTCCGGTGCCAGTTCAAACCAGGGCTGTTGCCGCCGTTTTACTACGACCTCCCCAGTTCGCTGGATGAAATCATTGCCTCAGAGCGAAAGTACCTGGAGGCTTATGCACGCCAGCCTCTCCTAACAGATTTGCGCTATTTTTTCGTTGCTGCTTATAACATCCTGATCAAAGGGGTTAGAAGTAGCTAGACAGCTTCAAAGTTAGCCATTGGTGGCAAACAGAGAGGGTTATGCTCAGACATATGTTGAAAGCTTTTGCCGGTCTCGGTGGCAAGTCCTAAAAAACAACCCCCCGTTTATGACCAGGGCCGGGCATTACCAATAAAAAACGGTAGCCCGCCTGGAAAAGAGACAGAAAAGTCACCGGATTTTACTTCGGATCAAGGTTTTCAAGATTAATAATCTCACAATTCCCCCCATTACTAAGGGGGTCCGTCTCAATTCTGGCGGGCCCCTTTT
>CAZNSK010000029.1:0-48460 GCA_964575505.1 uncultured Phaeodactylibacter sp.
TTTTGCCTTGTTAGCGCACAAAATAACTTCGCCTATTCTAGGTAACTTATTACTACGCGACCCCTTAGCCTCTTCTACCAACTCTTCCCAGGCGGTGTAGGCATCCTGCCAGAACTGCCCCTGCGGGAACTTATCCATGTAGGCTTTGTAAGCACGGATGGTCTGCGCACGCTGGGCAGTACGCCAGGCTTCCAGGTCTTTAGCTAAGGTATTAACCTGTGGGTCCGGCTGGTAGTCGGGCACATCAACGGTAGAAGCGATAAGCACAAAATCTCCATCGATGTGGTTATCCCCAAAGTAGCCGCGCCGGGGTGCCGGGCTAATGCCCCGCATTTTATTAAAAAGCTCCAGGTAGGTCAGCACGCCATCTTCACCGCCGCGCGACTTCAGGGCTGCCGCCAGCTTTTGCTCGAAGGGGGAATACCGGGTGCCACTGCTTGTGCGCTCCAACCCGCCGGCCGTTATCGCCAGCCGGCTTTTGTGGCGCAGCGCATTGCGGATCAGGCGCTGCCGCTCGCTGAGCTTTCCCGGGCGCTCGTCTTCGTCATTTTTGTACTGCAGCAGGGCCCCGCTGTAGCAGGCATCCACCAACAGCAAAATATGCTCACAGGGAATGGCGTTGAGCTCGCGCACCAGATAACTGTAGCCGATGTAGGAATCCCGGTAGCGGTCGGGCTTTCGGGCGTCGGCGGGCAGGAAGTAGCCGATGCCTTCGTGCTCCTCGTCCCCTTTTTGGTCAAATTTACCGTGGCCGGTGAAGAAGAAAAGCAACTGCTCATCGGGCTCAAAGTGTTGATTTTGCAAACGGTAGATTTGGTCACGGATTTCATTTTTAGTGGGGTTTTCAAAGATTGCCACCTCAAAACTGTAGTAGGTTTCCAGCAGGTATTTGATCTCCCTGGCATCGTTGAGGGGCGTGCCGCCCAGCTTGCCGATAGCGGGGATGTAGTCGTTAACGGCGAAGATGTAGGCTTTGTCTTTGCCGGGGCGGTCTTCTTCTTGTGGAGTAGAACTGCCCGACAGCAGGGTAATTGCTAAAAGCAGCAAAAGAAGGCCCGGTCTTTTTTTCCAATGAGGCATAGTGGTTTAGTTTTTGTGGCTGTAAGTGCTGTCTTTCGGTTTCCCAAATACCACTGTAATCATCCGTCCAATGTAAATGCCAAGCGCCGTTTCAATCATCGCAAAGTAAGTGCTCATCGACTCGATATGCCCGGTGATTTTCAAATTAATGATGCTGATCAGCGCAATGATGTAGACCGGGAAGACGAAGTAAGCGACGTACAGCAACGGCTTGCGGATGTACCGCTGTGGCTTTTCCGCATCGTCTACGTAGCGGGCATGCAGCAGGTCGTCCCAGATGGCGGTCATGTAGGCGGAGAAGACGGGTAGCAAAATGCCGATTGCCGCCGGCCCTTCAAGGAAATAACTGACGCCCCGCCGCATGTGGAAGAGCACCCAGCCGATCACCACGACTTTGGTTGCGATCATCAACAGCGCAATGCGCAGTTTAAAGCGGTGCTCCGGGATTCCGCGCTTTTTGGCCGGTACAGCTTCCGCCGGCGGGGTTTCCGGCAATTGCCCGATCAATTCCAGCAAGCCCCGGCTAATCTGCGTGCGCAAGGCCAGCAGATCCTCAGCAGGCACATCCTTACAACTTGAGGCCTCTACCCTCAAACTATCCGCATGAAGGTACACCTTGCGGGAAAAGCAATAAACCTTATCTGGGTCGTAGGTATCATACAGCAACGTGTGCATAACAAATTACACGACTTGAATAGCCTGGCAGCATTCGTGGATAAGCTGGAGCAGAGCGGGAAGCTCTACCCCAGCAGATATCGCACTTTGATAGCCGGTGGTCACTTTCTCAAACTATCCGCATGGAGGTACACCTTGCGGGAAAAGCAATAAACCTTATCCGGGTCGTAGGTATCATACAGCAACAACTTGACAAAGCACTAACAAAATATTGGTATATTGCCTCAAAGCCCTGCCGATGGACTATAACGACCGCACCCCGAAGCTGATCAGTGTCTTTTTGCTCGGGTTTGTCATTTTCAATTTCCCCATCCTGAACCTGTTCAGCCGGATGGGGCTGCTACTGGGGCTGCCGCCGCTCTACCTTTATATACTGACCGCCTGGGCCGGGTTGATCACCCTGACCGCCTGGATTACCCGCCCCCATCGTAAAACCCGCTAAAACCTGTTGCGTTGTCACCCCTGCTGATCCTCACCATATCCTTTCTTTACGTTGCCTTGCTGTTCCTGATAGCCTGGTGGGCCGACCGGCGGGAGAAAGCGGGCAAGAGCCTGGTCAATAATTCCGGGATCTACGCCTTGTCCCTGGCTGTCTACTGTACCGCCTGGACCTTCTACGGGAGCGTGGGCCAGGCCGCCACCACCGGACTGGGCTTCTTGCCCACCTACCTCGGCCCGGCCATCCTGGCGCCGGCCTGGTGGCTGCTGCTCCGAAAGATCATCCTGATCAGCAAGTCGCAGCGCATTACCTCAATTGCCGATTTCATCTCCTCCCGCTACGGCAAGAGCACCTGGCTGGGCATCATTGCCACCCTGATCGCCGTGCTGGGCATCATCCCCTACATTTCTATACAGCTCAAAGCGATATCCAACAGTTTCGACTTGCTGGTGGGGTACGCGCTGCCCGCCGAACCTGCTCCGGCATCGCTTCCCTTTTATCAAGACACCGCCCTCTACATCGCGGCCGCGCTGGCCATTTTCACCATCCTGTTTGGAACGCGCAACCTCGACCCCAACGAGCGCCACGGCGGACTGGTAGCCGCTATCGCTTTTGAGTCCCTGCTCAAACTGGTTGCTTTCCTGGCCATCGGGCTGTTTGTCACCTTCGGGCTCTACGATGGTTTTGACGACTTGTTCCAGCGGGGCGCGCAGGCCCCTTCCATCCAAAGGCTTTTCAGCTTTGAAGCCGTAGGGCTGGGGGGCTGGGAATGGTTCTGGCTGGTCTTTGTGTCCATGTCCGCCGTCATGCTCCTCCCCCGTCAGTTTCACGTGGCGGTAGTCGAAAACACCGATGCCTAGCAGGTCGCCCGCGCTTCCTGGATGTTCCCCCTCTACCTCTTGCTCATCAATATTTTTGTGTTGCCCATTGCCGTAGCCGGGCTGATGATGTTCCCGGAAGGCAGTGTAGAGCCCGACAGCTATGTGCTGAGCATCCCCCTGTCCGCTGGTTACGATAACCTGGCGTTGTTCGTAGCCCTCGGGGGCTTTTCGGCAGCCACAAGCATGGTGATCGTGGCGGTCATCGCGCTAAGCATTATGATTGGGAACAACCTGGTGCTGCCGGCGCTGCTGCGGTCGAGCGGCTTAAGAACCGGGGGCGACGGCAGCCTGGATACTGGCTTGCTGGGCATAAGGCGGATAAGTATTGTAGCCGTCTTACTTTTGTCCTATGCCTACTTCAAAGCCGCCGGGGAGCAGTACACCCTCGTTTCGGTTGGCCTGATTTCCTTCACCGCCATCGCCCAGTTTGTGCCGGTCGTCCTGGGCGGCATGTACTGGAAGCGGGGGACCAAAAAAGGGGGCAATCTGGGGGCTTTGCCTGGGCTTTATAACCTGGGCTTTCTGCCTGCCCTTCCCCACCCTGATAGAAGCCGATTTCCTCAGCAACCGGATCATGACGGAAGGGCTTTTAGAGCTCGGCTTGCTCAAGCCCCACGCCCTGTTCGGCATGAAAGGGTTCAGCCCCGTGGCCAACGCGGCCTTTTGGAGCTTACTGCTGAATACGGCAGCGTATATCCTGGTTTCCCTGAATAGCCGGCAGGGGCCGCTGGAAGTCTCCCAGGCCGACCTGTTTGTGGATATCTACAAATACCGGTCCGGCGGGGGAGAATACGAGGTGATGCGCCGCAAAGCCAAAATCCAGGACATCCGAATTTTGCTCAACCGCTTCCTGGGCGCGCAGCGGGCGCAGGCCTCGCTTGACGCCTACGAAAAAAAGAACCAGGTGGACTTATCCCGGCAACCTATTGCACAGGCCGAACTCATCAACTACGCTGAGACCCACCTGGCCGGGGCCATTGGGGCAGCTTCCGCTAAAATCATCATCGGCTCCATCGCCAAGGAAGACCCCATCAGCCTGGAAGAGATGTTCAAGGTACTGGAACAAACCCAAGAGATTGTGCAGTACAGCCGGGCGCTCGAAAAAAAATCGGCCGAGCTGGAACGCACCACCCTTCAGCTCAAACAGGCCAATGAGCAGCTCAAAGAGCTTGACCGCCTTAAAGCCGATTTTATTACCACCGTCACCCATGAATTGCGCACCCCCATCACTTCCATCAAGGCGCTATCCAAAATCATGCTCGACAATAGGGCTATGCCGGAAGAGCAGCGGGCGGAATTCCTCGCCATCGTCTTCAGCGAAAGCGAACGGCTGACCCGCCTGATCAATCAGGTGCTGGACCTGGAAAAAATACAATCCGGGCCAGAGGAGGTTGCATTCGAATACCTCGACCTGGCGGAAGTCGCCCGGCAAGCCTTTAATGGGCTGCGTCAGCTGATGGAGGATAAAAACATCAGCCCGAGCCTGGCCATTGAGGATGCGCCTCTGCCCCTGCTTGGCAATTTCGACCAGCTGACACAGGTGGTGATCAACCTGCTCTCTAACGCCATCAAATTCTGCGATGATGAGGAGGGGTGGGTGCAGTTGCGTTGTTGCCAAGGCTCCCGCAACGTCATCCTGGAGGTGAGCGATAATGGCCCTGGCATCGCGCCCCGCGACCAGCGGCTGATCTTCGAAAAATTCACCCAAATCAGCAATCAGGCCAAAGGCAAGCCACAGGGCAGCGGCCTCGGGCTGTTTATCACCTACACGATTGTGGAGCAGCATCAGGGTAAGCTTTCAGTAGAAAGCAACCCGGGAGCGGGAGCGACCTTCCGCGCCGTGTTCCCCTCGCCCGAATAATGCAGCAGCAAGTACAATGGCTGGCGATTGGCCCCACAACCTGCATCAAATTTTTTTATTCTCAAAAAAAATGTATTTTTAGCTCGCTTAATTCCCGTACGGCAAAGATTATTTCATTTGCCCTGATCAATTATGAATAAGCAAGCAACGAAGGTATTACTCGTCGACGACGAACCTCACATCCTGGTCGCCATCGGATACCTGGTACAGCAGGAAGGCTACCAGGTTATTAAAGCCGAGGATGGCGAAAGCGCCTTATCCGCTCTACAGCAGCACCACCCCCACATTGTCGTGCTCGACGTGATGATGCCCGGCATGGATGGCTTCGAAGTCGCCCGCCGCATCCGCAACCTGCCCAATCATCAGGATACCCGCATCATTTTCCTCACCGCCAAGGGCACTTCACAAGACCGCTTCGAGGGCTACGCTAATGGCGCAGAAGTCTACCTGACCAAACCTTTCGACAACGAAGACCTCATCAATACAATAAATGAGGTCGTAGAATTTGGATAACCGGATTCTATTTTTTACTTTACAGATATAAACATCTAAATATCTAGATACTTTTTAAACTAAAGCCTTTTATTGCCTGACCAAATAAAGGCTTGCTTAAAAAACAAGACTTATGACACAGCAAATCAAATCCTTCGATGCGTACAAAGCAGCCTACCAGCGTAGCGTGGAGGACCCGGAGGGATTCTGGGCAGAACAGGCTGCTACCTTCACCTGGCGCAAACAATGGGACAAGGTGCTGGACTGGAATTTCACGGAGCCTAATGTCAATTGGTTTGTAGGCGGTAAGCTGAATATCACAGAAAATTGCCTGGACCGCCATTTGGAAGCGCGGGGCGATCAGGTCGCTATCCTCTTCGAACCTAATGACGCGGATGCCGAAAACATCACCTACACCTATAAAGAACTGCACGCCGAGGTCTGCAAAGTCGCCAATGCCCTTAAAGCAAATGGCATCGGCAAGGGCGACCGGGTATGCTTTTACATGCCTATGGTCCCTGAACTAGCAATTGGCGTACTGGCCTGCGCCCGAATCGGCGCCATCCACTCCGTAGTTTTTGCGGGCTTCTCAGCTCAGGCACTGGCCGACCGCATCAAGGATGCTACCTGCAAAGCGGTCATCTGCTCGGATTACAACAGCCGTGGCGCAAAGAATATACCGGTTAAGAAAGTGGTGGACGATGCTTTGGCTATGGACTGCGACAGCATCGAGACGGTGCTGGTCCACAAGAATACCGGTGGCGAAGTGACGATGGAAAGCGGCCGCGACAAGTGGTGGCACGAAGAAGTAGAGGGCCAAAGCACGGCCTGCGAGGCGGAGGAGATGGACTCTGAAGACATGCTCTTCATCCTCTACACGTCCGGTTCTACCGGCAAGCCTAAGGGCGTAGTGCACGCCTGCGGCGGCTACATGGTATACACCAAATACTCCTTTGAAAACGTCTTCCAGTATGAGGAGGGCGATATCTACTGGTGTACGGCTGACATCGGCTGGATTACCGGCCACTCTTACATCGTGTACGGCCCGCTGCTGGCTGGTGCCACTACGGTTATGTTCGAGGGCGTACCCACCTATCCGGATGCCGGTAGGTTCTGGCAGGTTTGCGAAAAACTGAAAGTCAACCAATTCTATACCGCTCCTACTGCCATCCGTGCCCTTATGGCGCAGGGCGACCAACACGTGACCAAGTACGACCTCAGCTCCCTGAAAGTACTGGGCAGCGTGGGCGAGCCCATCAACGAAGAGGCCTGGGAATGGTACCATGAAACTGTGGGCAAGAAAAATTGCCCCATTGTGGATACCTGGTGGCAGACCGAGACCGGCGGCATTATGATTGGCGGGCTGGGCGAGCACAGCCCCATGAAACCTGCCCATGCCGGCTATCCGCTGCCGGGCGTACAGCCCTGCCTGATGGATGCCGATGGCAACGAATTGGAAGGCAATGGCGTGGAAGGGCTGCTGTGCATAAAGCACCCCTGGCCCTCTATCCTCAGAACCACCTACGGCGACCACGAGCGCTGCCGGCAGACCTACTTCTCTGCCTTTGAGAACCTCTACTTCACCGGTGACGGTGCCCGCCGCGATAAGGATGGCATGTACCGTATCATTGGCCGGGTGGACGATGTCATCAATGTCTCCGGCCACCGCATGGGCACGGCTGAAGTAGAGAATGCCATCAATGAGCACGAGCTCGTCGTAGAGTCGGCTGTAGTGGGCTACCCGCACGACATCAAAGGGCAGGGCATTTACGCCTACGTCATCGTTTCTGAAGAGGTCGACGACGAGGAGGCTTTCCGCAAAGAACTCATCAAGGTAGTGGTCAAAGAGATCGGCCCGATCGCCAAGCCCGACAAGATTCAGATCGTCTCCGGGCTGCCGAAGACCCGCTCCGGCAAAATCATGCGCCGCATACTGCGTAAGGTGGCCAGCGGAGATACGTCCAACCTAGGCGACACCTCTACCCTGCTTAATCCGGAGGTCGTCAATGAAATCAAAGACACCGCTTTAGTATAATAGCGTTAGATTTTAAATTGTGAATGACATAAGTCTATAGAATGGCGGGTAAGGCTCCGGATGGAGTGGCCCGCCATTTTTAATACCTGACCTTTGTCATTCCCCATCTCCTTCAAAAGCCTCAATTTACAACCTCACTGGCTTCAAAATTAGCCTGCTCCAACCATCACCACAACCGTTTGGGTAAGCCCTGCGCGCCCTGCAAACAAAAACCATTATGACTTATCAGGAATTCTACAACAACAGCATGGCGGCCCCCACTGCCTTCTGGAAAGCACAGGCGGATACCATCGACTGGTTTGAAAAACCATCCGATATTTCCTTCAAGGACGAAAACAGCTTGTACCGCTGGTACAAGGGCGGCCAACTGAACACTTCCCACCTGGCGCTCGATTACCATGTAGCCAACGGACGGGGCGATCAGCCTGCCATTTTCTACGATTCTCCGATAACGGATACCAAGGAGACCATCACCTATGCGCAGTTGCTGGACCGCGTGGCCAGATTTGCCGGCGTGCTCAAAGCACAGGGGGTAGAGAAGGGTGATACGGTCATCATTTATATGCCCATGATCCCGCAGACAGTAGTAGCCATGCTTGCCTGCGCAAGGCTGGGCGCCATCCACTCCGTGGTCTTCGGGGGCTTTGCGGCTCATGAACTGACGATCCGTATCAATGACGCCAAGCCCAAGCTCCTCCTTACCGCCAGCGCGGGCAAGGAAATCAACCGGGTGATCGACTATATGAAGATTGTTAATCCGGCACTGGACGAAGCCGAGCATCAGGTACAGGGGGTGATTGTTTATCAGCGGGATATCCTGCAGGCCCCGCTTAAAGACAGGCGCGATTTTGACTGGGACGGGCTGCTGGCGGATGCCGAAGCAGCTGACTGTGTCCCGGTGGAGAGCACGGACCCGCTGTACATCTTGTACACCTCCGGCACCACGGGTAAGCCCAAGGGCATTGTACGCGACAACGGCGGCCATGCCGTGGCTATGAAGTTCAGCATGAAGTACATCTACGGCGTAGAGCCGGGCGGGGTCTACTGGGCCGCTTCTGATGTCGGCTGGGTGGTCGGCCATTCCTACATTGTGTATGCGCCGCTCATCCATGGTTGTACCACGGTATTGTACGAAGGCAAGCCCGTGCGCACGCCCGATGCCGGCGCCTTCTGGCGGGTGCTGGAAGAATATGGGGTAAGTGTGTTTTTCACTGCGCCCACCGCTTTCCGGACCATCAAAAAAGAAGACTCCGAAGCGAAGCTTAAAGCGCAGTACGACACGAGCAAACTCCGCTACCTCTTTCTGGCAGGCGAGCGCTGCGATGTATCTACCCTTGAATGGTGCCAGGATGTCCTGCAGGTGCCCGTCATTGACCACTGGTAGCAGACCGAATCCGGCTGGCCCATGCTCGCCAATATGGCAGGTGTGGAACTCTTGCCTGTCAAGCCGGGCTCAGCAGGCAAGCCAGTCTGCGGGTACGATCTGAATGTCGTTGGCCCCGATGGAGAGCCGGTGCCACCGAATACGGAGGGCGCTGTCGTGATCCGCTTGCCCTTAGCACCCGGCACCTTGCCCAACCTTTGGCAGGATACCGCCCGCTTCATCGATTCTTACCTCAGCCCCTACCCCTCTAGTATTGAGGACATGAGCGTGCTGCCGGAGCTGGAGGCGCAGGTGCGAGAAGCTCAGGTTTAAGCATAGCTACAGATTGAATAAAACCCGGATTACTTTCGATTTCGAAGGTGATCCGGGTTTCTATTTTTTACTAACTTTCGTATCAAGCGCTCTTTAACGCAGCAACAACACCTCTCCCTGTACTTGCTCCGCCCTGCCGCCCGGCAGCCTTACCTGCAGCACCCATACATAAACGCCCGCCGGGGCAGCTTCGCCCCCAACCCGGCCATCCCAGAAAAGGCGGCTGTCTCCCATCTGCAAGCCGCTGCGTTCAAAGGCCAGCCCGCCCCAGCGGTCAAACACCCGGAACTGCCCCACCTCAATGCCTGGGCCGGCAGGCAGCGGCCCAAAGGTGTCGTTGCGCCCGTCCCCATTGGGCGAAAAGGCGTTGGGCAGGTAGTAAGCGGAAGCGGGCAGGACGACAACTCGTACCTCATCCATTGCCGTGCAGCCCAGGCTATCTGTGGCTAACAGCTGGTACACTTGGGTAGCCGTCAGCTCTGCATTAGTGGACAAACAAGTTGGGCAGCTTAGCCCCTCTTCGGGGAGCCATTGCACCATTGCTGCGCTGCTACTGCCCGACAGCATGACCGGCTGCCCCGGCAACACTTCCTGATCTGCACCTGCGCTGACCACTACAGGCGGCGCAACAACCAGTTCAAGACAGGTAAGAGAATCACAGCCAGCCACCGTATTGTAAGTCATACAAACGCTTGTATCCTGCTCCCACACCTGCCCTTCCCAGCTAAACGTATCGCCCGCACAAATATCAGCCTGCAAACTGCTCCGGACCGTATCTGAGAAGTACAAATGCAGCTCGTACAGCGAATCACAGCCCGCAACACTGCTGTAAACCCCTTGCAGCAAGGTATCCGAAAGAACCGGTTCCCCTTCCCAAAAGAAAGGCTCCCCGGCGCAGCGGCGCAGGGTGTCGGTGACTGCTATCGGTGACTCAGGCTGCTCAATAACCGCTGCCGAAGAGAAAGTACAGCCCGCTGCATCAGTTGCCGTAACGCTGTACGTGCCCGCAGGCAGGCCCGTAGCCGTTGCACCAAAGCCAACAGGCTGCCAGTCGAACGCATACGGTGGCAAGCCACCGGAGGGCACCGCCTCCAGCACACCGGTGCTGTCCCCAAAGCAGACAACATCCGTAGTTTCGAGCAATAAGCCCGAGAAATCCGAATAAGCGACTGCTATCGTATCCGAACCGGTGCAGCCTTCGCTGTTGCTGGCTTGCAGGACATAATCTCCTGCCTGTGCAACCGTGAAGGATAAGCCGGTGCTGCCATCCTGCCACTGGCCCACCTGAAGGCCCGCCGGGGCTTCCAGCAATAAGGTATCGCCCTGGCATAAGGCCGTGTCTGCGCCCAGGCTGAACACCGGAGGGGGAAGCAGGCTGACCGTAGCCACAGCGGTATCACCAGGGCAGCCAGGCGCACCAGACTGAATGTAAAAGTAAGTGCCTGGCGCATCTGCTGCCGGATCGAAACTGCCACTGCCGGGCTGCCATTCCCCACCGGGAGCCGGGCTGCCGCCGAGCTGAGCAAACAAGCCTACCGGGGCACTGCCCGGACAGAGGGCCACCGCTGCATCCTCTCCCGCTGAAGGCGGATAAGGGAAAATCGGCAAATAGGCCAGGGCCGTATCGCTCACATTGCCTGCCGCATAAGCAACCACTCTGATTGCCCGGGTGCCTTCCGGGGGGAGCCCGGGGCCGGCATAGGTGTACTGAGCGGCACCCAGCGCGGCCTCCCAGGCCGGCAGGGAGGGCTGCCCCAGCTGCGGCAGCAGGCGCAGCTGGGGAGTGCCGCTGCCAAACGCCACAATGCTGTCGCTTCCAGGATGGGCCAACTGCTCTTCAGGGCTGCCCGGCCCCACAAGCGATATGCGGATGGAATCTATGAAGCCAATCTCGGAAAGCAGCTCCAGGCTCCCTGGCAGGATGGGCTGTGGTGCCCCTGTACAGGCCGTGTCGGCCTGGTAGGCGCTGCCGGGGAATGCACCTATTGGGTTAACCTCCAAGGCGCAGGGCGGGGGGAGGGACTCTTCTAAGGTCCAGAGGCTGGCAATACGAAAATCAGCAACACATGTCAATTCAAGGGTTTGTGCTTCAAAGTGAACTTCGTATATATTATCAACAGATTGAACTATCGCATCCGTTACGAAAGTCCGGCTATTTTGGCAATCCACCGGTACTGTACCCAAGCCATTGGAAAAGGGTTCCAATATTGGATGTGGAAAAAGCAATTGGCTATTGGACAAGTCATTGGTGTCCAGCTGATAAAAACCGCCCCCCCAGGTACTGGCCACCAACTGCCCATTGATCACTGTCAAAGCTGATGGTGCCAAAAGAGGGTTATTATCTGCTTCAAAATTCGAATTCAATAACTCTTTTTCGCCAGTTTTTAAATTATATTTTCCTAATGCTGTAGCTGGATCAGTAAAGATTGCAAACAAAGTCTCCCCTATAACTTCCAATCCTGCTATGCCCGGACCAGACTGTCCAGGCTCTAAAACCACCCCGAAATCTGTAAGATATTCTAAGCTACCTGTCTCTAAATCAACTTGGTATATAGTATCCGATAATACAGTGTAAAGGTTAGTATCCCGGTCAAAAGTACAGCTTCCAAGTCGGCGTTCCGGCTCTACAACATGAACTGTATCACACGTTGCCAGATCAATAATTCCAACATGGTTATTTGGGGAGTTATTTCCTGCAGGTGGCGCATAGAAATACAGCTCTTGTGCACTCGCCAAAACCGAAAAGACCACAAAGCAGAATAGAAAAAGTGGTTTAAGATAAGCCATGGGATCAGGATTTAAGAATACGAAAGCAGTCCAGCTTTCTGTCGCAGAAAGCTGGACTGCCATTTTCAATAGCGTGTTACTATTTGCGAATTAGTTTACCGGAGATGCTGGATGCCGGGGTCTCCACCCGGTAAAAATAGACTCCAGGCTGCCAATTGTAGGTAGCAATCTGCTGCTCCACCAATGGCTGAAGCTGCTGCTGATGGATTAACTGCCCCGCAGCATTAAACACACGGAGCTGCCCGGCTTCTTCTACCCCACTGATGGTCACCTGTTCTCCGAAAGGATTAGGAAAAACAGAAACCTTTGAGCCCTGTTGAGCTGAAGCTGACCAATGATGCTTTTTACCATCTGGATAAACATTTGCGCCATTTAACAGTGAAAAAACTTCGGATATTTTCGAAAAAGGTCGCTTGACTTTAGCCTTCACCACCAATTCATCTCCCTTTCCAAGTTGTAGGAATTGCTGTTCCAGCGGAAGCCAAATCCCATGGAAATGCCCAGCTTGAGCATTGAGGGCATATCCATCTTCCTGTAGCTTAAAACCACCTTTACCGCTGACTTCCAGTATTTCCAGATGTTCGGGTGAAAGTATGAACTCAAGCCCAATTAGCCATAGTTGCTCATAGGCTTCCTCCGGTGACAAACGAAGCTCGATTATCCCACCTGCCGATAAATCACCTGTTGCTTCAGCCTTCAAGCCTGCCAACGGGACGCTGTTTGCAGAGCTGTTCGTAGTGATGCATTGATTACAAGACACCTCTACGTCTCCCGTTTTCACACCAATAAAATTGAGATTAGATACTCCGGAAAGTGGTGCGTTCATTACTGTTTCCGTTTCAGTAATCAGGCTTAAGTTAAAGCCATTTAGGACTCCGCCATTCAAAGCAGCAGCATTGACCATCCGCCAGGATTTGAACCCGCTGGGGTAAACATCATTTAGGATGGCATTTCTTATACCTATTTGATCAAGTGTGGTCACTGTATTGCTTAGATTAAAGTCAGCAGCAACAAATTGCCAGGGGCTGATAAAAAGGAAAGAGCCCAGGATATGCCCGGAAATCAGGACAATATCTGCATCATCCAGGCCACAGTCTGGTTCGGAAAGGTCATACTCAGGGCTAACGAGATAATCTTCTCCGTCAAGAACAGTGCCGGAATAGTACCCGGCCACATCTGTTTGAGTCACTAAAGGCGTAAGCCCCGGTGCGCTTGTACTCGTGATTCGTACCGTCGCACCTGCCAGGCTTTGATTAGTGGAGCCTATGCAGTCTTGAATAGCCGTGATGGTACCGGAGAGAATACTGCCTCCGCTAAAGGTACAGGAGACGATAGGGTTAGGTAATGTGGCTGGACATGGATCACCTAATAGAGTAGTTGATTTTAAGTTGATCATTACCGAAGGATCGATAGTAGCTGTTACTGTGTCCTCAAAGTCTCCAAGAAAATCAAAGGTAAATAGCGTCAGCCCTGTTCCTGAAAAGGATGGCAATTGAAAACCAGCTAAATCTGTCTGATTCAGCGTAATAAAGTTGGTAGAAGTCACCTGCAAATCATACCCTCCTGCTGCGGCAAGCTCACTTCCAAGTGTGGCGTTAAGGTTGCTGCCATTGGAGGATACAATAACTGTCACGTTGAGACGAACTAAATCATCAGTAGGCGGGCTGAACATCCTCACCTCGTAGCTATTACAATCGCTGCCCGTTTGTATCAAAGCGATAACCGGGTCGGTACAAGTCTGCGCGAATATCATAACACTAGAGAAGAGAAGAGAAGAGAAGAGAAGAGAGCATTTCTTCATGGCGTTTGAATTTATGCATACTTCGAAAGTGCCTTCCGAGGTATGGTATGTAGGTAAATAGATTACAAAA
Organism: uncultured Phaeodactylibacter sp.; assembly: GCA_964575505.1. Lineage (GTDB taxonomy): Bacteria > Bacteroidota > Bacteroidia > Chitinophagales > Saprospiraceae > Phaeodactylibacter. The sequence goes on from CAZNSK010000029.1 coordinate 13,818, forward strand.
GAGCATACTGTTAACCAGCACTGTAAAGTTAGCAAATGCCCGAACATTGCTAAAGCAGAAATGCACTTTTTAACAGTGACTTTTGTCACCTTTTGCCCTGGTAACCGCTCGATTGATTCCAAGTGCTTCTCTCCCCTCCCATGCCAACTAAAACTGCCAATTCTGCTCCTATGCCCGCCAAAAGACCTGCCACCCCCCTGCCATTTCTGCAATATTGTCAGGAAAACCGTTTTGGCACGTCCTGTGATAGGACATAGATGAGCCTGTGGGCTCACTATATCATTGTTTAACAAAACGGATTCTAAAGATTATGAAGCCCATCAATGACAGAGTTGTGGTCAAGCCCGCCCAGGCAGAAGAAAAGACACAGGGCGGCATCATTATTCCTGATACAGCCAAGGAAAAGCCACAGCGTGGCGAAGTTGTTGCCGTAGGTCCCGGCAAAGACGGCAATGCCATGACGGTAAAGGCTGGCGATATCGTACTTTATGGTAAGTACGCAGGCCAGGAGCTGCAGTATCAGGGACAGGATTACCTGATTATGCGCGAAGACGACATCCTTGTCATCCTGGAAGGCAGCGAGTAAGCCTTTCCTCCTTTATCCTAACCTTTTTTAACAAAACAAAAAAATCAAGCTTAATATGGCTAAAGAAATTAGCTTCGATAGAAATGCCCGGGAAGGACTGCGCAGAGGCGTAGATGCCCTGGCCAATGCAGTAAAAGTAACCCTCGGCCCAAAAGGCCGCAACGTGGTTATCCAAAAGAGCTTCGGTGCACCCCAGATTACTAAGGATGGTGTCACGGTAGCTAAAGAAATCGAATTGGAAGACGCCATAGAAAACATGGGCGCACAAATGGTCAAGGAGGTTGCATCAAAGACAGCGGATATCGCTGGTGATGGTACGACTACCGCAACCATTCTGGCTCAGGCTATGGTAACAGCTGGTCTGAAGAACGTCACCGCTGGCGCCAACCCTATGGATCTGAAGCGTGGCATCGAAGCCGCAACCAAAGCGGTAATCGCCAACCTGAAGGAGCAGTCAGAAGTGGTAGGCGACGACTTCGAGAAAGTGAAGCAAGTCGGTTCTATCTCCGCCAATAACGACGAAGAGGTGGGTACCCTGATCGCTGATGCGATGAAGCGGGTATCCAAGGACGGTGTCATCACCGTGGAGGAAGCAAAAGGTACAGATACCTACGTAGACGAAGTACTGGGTATGCAGTTCGACCGGGGCTACCTCTCTCCGTACTTCGTAACGGATACAGAGAATATGATCACGGAGTACGAAAACCCGTACATCCTAATCCACGATAAGAAGATCTCCAACATGCAGGACATCGTGCCTATCCTGGAGCAAGTGGTACAGGCTGGCCGCCCGCTGCTGATCATTGCAGAGGACATTGAGAGCCAGGCACTGGGCGTACTCGTTGTCAACCGCCTGCGGGCACAGCTGAAGGTCGTTGCAGTAAAAGCACCTGGCTTCGGTGACCGCCGTAAGGCTATGCTGGAAGATATCGCTGTTCTCACCGGTGGCACTGTCATCAGCGAAGAGAAAGGCTATAAGCTGGAGAATGTAAGCATGGAGCACTTGGGCTCTGCCGAAAAGATCACGGTTGATAAAGACAACACCACTATCGTAAACGGTAGCGGTGACGAGAGCCAGATTCAGGCTCGTATCAATCAGATCAAGCAGCAAATCGAAGCCACCACTTCCGACTACGACCGGGAGAAGCTGCAGGAGCGCCTTGCCAAACTGTCAGGCGGCGTAGCCGTACTGTACGTTGGTGCAGCGACTGAAGTGGAAATGAAAGAGAAGAAAGACCGTGTCGATGACGCCCTGCACGCGACCCGTGCTGCGGTTGAGGAAGGCATCGTTGCCGGTGGTGGTGTGGCGCTCGTAAGAGCTATCGCTGCCCTCGAAGGCATGAAAGGCAAGAACGAGGACGAAACCATCGGTATCCAAATCGTTCGCAAAGCATTGGAAGCGCCCCTTCGCATTATCGCGGATAACGCCGGTGTGGAAGGCTCTGTCATCTTCCAGCGGGTGAAGGAAGGCGAAGGCAGCTTTGGCTATAACGCCCGCACTGGTGTTTTTGAAGATCTGAAGAAAGCTGGTGTAATCGACCCGACTAAGGTGACGCGCATTGCGCTGGAGAACGCCGCTTCTATTTCAGGTATGCTGCTGACCACCGAGTGTGTCATTAACGACATGCCTGAGCCAGAAAGTACCGGTGCAGGTATGCCTGGCGGAGGCGGAATGCCCGGAGGTGGAATGCCCGGCATGATGTAATCTGAGTCCGTTTTGCTAACGCTGACAGCCTTTTTATTTTTGTTGCAGCGGATACAACATAAGCCTTCTTGCCTCCTTTATAGGTGAGAAGGCTTTTTTCATAATCCTGATAATACCACAAAGCAATATGCGATTTCACCTATTAACAATTTTTGTATTCGCCTTGTCCATGAACAGCTGCGTCAGCTACCAAAAGTACGAGGATGCCCTGGCCGACCGCGATCAGCTGCAGACGAACTATAACGACCTTGAGCAACAGCTGGAAACCGCTCAGGCGCAAAACAAAACCCTCCGGGAACAAAAAGAAGACCTGGAAAAGGACCTGGCAGATACCCGGGAGGACCTCCGTACCCTGCAAAACCGCTACAACCAACTCGACAAAGCCAATGAGGATTTGCTCAAACGCTACGACCGCATGCTGGACCAGAATGAAAAGATGCTGGAATCTTCTTCCGATGAGCGCCAAAAGCTCATGGCTCAACTGACGCTAAAAGAACAGGAACTTGACCGCCGGGAACGCCAACTCCAACAGCTGGAAGCCGAGATAGAACAGCGGGAAGAAGAAACCGAGGCCTTGCGGCAGAGCCTGGTAGAACGGGAAGCCCGGGTCACTGAACTGGAATCCGCCATCGCCGAAAAGGAGGAAAAACTGAACGCCCTGCGCGAGCGCATCAATCAGGCGCTGCTGGGCTTCTCGGATGCCGACCTGACCGTACGGGAGCAAAATGGCAAAGTCTACGTCTCCCTCAGCCAGAACTTGCTTTTCCCTTCCGGCAGCAAGTCCATCAACAATGCGGGTAAAGATGCCATTCAGAAAGTAGCGGAAGTGCTCAAAAACAACCCAGATATTGCTATCACGGTAGAAGGCCATACCGATACCGATGGGGATGCCGCCTTCAACTGGGACCTGAGCGTGGGCCGGGCCACCTCCGTCGTCAAGGTGCTTACCGCCAATGGGGTGGACCCGCAGCGCATCACGGCTGCCGGGCGTGGAGAGTTCTACCCCGTTGCCTCCAATGATACAGCCAAAGGCAAAGCCCAAAACCGGCGCACGGAAATTATTCTGACGCCGAAGCTGGAGGCGTTGTATGAACTAATTGGGGAGTGAGGTTTTAATTGCCGGGTAATTTTAGAAGGCTTACCCGGCAATTATTTGTTGCAGATACCAGGCAGATTTTCTAACTTAAGAGTCCAAATCAATTAATGATTCGTCTATGACGCTCACCAGGGATATCACCTTATCCCTTCCCGAACAGGAAGGGCTGCAAATCAGTCTGACGGAACCCATGTCCGTTACCGATTTCGAGCATTTCTGTGCCGCTAACCCGGATATTCGTGCGGAGCGCTCTTCGGATGGGAAAGTCTGGATTATGGCTCCTGTAAACTTAGAATCGGGCTATTACGAAGGCGAAGTGTTTGGAGAATTGCGTAATTATTGCCTTCGCACCCGCAACGGTAAAGCGTTCAGCCCTTCGACCGGATTCCAGTTGCCCGATGGCTCCACCCGGGCAGCAGATGCCTCGTGGGTATCAAAAAAGCAGCTCAGCCAACTGACACAGGCACAACGGCAGACTTTCCCACCGATAGTCCCCGCGTTTATTATTGAAATCCGATCTAAAACCGATGCACGTGCTGCCTTGGAGCAAAAAATGCTGGAAACCTGGATCGCCAACGGCGTACAACTGGCCTGGCTAATCGACCCTCAGGCACAGCAGGTGGTCGTCTACCGCCCAGAAAGAACGCCCCTTGTTATTGATGGATTTGATCAAACGATAGATGCCTCACCTATTCTGCCGGGTTTTGAGTTTGACTTGCGCCTTTTAAACTTCTAAGTGTATGTTTGGAGGTGCACTTCGGCTGATAACCAAAGCCTTGTGAATCCCGGTAAAACCGGGACGTCATGGAAAAATACTTATTTGACCCGCCAAACGCGCATTTTTCCATTTAGCCATAACCACAACTCTTTGATTATCAGCTCTTGTTTGCTCCAAACATACACTAAAGCGGAAAAACCTCCCCCGCCATTTCCACTGACTTCCCGAAGTGGTCAACATCCATCCCCGTATCTGCGCCAATATCGCGGAAGTAGTACACCATGTTTTCGGTAGGCATATTGCCCGTCAGGTCATCCTTGGCCATGGGGCAGCCGCCGTAACCGCGAATGGCACCGTCAAAACGCCGGCAGCCGTGCTCGTAGGCCGTAGCGACTTTCTCTTTCCAGGCCGTGGGCGTGGTGTGAAAATGCGCTCCGAACTCGATATCCGGGTAATGAGGCGTAATATTGCTGAACAAGTAGCTGATGCTCTCCGGGCTGGCCACGCCGATGGTATCCGATAACTGTAGGATACCGATGCCCATCTCCACAAGTCGGTCGGTCCATTGCTCCACAATTTCCACATTCCAGGGGTCACCGTAGGGATTGCCGAAGCCCATGGAAATGTAGACCACAAGCTCCTTACTGCTGGCGGTACAGATATCCTGGATTTGTGCCACCCGCTCGATAGACTCTTCTATAGTGGCGTTGGTATTTCGAAGCTGAAAGGTTTCTGAGATGGAGAACGGGTAGCCCAGGTAATCAATTTGTTCAAATTGGGCAGCATCATCCGCGCCCCGGCGGTTAGCCACGATAGCCAGGAGTTTGGTCTTCGTCTTTGAGAGGTCGAGCTGACCAAGCACCTCCGCCGTATCCCGCATTTGGGGGATAGCTTTAGGCGAAACAAAGCTGCCAAAGTCCAGGGTATCGAAGCCGACCCGGAGCAGTTGGTTGAGATACGCGGCTTTAGTTTCGGTCGGGATAAAGGGCTTGATGCCTTGCATGGCATCGCGGGGGCATTCTATAATTTTGACCATGGACGGGTTTTGGTTAGGGTGTGGCGCTGGCAAAACTGTTCTGAGCCAAAACTGTTCTTCTATTCAGTAAACTGCGAATATAAGCACTAAAAACATGAATAAAAACAAGGCGATTTACACATTAGTTGGTTTTGTGCTGGCGGGGCTTGGGTTTTCTTCCATCGTGCTTAGCCTCGTGGGCGCCAAGCTGTCTTTCCTGGTCTGGATTGATGCATTCGGGGCGCTGGCCGGGTTTGTCATCAAGCTACTGATGATCATCACCGGGATCGTAATCGTATACCTGGCCCGCACAGATTTTAGCGGAGAAGAACCCATTTAACCTCCTGCCAGCGCTCCTCAGCCTAAGCTACATACTGATTATTGGCTTTCTCCTGCACCACCTCCTCTACCGTTCGGCCGGAGATTTTTGCCTCCAGCCAGGAGATAATGTCGAGGTACAGGAAGGGCCGGCGCTCAAAGGGGTCGTTTTCGTGCTTGACCAGCCGGTCCCGTAAATTTTGGAATTCCGCCTTAAGGTCCTCTTCCATGATTCGGGGCACCCGCCGGATGAAGCGGAAAATCTCCTGTTGCACCGCGTGCAGCTCTTCCATTTTGGACAGAAAGCGATACACGGATTTCACCTGGTACTCCACCAACTGCGCATTGCCCAGCTCGTAGTGAGCAATCAGGTTGAGAATACGGGCAAAGCATTGGATATCCGCCCGGTAGTCCGGGTTCTTCCGGTTGATGATCAGGTTGAGGTAATCGATAGCGCTGTCGTTATCCCCGCTGCCAAAGTACAAGCAGGCTATGCGGTAGTAGAATACCATAACGCGCCGCTCATCCCAGTTATATTGGTCTTTGTCAATGGCTTTGACCAGATCCGGCACCAGCTCCAGCCCCCGGGTGAAGGTGCCCGTCAGGAAGTGCTGCTTAATGGAATGAATGTAGAAATAAAGGTAATAGAGCCCTTCGATATTTTTGCTCTGCTTAAGGTCAAAAGCTTCTTTAAACTGAATCAATCGCTGCAAGCCTTCCCCAAAGCGTTCGTACTGCAGGGTATTGAACAGGGAGTTCAGCAAATTATGCAGCCCCTTGAGGTAAAGCGGCGCGTAGGTCTCCTGATACTCCGGATGCGCCAGGAATAAATCTACCCACTTTTGGGCATAGCGGTAGCACAGGGCAAACTCCTGCGTCATGTGGTAAAACCAGACGTGCGACTGGCAGAAGTACAATTTGCCGAAAAAGTCCAGCTCCTGGTACTCTGCCTTTGGCAAATTGGAGTAAAAGAACTCCCTGACGTAATAGTAGTCTTTTTCGTTGCGTACATAGCCCACTTTGAGGTATAAGCCGTAGAGCTGCAGGGACAGGTTGGAAAACTGATTGGTATGGTTGAGCCGCTCGCTGAGCAGCAAGGCTTCTTCGGTAAGGTTTTCCGCCCGCCCCTCTATGCTCCGGGTGATATACTGCCCTTCGATCAGCTTTTCAAACTCCACAATTTCCATAGCCAGCGTCATCATCCGGGCTTCGTAGGCACGCTCCTTGGCTTTGGCCAACATGTCCAGCGACTGCCGGTACAGGCCTTTATCGTACAGCACCCGGGCGTAGTCGACCATCTCCCGTAGCTGAATATCCTCGTTATGACTTGCATTCAGCAACCTCAAGCTAACCAGCAGTTGCTTATAAAGGTGTGCTTTCAGATTGGACAACTGCCGCTTTTTAATGGCGGGGATTTTCTTGAGGATTTGCGCCTCGTCGTACGCTTTGTGCTTATCCAGGTAATCGAACAGCTTCAAAAACAGGATATCGTCGGAGGCCTGATTGCGGCGCACAAACAACCGGAAGTGGCGCTTTTCCGCACGGGTCAAAGATCGGATCAAATGGAGCAAATCATCAGTCTTCTGCTTGGGCATTGTAATTCTTTATTAATCAATCCGCTGAAAGTCAAACACTTACAATTTAGCCACACGAGCTCACATTTGTAGTAGCAGGGTAATCTGGTTTTCAGAGCCGTGCACAAGCCCGCATATTTGATGTTCGGCAATTGGAAACCGGCAAATAAACAAATAGCCATCCTCATTTTGCCTGGCAAACAAAAGCTAATTAAGCAAAAATACACTTTTGCACCCAAATTTTTCGACTATGACTGACAACCAGGTATTCATTTTTGACACGACGCTGCGCGATGGAGAACAGGTACCGGGCTGTAAGCTCAACATGGACCAGAAGGTGGAAATTGCCCGGCAGCTCGAAAAGCTGGGCGTTGACATTATAGAGGCCGGCTTCCCGGTTTCCTCACCTGGTGATTTCAAAGCCGTGCAGGAAGTGTGCCGGGCCGTTACCGCACCGACTGTCTGCGGGTTGTCACGGGCGGTTGAGAATGACATCAAAACGGCTGCCGAAGCCCTGCAACATGCAAAACACCCCCGCATTCATACTGGTATTGGCACCTCAGACTCGCATATCAAATACAAGCTGCGCAGCACACAGGATAAAATCCTGGAACGGGCCGTAGCCGCTGTCAAGTACGCCAAGTCCTTCGTAGAAGATGTAGAATTCTACGCCGAAGATGCCGGCCGTACAGATAATGAATACCTCGCTCGCGTGCTGGAAGCAGTCATCAAAGCTGGGGCCACCACCCTCAACATTCCGGATACCACCGGCTACTGCCTCCCGGAAGAGTATGGCGCTAAAATCCGCTACCTCCGTGAAAACGTAAAAGGTATCGAGAACGCAGTCCTTTCCACCCACTGCCACAACGACCTGGGGCTGGCTACCGCCAATTCCATCGCCGGCGTGCAGAACGGCGCCCGCCAAATCGAATGTACCATCAACGGTATAGGCGAGCGGGCCGGCAATACTTCCCTGGAAGAAACCGTGATGATTTTGCGGCAGCGCCCCGACCTGCCCTACTTCAGCAATATCAACTCCAAGCTCATCTACCCTACAAGCCGCCTTGTGAGCGAGCGTATGGGTATGCCGGTGCAGCCCAACAAAGCCATCGTAGGCGCCAACGCCTTTGCCCACTCCTCCGGTATTCATCAGGACGGCGTCATCAAACGGCGGGATACTTACGAAATTATCGACCCGCTTGAAGTGGGCGTTGATCATTCCAAAATTGTGCTCACCGCCCGCTCCGGCCGGGCTGCAATCGCCTACCGGTCCAAGAATATCGGCCACAACCTGACCAAGGACGAACTCGATGTCGTCTACGCTCGCTTCCTGGAGGTAGCAGATACCATGAAGGAAGTCGATGATGCCGAGTTAGAACAAATTATCATCAACAAAACCGAGCGCGTTACCCAAACTGCATAATCCTATGGGCAAAACCTTGTTCGACAAAATCTGGGACAACCACTTGGTCACAGAGGTGGGAGAAGATACACAAGTCCTCTACATCGACCGCCACTTCATACACGAGGTGACAAGCCCGCAGGCCTTTGCGGGTTTGGAAAAACGGGGCATCCCGGTCTTCCGCCCACAGCAAACCGTGGCTACGGCCGACCACAATGTGCCCACCAAAGATCAGCACCTGCCCATACGGGAAGAACTGTCCCGCTTTCAGGTGGACAAACTGACCGAAAACTGCGAAAAGTTTGGTGTGGAACTCTACGGCCTGGGGCACCCCTATCAGGGCATCGTGCACGTCATCGGGCCTGAACTAGGTATTACCCAACCCGGCATGACCATCGTTTGCGGCGACAGCCACACCTCCACCCACGGGGCCTTTGGCTGTATCGCCTTTGGTATTGGCACGAGTCAGGTGGAACAAACCTTAGCCACACAGTGCGTCCTGCAGCGCAAGCCTAAACGCATGCGTATCTCCGTGGACGGGGAATTGCAGCCCGGCGTGACGGCTAAAGACATTATCCTGTACATCATCTCCCAGCTGACCGCAAGTGGCGGCACCGGGCACTTCGTAGAATACGCAGGCTCGGCTATCCGCGCGCTGAGCATGGAAGGCCGCATGACCATCTGCAACATGAGCATAGAAATGGGCGCCCGGGGCGGTATGATTGCACCAGACGACACCACTTTCGAATACATCAAAGGGCGGGAATTTGCGCCTAAGGGAGCTGATTTCGATGCGGCGGTGGAGCGTTGGTCTCAACTGTATACGGATGAAGATGCAACCTTTGATCAGGAATACCACTTCCGCGCCGAAGATATTGAGCCGATGATCACCTACGGTACCAACCCGGGCATGGGCATCGGCATCAGTCAGGCGGTCCCCGAAGTGCCCGCTGGCAACGTCACCTTTGAGAACTCCCTGAAGTACATGGGGCTTCGGGGCGGTCAGGCCATGAAAGGTCAGAAAATCAACCACGTCTTCATCGGCAGCTGCACCAATTCCCGGATTGAGGACCTGCGTGCGGTGGCTGCTTTTGTAAAAGGCAGGAAGAAAGCCGACCATGTGAACGTGATGGTGGTGCCCGGCTCCAAACAGGTAGAAGCTCAGGCCAAAGCGGAAGGGCTGCACGACATCCTCACGGCTGCCGGTTTTGATTTTCGGGAGCCCGGCTGTTCGGCCTGTCTGGGCATGAACGAGGATAAAGTGCCCGCTGGTGAATACTGTGTGTCCACCTCCAACCGCAATTTCGAAGGGCGGCAGGGCCCTGGCGCCCGCACCATTCTGGCCAGCCCGCTCATGGCGGCAGCTACAGCCATTTACGGCGAACTGGTGGATGTGCGCGAATTGCTCAATCAGAATTAGACCCAAACAGACATGGAAAAATTCCAAACCTTACATAGTAGCGCTGTACCCCTGCCCATCGAGGAGGTGGATACCGATCAGATCATTCCCGCCCGCTTCCTGAAAGCAACTACCCGGGAAGGCTTTGGCGACAACCTCTTCCGCGACTGGCGCTATCAGAACGACGATACGCCCAAGCCTGATTTTGTGCTCAACAATCCGGCCTACGATGGTACAATTCTGGTGGCCGGGCGCAACTTCGGTTGTGGCTCAAGCCGGGAGCATGCAGCCTGGGCATTGTACGACTACGGTTTCCGGGCGGTGGTTTCCAGCTTCTTTGCGGATATCTTCCGGAGCAATGCGCTGAATAACGGCCTGCTGCCAGTACAGGTGAGCGAAGAATTCCTGCACGATATCTTCTCTGCCATAGAGCAAAATCCACAGGCGACATTTACTATAAACCTGGAGCAACAAAAGTTCACTATTGATGCCACCGGGCAGTCCACCGGTTTCGAAATCGATACCTACAAAAAGCACTGCCTGCTGAACGGGCAGGACGATATCGACTTCCTGCTCAGCATCAAAGATAAAATTGAATCCTACGAGCAACAGCGACAGGCTGCTGCCGTATAAGGAATGAGAAATAAATAACTCATCATTTTTGACGGGCGCTTTTGCCCCAATACTTCGTTAGAAAGCCTCGCCGTCCGTACGGACGCCTACGTTTTCTGCCTCGTCTTGGAACAAAATCTCCTCGGTCAAAAAGCGCGATTTATTTATTCCTCATTCCTAAGCTACTATACTGACGATTAAGTGGTTTGCCACAGCAAACCTACTCAATGTCAGCATTCACGCTAAGAAGTAGCTTGCCCCGGTGTTGCAAACCACTTCGTATTGCGTATAACTCAAATCGTTAAAGACCATGAACTTATCCAACACACCCAAGACAAAAATCGCCCTCCTGCCCGGTGACGGCATCGGCCCGGAGGTCACCGAGCAAGCCATCAAAGTGATGGACGCGGTAGCCGAGCGTTTCGATCAGCATTTTGAATACTGCCATGCCGACGTCGGGGCCATTGCCATCGACCGCCACGGCAGCCCCCTGCCGGAGGAGACGCTGGAAGCCTGCCTCAATGCCGATGCCGTGTTCTTCGGGGCCATCGGCCACCCAAAATATGATAATGACCCTTCCGCCAAGGTACGCCCGGAGCAAGGCCTGCTGCAACTGCGGAAGTCGCTGGGGCTGTACGCCAATATCCGCCCGGTAACCACCTATGAAAAGCTCCTGCACCTCTCCCCTTTGCGGGAAGACCGCATCAAGGGCACCGATATGGTGATTTTCCGGGAGCTCACAGGCGGCATTTACTTCGGAGATAAAAATACTGCGGAGGATGGGCAGTCCGCCTACGACACCTGTTCCTATCAGGTAGACGAGATCGACCGCATCACCCGCCTGGCCTTTGAGCAGGCCATGCTGCGCCGCCGGAAAGTCACGCTGGTGGACAAAGCCAATGTGCTCGAAACCTCCCGATTGTGGCGGCGCGCGGTGCAGGCGATTGCCCCCGAATACCCGGAAGTGGAGCTCGATTTCATGTTCGTAGACAATGCCGCCATGCAGCTGATTCAGTACCCCAGTCAGTTTGATGTCATCCTGACCAGCAATATGTTTGGGGATATCCTCAGTGATGAGGCGAGCGTTTTGGCAGGTTCTATGGGCTTGCTGCCCTCGGCTTCGGTGGGTGTGCACACTTCCATGTTTGAGCCCATCCACGGTTCCTTCCCGCAGGCCGCAAGGCAGGACATTGCCAACCCCATGGCGGCCATCCTTTCCGCTGCAATGCTGGTAGAATCTCTCGGCATGAACGAAGCCGCAAAGAGCATCCGCACCACGGTACAGTATGTATTGGAAAAAGGCATCGGCACGCCCGAGCTTAAACCGAATATCGTTTATGGTTGCAGTAAGATTGGCGACCTCATCGCCCACCTTGTCGCCGACCCGGAGGAGGAAATCCTGGTGCGGGAGGACAAGGCGAATCAGCAAATGTCAACCATTATTTAAAAGTTAACGATTTGAGATTTCCCGGAGGAGCCTGCCCGTTGGGTAGGCTCCTCTTTTTTTGGGGACTCCGTTAATTCATCGCCTCCCGGTATTTCGCCCGGAAAACAGAAGGCGAAAGCCCTTTGACTGCTTTGAATTGCCGGTTGAAATAGGACAGATTCCTAAAGCCATTCTCAAAGGCTATGGTGGCAATTCGTTTGTCTGTGTCGATCAATTGCCGACAGGCGCTGCCGATGCGCAATTCGTTGACGAATACCGAAAAAGGCTTGCTCGTTTTCTTTTTGAAGTAATGGCAAAAAGCAGATTTGCTGAGAGAGAGCAGGGCGGCTGCTGATTCGAGCGATACTTCTTCCTGATAGTTTTCCATAAGGTACTGAAAGACCAGGTTGATGCTGTCCGCTCCGGCGGGTTTGAGGCCAGCGGTATAGCCGGTACTGGCCAGAGGGGTGCGTTCGCTCATTTGAGCCAGCCGTGCCAGCAGTTTCAGGAGGGTCAGCGTTTTGTCCAGGCTTGGTGGTCGCGATAATGCCAAGAATACAGATTCGAGGGTTTCAGAAGCGCCTTCCGGAAAAAACAACCCCTGCTCTGCCTCCCGCAGCAGCATCCGAACCGGCTCATGCCCTTCAATTTCCAGGAATCGCTGCAGGTAGCTAAGCCGGAAATGGAGTACAAAGGCATGCGTGGTGCGTTCTCCGGCTTTGTAGGCCGCCGCATTTTGCCACTGATGCGGGAGATGAGGCCCGATCAGCACCAGGTCACCGTCCCGGAAACTGCCAATATGATCGCCTACGAGCCGCTTGCCGTGCCCACGCTTTACCCAAATCAGCTCGTACTCCGGGTGGTAATGGAAAGGATAGTCCATATAGGGCACCCGCAGCTCCCGCATGACGCATACCTCCCCTTCCTGTAGCGGTACTTTTTCTAAATACACACCCATAACTATACAAAATTAAGCATACTAAGGATAATATAAACTCTTAGTTCAATATAGTACCACTTTTTGAAGTATTGTGGTAGCGCCGAAGACTTCACAGCCCCATCTTTGCATAAAAAACACCATGCTCAACGTACTCACCGAACAAGAGCGGGTCGCTTACCACGACAACGGCTACCACCTCCACCACCGGCAGCTTTTCAGTCCCGAAAAACTTAATGCCCTCACCGGTATTTTTGAAGAACACCTCGCTCAGAAAGGCGACAAACTGTCCGACGAACTGGACACCCCCCATTTCCGGGACGAAAGGCTCTTCGATTTCCTGCTTGCCCCGGAAGTACTGGATCTCGTAGAAGACCTCATTGGCCCCAATATCGGGCTGTTCACCAGTCATTTTATCTGCAAAGCCCCCTTCAAGGGCCGGCGTACGCCCTGGCACGAAGACAGCGCCTACTGGAATGACAAGTTTGACCGCCTCGACAAAATCGTGACCGTATGGCTGGCCATTGATGATTCCACCCTGGAGAATGGCTGCATGGGCGTCATCCCCGGCACGCACGCCCACGGCTTTTCGGACTACGAAGCCGTCGACGCCGCTGCCAACACCTTCAGCACGGAAATCCGGCAGGGCAGCTTCAACGAGGAGGACGCCGTTTGGTTTGAGTTGAAGCGCGGCACCTGTTCCTTACACGATGCTCGAATCATCCACGGGGCAGGGCCTAACCACAGCCCAAAGCGCCGCACCGGCTACACCATGCGCTACTTTGCCCTCGACATGAAGTTCAACGATCACCTGGAGCAGAATCAGGGGTTCCGTATCTACCACGCGCGGGGGGAGAATGTGGCGGGGAATCCGTTGGTTTATCGGTGAGGCAGGTCGTTACTCAAAAATTTGTGACGAATTGCAAACGGATGGACATAGTGGGTCGGTGATTCCCTGTTGCTGGGGTAGGGCTTAAACCAAGCCCTACCCGGGAGCTCTGCCCCAGCTTTCGCAAGCGGAACCTATCGGAGAGCGCCAAGCTCCCCGACAGGAACAACGCTGCTGGTGTAGAGCTTAAACTAAGCCCTACCCGGGAGCTCTGCCCCAGCTTCAATCGGAACCTATCGGAGAGCGCCAAGCTCCCCGACAGGAATAACGCTGCTGGTGTAGAGCTTAAACTAAGCCCTACCCGGGAGCTCTGCCCCAGCTTTTCCCGGAAGAACCTGCCGGATCCCGATAAGGTACCAGGAGAAAGCTCCCCGACAGGGGCAACGCGGCCGGCAGCCTTAACGTACCCTTTATTCATCCCCTTTGTATATCCACCGCGAGTTCGTAATTTCCCGCCACACCAAAACAGCGCACGATTGAGTACCGCACCCATCGAGATATTGCAGCAATACTGGGGGTACGACCGCTTCCGCCCCCTGCAGGAAGACATCATACAGTCGGTCCTTGATGGGAAAGATACGCTGGCCCTGCTGCCTACCGGTGGCGGCAAGTCTATCTGCTTTCAGGTGCCCGCGCTGGCACGGGAAGGCATCTGCATAGTGGTCTCCCCCCTTATCGCGCTGATGAAAGATCAGGTGGAAAACCTGCGCAAGCGGGGCATTTTGGCGGAAGCCATCTACTCCGGCATGCGCAAAAGCGATATCGACCGCATCCTGGACAACTGTGTCTATGGCAAGACCAAGTTCCTCTACCTCTCCCCGGAACGCCTGACCACCGAGATCGCCCGGGTGCGCATCAGCCGTATGCCGGTCAATCTGCTGGCGGTGGATGAAGCGCACTGTATCTCACAGTGGGGGTACGATTTCCGGCCACCCTATCTGGATATTGCCAGCATCCGGGAGTTGCTGCCGGAAAAAGTACCTGTCTTGGCTCTCACCGCCACCGCTACTCCGGAAGTCGTGCGCGACATTCAGGAGAAGCTGGAATTCCCGGAGCCCAACGTCTTGCAAAAGAGCTTCAGCCGCTCCAATCTGTCCTACTCCGTCCTCTACGAAGAAGGCAAAGACCAAAAGCTGGTCGATATCTTCAAGCGGGTAAAAGGCTCAGGTATCGTGTACGTGCGCAACCGCCGGAAGACCAAGGAGGCCGCAATGCTGCTGGGCCGCCACGGCATCTCAGCCGACTACTACCACGCCGGGCTGACGAGCGAAGAGCGGAGCCAAAAACAGGAAGCCTGGATGAGCGGGAAGTGCCGGGTCATGGCCTGCACCAACGCCTTTGGCATGGGCATCGACAAACCGGATGTGCGGGCGGTTGCCCATCTGGAACTCCCGGACAGCCTGGAAGCTTACTTTCAGGAGGCAGGCCGAGCCGGGCGGGATGGAGAAAAAGCCTACGCCGTACTGCTCTACCAATCGCAGGACGGGCAGCGGCTGCTTAAACAGTTTGAGCAGGCTTTCCCCCCACTGGAAGAAGTGCGGCGCGTCTACCGGGCGCTTGGCAGCTATTTCCAACTGGCGGTAGGCAGCGGAGAGGGGGAAAGCTTCGACTTTGACATCGTGACGTTTACCCAGAACTTCCAGCTCAATATTTTCACTACCTACAGCGCCCTGCGCATCCTGGAGCAATCGGGCTGGATTACCCTGACAGAAGCCGTGTTTATTCCTTCCCGCCTGCAGATTATCGTAGGCAAGGAGGTCTTGTACGACTATCAGCTGCGGCACGCCAAGCTCGACAAGCTACTAAAGGTGATCCTCCGTACCTATCAGGGCGCCTTTCAGTACCCCATCAAACTGCGGGAGGGGCAATTGGCCAACTTTCTCAATATCACCCGCGATCAGCTTCAGAAAATGCTCCGCAAGCTGCATCAGGATGAGATCGTGGACTATCAGGAGCAGAAGGATATGCCTCAAATCCTCTTTCTGAAGGAGCGGGTGGATGCCGATAACCTCCAAATCGACCACCAACTGCATAATTTTCGCAAAAACCGGCAGTACGAGCGCATTCAGCAGGCCATCACCTACGCCGAAACGCCCGTCTGCCGTTCCCGCCAACTGCTCGCCTACTTTGGGGAAACCGACAGTGAGAAGTGCGGCATCTGCGATGTCTGCACCGGCCGCACCAAAGCCAAGCTCAGCACCGAAGATTACGAAAAGTACAAAGCCAAAATTGAGCAACTGCTGAGGCACGAGCCTTTGAGCCTGAAAGCCCTGATGGAATCTTTCCCGCCCCGGCGCGAGGAGCAGGTACTCAAAGCATTGGAATACCTTCTGGACGAAGGCTTTATCGAGCAAACCGAAGACCGACTGCATTGGAACGCCTGATTTGCACCGTCACCAACGACCTGACCTACGATCAGCGCATGATCCGGATCTGCACGAGCCTGAGCCGGGCAGGGTATAAAGTGACGCTTGTGGGGCGGCAGCGGCCGGGCTCGGTGCCGCTTACGGAGCGCCCGTTTACGCAAGTGCGGCTGCGGTGCCATTTTGATGCCGGTAAGCTGTTTTACCTGGAGTACAACCTCCGGCTTTGGTGGTGGCTGGCCCGGCAGCGCTTTGATGCGGTGTGCGCGGTGGATTTGGATACCATCCTGCCCGCCTTTTTCTGGTGCCGTCTGAAGAGCAAGCCCTGTGTGTACGATGCGCATGAATATTTCACGGAAGTGCCCGAGGTGGTGCGCCGCCCGATGGTGCAGCGGATTTGGTCGGCGGTGGCCCGCCTGACGATCCCGCGCCTGCGCTATGCCTATACTGTGGGACCTGAGCTGGCCCGTATTTTTGAGGAACGCTATGGCACGCCCTTTGCCGTAGTCCGCAATGTACCCTTCGCCCGGGCGGAATTCCCTGACGCGCCTAAACCACATCCCCGCATCATCCTCTACCAAGGTGCACTGAACGAAGGCCGGGGGCTGGAAACCGCCATCGCCGCCATGCAGCAAGTAGATAATGCCGTCCTCTGGCTGGCCGGAGAAGGCGACCGTTCGCAGGCACTCAGAGAGCAGGTGCAGGCACTGGGGCTGGAGGATAAGGTGCACTTCCTGGGCTATTTGCAACCGGAGGAACTGCGCGGCATCACGCCCAAAGCCTACATCGGTCTCAATCTGCTGGAAAACCAGGGGCTGAGCTACTACTACTCCCTCGCCAATAAAGCGTTTGATTATCTGCAGGCAGGCGTGCCCGCCATCCACATGGCGTTCCCGGAATACGAGGCGCTGCATCGGGCGCACCCTGGCTTTTTGCTGCTCGACAAGCTGGAACCTGCCGCACTCTCCAATACCCTTAACCGGATACTACAGGACGAGGTGTTGTACAATCAGCTCCGGGAAGCCTGCCGGACTGCCGCAGCAGAACTGACTTGGGAAAGGGAGGAGGAGCTATTGCTTGAGGTTTACCGGTCGATGGTGAAGGGGGATTTTTAAGCCCTTTGATATACCACGTTGACCACCTTTTTTTTCTCTTCTTTCCTTTTTTCTTCGTCAGTCCTGATTTCTTGTTCCACTTCTTTTTGAACGACTTTCCACCACATGATCGCAGGTATCAAGTCCCCGGAATGAGCTTCCAAGCGATAGGCAATCGATAAACTCAACCGCTCTTTTCCATTTATTATTCTACTCAACCGGGCGACATGCAGACCTATATCTGCGGCCAATTCTTTTTGTTTTTTGTTTGTTGCCTTCAAATACTCGTTTAAAAAATAGACCACTGTTTTATTTTGATCGAACTGAGCTTGGTCTATGTACTCCTTCATCTGGTATTTTATCCGAAGTATACCCGAAAGCACACGCTCCTTGGGTGTCCTCTTTGCCAATCGCTTTAATCTATCTTCTCTCAGTTGACGTTCCGCTTCTTCTTCATCTTCAGCATTGAGATCAGAAGGAAACACAAAAGCTTCTACCAGCTCTTCCCTGGTATATTCGCTCAAAAGCTTTTCATACAGGCTTTTGTAGTATTCTTTTTGTTTATCTTCCATTACTGCAAATATTCATTAATTAAACGCTCAGCGTCTGCCAGTTCAACAAACAAGTTTTTTCCTAATTGCCGGAAGCCGTATTTGGACACATAATGTCCGATTAACTCTGTTTTTGACCGCAAAGAAACATATCCTTCATAATCCCTTTTGAAAGACTGTTCACAAGCAAAGGCAAGCAGACAACCAGCCAGGTAATCGTATCTTTTCTTCCTTCCCACATCTCTGCGGTTCACTTCAATCAAACAAATATGGATTCTAAACTCTCCCGGAATGTCTTTAAATGAAATTAAACCAAGTATCTCTTCATCTGAATCCAGTCTGATTTTATAGGTTTCATGGCGCTTTTCGAGATTCCAGTCAAAGTGGAATGCATCGTTTTTCTGAATAGCCCCCCAATCTTTTTCTCCTACAGGTTCTATTCTTACCTCTATGAGCTTTCCAGATGATTTTCGAAGCACCTTCATGGCTTAAAAATAGTAAAATTGATGTTAAAAATCAACTTAATTGATAACTGTTATGAATGCCCATGCAAAGATAGCTCGCGCAAGTTGCTCCCCATCCAGTATTTTTTTAAGTTCTCAACCTTTATTACAGCCCTATTTTATGACAGACCCTACAGACAGCCGGATCACCCTCCTATACGACATCAACACCCAACCCTAAATATAAATATGTCAGCACTGAAATAAAACCTATAAATCCCATAGGCTTTATTTAAATCTTTATCCCTGATAATGAGCCAATTAGACATTGGACTTCAAAAAACACTGGCATCGTACCAAAATTTTACATAGATTTACGTTCAACAATCTCTTCTAAGAGGAAAGCCCTCTTTCTGGAAGCGATTTTATGAAGAAGGGTGGAGAGATCGGGCTCTGTGAAACCCTGGCAACCGCACGAAAGTGAAAGGTGCCAATTCCCGCCAAAAAGTGCTGCCGGATGCAGCGATTGGAAAAATAAAATCAGCGTATCCAATGTCTTCATTTCGCATTTCCACATTACTACCTGCTACTGTACTGAGCCCTGCATCTGTGCATCCGATGATGCGCTGTTGTATGTGTTGTTGTTGCTAATCCTGCTGCCCTGACGGGATAGGCTCACACTGCTGCGCTGCACTTCATACAGCGCAGGCAGCCGTTGCTCCATCGCTTCGAGCATTAACCATTACTCTATACAAAAATCGCAAATCACTATGTCAGATTATCGTTTTGAAACGCTTCAGCTTCACGCCGGCCAAGAGGAAGTGGAAGGCACGACCCGCTCCCGCGCCGTGCCCATTTACCAAACCACCTCCTATACCTTCAAAGACTCTGAGCACGGCGCCAATCTTTTTGCCCTCAAAGAATTCGGCAACATCTATTCCCGAATCATGAACCCTACGGTGGATGTGCTGGAAAAGCGCATTGCGGCGCTAGAAGGCGGGGTAGCTGCGGTGGCCGTAGCTTCCGGGCAGGCGGCGCAGTTCGTTGCCCTGACCAATCTCATGGGGGCGGGCGACAACCTCGTCACCAGCGCCAATCTCTACGGCGGCACCTATAACCAATTCAAAGTCAACTTCAAGCGCCTGGGCATGGAGGCCCGCTTTGTGGCAGACGAATCTCCGGAGGCTTACGAAAAGCTGATCGATGACAATACCAAGGCGCTGTACGTAGAGGCTATTGGCAACCCAAGCTTCAATGTACCGGACTTCGAGGGTATTGCAGCGATTGCCAAGAAATACGACATCCCACTTGTGGTGGACAATACTTTTGGAGCTTGTGGTTATGTTTTCCGCCCGCTCGACCACGGTGCAAATATCGTGGTGCAATCGGCCACCAAGTGGATTGGCGGGCACGGCACGACCATCGGCGGTGTCATCGTAGACGGCGGCAATTACAACTGGAGCAATGGCAAGTACCCACAGTTTTCGGAGCCGAGCGAGGGCTACCACGGGCTGGTCTTCGGCGATGTATTCGGTGCTGACGGGCCTTTCGGCAATATCGCCTTTGCCATCCGGGCACGGGTGGAAGGGCTGCGCGACTACGGCCCGGCACTGAGCCCATTCAATGCCTTCTTGCTCCTGCAGGGCCTGGAAACCCTGAGCCTGCGCGTGCAGCGCACGGTTGATAATGCCCTGGAGCTCGCCCAATGGCTGGAGCAGCACCCCAAGGTAGAACACGTCAACTACGCTGGCCTGGAGAGCAGCCCATCTTATGCCAATGCCAAGAAATACCTGCAAAATGGCTTTGGCGGGGTCCTGTCCTTCACCATCAAAGGCAGCAAGGAGAACGCCACCAAGTTTGTGGACAGCCTGCAGCTCATCAGCCACCTGGCTAATGTGGGGGACGCCAAGACCCTCATCATCCAGCCTTCCGCAACTACCCACCAACAGCTAAGCGAAGAAGCACAACTGGCAGCTGGCGTATTGCCCAACCTGCTACGGGTATCCGTAGGCATAGAGCACATTGAAGATATCCGGTCGGACTTTGAGCAGGCCTTTGCCAAAATCGAAGCCGGCGAACCGATTCCAGCTTAACTTTCCGCCAGGGGTGGAAATACCGCCCCTGGCCCCATTGTCTGACGCAAAACCGATACGCTTGAAATACCTGACCATCGCTGGGCAGCTAACCTTAGAAAACGGCTCAGCCTTATTGCAACCTACGATCGGCTATGAAACCTATGGCACCCTGTCGGAAAGCCGCGACAACGTAATCTGGGTGTTCCACGCTCTTACTGCCAATGCCGCTGTTGACGAATGGTGGCCGGGCTTATTAGGGCCGGGCAAGCTACTGGACCCGGAACGCTATTTTATCGTCTGCGCCAATATGCTGGGCTCTTGCTACGGCAGTACGAACGCCCGCAGCACCAACCCAGGTACCAAGGCGCCTTACGGCAAAGACTTCCCCCTCCTTACCATTCGGGATATGGTCAAGGCGCATCAGCACCTGCAGCAGCACCTGGGCATCGACCGTATTCAATTTGGCATCGGCGGCTCTATGGGCGGGCAGCAGCTGCTGGAATGGGCGATCACAGACCCTGAGTTGTTCCGGAGCATTTGTGTATTAGCGACCAATGCAAAGCATTCCCCCTGGGGCATCGCCTTCAACGAAGCCCAACGTATGGCCATCGAAGCCGACCCTACCCTCTATACCGATGCCGAAAATGCCGGCGCAGCTGGTTTGGCAGCGGCACGGGCAGTAGCCATGCTCTCCTACCGCAACTACCGCACCTATCACAACACCCAACAAGAGGACAGTGACGCAGCGCTTGACCGTTTCAAAGCCGCTTCCTACCAGCAGTACCAGGGCCAAAAGCTGGTCGACCGATTCGATGTGCTCTCCTACCTTGCCCTGAGCCGGGCGATGGACAGCCATAACGTAGGCCGGGGGCGGGGCGGTATTGAAAAAGCCCTGCAGCAGATTGCCGCAAAAGCCTTAGTCATTGGCATTCATTCCGATGTGCTATTCCCGGTAGAGGAACAAACATCCCTGGCTATGCATATCCCCAATGCGCAGTTGGAGCTCATCGACAGTACCTACGGGCACGATGGCTTCCTGATCGAATTTGCCGAAATCAGCCGCCTGGCTCAACCCTTCCTCGAGGGAACGGTTGCTATTGATAGGAAGCGCAAGTACCGCCTGCGGGAGCAGCCCAAAAACGGCTTCGGGTTCCGGTCGGTGGACGCCCTGCCCGGCACAGAAAGATTATGACCCTAAGGTGACCGGCATCACTGAATCCGCTTCCGTTTTTACTTTATTTTGCAAATGTAACTTCTAACACCAAAAACGATAGAACCTATGTCACTCAGATTAGGAGAAAAAGCGCCAAACTTCAAGGCACAAACGACCGAAGGTGAAATTGATTTTCACGAATGGCTCGGTGAAAGCTGGGGCGTGCTCTATTCTCACCCCGCCGACTTCACACCGGTATGCACAACGGAACTCGGCCGCACAGCTGCGCTCAAAGAGGAATTTGCCAAGCGCAATGCTAAGGTGATTGCCCTAAGCGTAGACCCCATCGAAGACCACATGAAGTGGCTCAGCGACATTGAGGAGACCCAGAACGTGAAAATGAACTTCCCCATTATTGCGGACCCCGAAAAGAAGGTAGCGGTGGCGTATGATATGATGCACCCGGAAGCGGATGAGAAGTTCACAGTACGCTCCGTATTTGTCATCGACCCGAATAAGAAAATCCGCCTGACGCTAACCTACCCGCCATCAACCGGCCGCAACTTCCACGAAATCCTGCGGGTGATTGACTCCCTGCAGCTGACCGACAACTACAGCGTAGCTACGCCCGTAGATTGGGAAGAAGGCCAGGAAGTGGTCATCTCACCGGCTATTTCCAATGAGGATGCGAAAGAGAAGTTCCCGAAAGGCTTCAAGGAAGTCAAGCCTTACCTGCGCCTGACGCCGCAGCCGAATAAGGACTAACACGAACATTAACTTCTAGGTTACGAGACCGGAGTTCTACCTTAGGGTGGGGCTCCGGTTTTCTGTTTGTCGGCCTGCTCGTTCGGTCTGCCGGGAAGTTATTAATTTGCGGCTTCAATAAGTTGGCCACATGCTTAAGAAGGGGACGTCCACGGGAATCTTTGTGCTGCTGTTGCTGCTCTACGCCGTATTGCAATGGCGCTACGTAGCCCTGGATTTCTGGAACGACGAGCTCTACACCCTCCGTTACTTTGCCTGTGAATCCTTCGCTGCTGTACTGGCGGACTACCACGTGCCCAACAACCACATCCTGTTCAATGCGCTCAACCACCTCTACCTCCTGCTGATTGGCGAAACGGACTTTCTCACCCTCCTGCAAAGCCCCGAAAAGCTGCGCGGGCTGATGTTCGTCTACGCCGGGCTAACCCTCTGGGGCACCTGGAAGTTAGGCGCGCGCTTCTTCAGCCCTCTGGCCGGGCTGCTTGCCGTAGCCATCACCGCCACTACCCTGCCCTACCTCAATTTTGCGTTGCAGATACGTGGGTATGGCTTAAGCACGCTATGGCTTACTGGGCTGTTGTACAGTACACTCCGCTACCATGAACAGCGGAGCCGGGAGGCTGCTTTCGGCATCATTGGCTCAGCGGGTGCCCTGATGTATACGATACCGTCAAATCTATATTTCATCCTGGCTATTGGGCTGTTTTGGGGAATATCCTGGGTGCAGCAAATGCTCCACAGCGGGCTGCATTTACGCAATAAAGCCTTTCAGGTTGCCCTGCTCACCGCCATCGGGCTGAAGCTTGCCCTGCTGGCTTATGTACCGGTTTTCGGGCAGGTCTTCAACAATCCCTACGTCACCTACGAGCCCTTCAAATGGAGCAATCTGACCTACTATGCCCCGGTGGTGCTGGGCGACTTCATGAGCGGCCGGTGGTGGCTGCTGCCCTTTGCCGTGCTCGGCTATGCGGTAGGGCGCAGGCATTGGCTGTCCCACGCTCAAAGCATCCTGCTGTTGCTCACCGTGCTTGCCCTGCCCTTTCTACTGGTGTACATCCTTGGCAACGCTGCTCCAAAACGGGTTTTCATCCCATTAGTGCCCGTATTCGCCCTACTCTTATCCATAGGTATAGCAGCAGAGGTGAAGGAACTGCTGCGGTTTCGCTGGCAGGAAATCGTAGCTGTGCTTTTGGTAGCGGGATATGGCGTTTTTCATGTCCTCCAGGGCTGGAATAATAGTAGCGAACAGATGATGGCAGACATCAAACTCGGCGGGCGCTCACAGGGGCTCACCCATCAGTACTACTCCTGGCATTACCGGCCGCAACTGGAAGTGGATCTGTATAAAGGCCGTTACTTTGAACCCGGCATCCCGGTGGGCATTGTGGGCGGCGAACCCCACGGTCTGCGGTATTTTCTGGAGGCTAAGGGCATTCCCTACCTACAGGATGCAAATGTGGACTCGCTCCTGAACCGGCACGATACGGTAGATATTTTTAGCCGGCGCCCCCTGCGCGTGATGAGAGCGGCCGCTTACGCAAACCGTGAAATCATCAGTTGGAGGGGCCAATTGTCCTACCATACGGCTATCCGGTTTAGAATTGACCCTGCTATTCGGGACAATATCCAGCAATTACTCTCAGACACCACCATCCGGCTGATTGCACAGGGGCTTTTGCCGGGCAGCCTGCCACCGGATCATCCTGCCCTGTCTCTGAAAGCAAAGCCGGCCACGCTCGGAGCCCTGAGTACCTTCCTGCGGCAGCAGCAGCCCTTTGTCCTCCTGCAACCTGACTCATTAGGCCCGGAAGATCTGCCGCTGGCCGGGATGGGATACACATTTGATTTCCGCGACAGCCTGAGGGGCTACCACACCTATGATGCACAGCTCCGTCCGCTGGAAAGGGCGCAGATTTGGTCATCCCAACGGGCGCAGGAAGCCGATGCAGAGGATCCATACGCCAATTTATGGTCCGCCACACTATCGGATACCACTGCTAACGCCCCCCCGGAATGGCTACGCATTGACCTGGAAGCCCGTTTCGAGGCCGGGCAGGGCGGCACCCTCGTTTTCGATGTCACCCGGGATGGGGAGACCGTCCACTGGAAGGGGCACCCGCTGGATGATTACCACCAGGTCGGGCAACCCATACACCCCGCAACGCTCTATCTTCAGTGGCCGGAGGGGCTCCGGGCGGGCGACCACGTGCAGGTGTACCTGTGGAGCAATGCCGGAGGGCGGGTGAAGTTAGAATGGGCCAAGATTTGGCAAGGGTACGGCCTTAACCAATAACCCAACCCTATCCCCTTCCTCCATCATTTTTTCAGCAGCCAAGTTTTACCGCCCCCAAATCAGCCTGCCGCTGGCTTGGTGCCCTTCACTGGCCCGGATCCGGAAAAAATACAGTCCCTGAGGCAAAGCAGCGCGCTCCAGCCGCAATTGCTCACCTGCAAAAGTTTGGGTTAATACCGCCTGCCCCTGACTGTTGTACAATTCCAGCTCCCGGGGCCCGGCTGGCCAGCCTTCCAGCGTCAGCCATGCATATTCCTGTGCAGGGTTCGGCGCAATACGGACCTTCGCACCGCCTAATGCTGGGTCAAAAGCCAGGCTAATGATTTCCACGAAATCGATACCGAGCCGATGCACCGTAGTGTTGGTGATAATGGGATCGTTGATGTCAAAGTAGATGGCTGCCCGGTTTTCGATAACGGTTCCTAAAGGCAGGCCCTCCAGCTGCTCAATTTTGTATTCCACGAAGCCCTGACTGCCTTGCAGGTTGGTGGTACTATCGGGCAAGAGGATGTTTTCATAGGTGAAGACCAGCACGTCATCTCCGTCAATATCCCAGGTATAGGCGTGGCTGGAAGCCCCAGGGCGCAGCGTAGTGATGTCGAGATGCTCAGAGATCGTATCGCGGATCACCACCAAAAATGCCGTATCGTTGCCGGTGTTTTGAAAATTCACCAGATACTCCAGAGCGGTGCCTGGTTCAATCAGATGCTCCTCTCCGTAGCCTCTCGGGAAACCATGTTTATCGTTGGGGTCGTAAGCAGCTACGACCTCCCGGCATTCGATATCTATGAATTCATCGGTATCGCCTAGCTCAAACTGATTGACGAAACCCGTGCTAAAGCTGCCCTCGTCATTTTCTCCGCAGCCTTCCACTACAGAGATCGGCTGGCTGTTGCCCGGATGCAAGGGCACTTGTTCTACCTCCAGCCGGTAAGTAGAACCGTTGGCTGGGAAGCTGTACTCAAAAGCCTCTCCTACCTCCAACTCCAGAGAGTCCGGAGCGGTGAGCAGCATCACCCCGTCTTCGATGACAATACAGGCAGCCGGGGCTTCCATATTCCCGCTGCCTATGTTTTGGACGGTAAAGCGGACTTCTTCATCCACGCAACTGCTTTGCACAGCCAGGCTTGCCCCGTTCCAGAGCGGGTCAGGAGGTGCACAGGAGGCGTTGGGGTAGGTTTTAGCCTGGGCGCAGAGGGACTGACCAAGCACGGCATCACAACTGACCACAAAATTGACCGCCAGGTAGCCGCAGGCATTTGCCGGCACCTCACCAAGGTTGAAGGTGAAAGTCTGCCCATCTTGCGCAGCGACGGGCAAAGTAGCGGACTGGAAGTCAAAAAGCTCATCCAGCGTCACCACAACATAGGCATCTGTTGCGGGCGCCGTGCCTTCATTACAGTATTGAATGTGGAGGGTCCGCGTCCAGCAGGCCCGAAGGAGCGGCATGCTGAAATCTACGGTGAGCTCAGGGCACTCCTCTTGCTCCTGCATGGGGATATCCAATGTGCTCATACTGCCTGGTAAGCTAAGGTCCACTATATAACTGTCCTGGCACTCCAGCCAATAGCTGGCCGGCACCAGTGGATAAACCTCATAACTGCCGGCCGGCATTTCCTGCTCGTAGCTGCCATCGGCCTGGCTAACGGCATAGTACAATTCATTCCCGTTGTTGATGGCTATCAGCCATCCGCTAATACCCGGCTCCTCCGGCATGGGAATACAATCTGTCAGGGTATCCAGCACCAACCGGCCTTTTAGAGTGGTACAGGTTTGAGGGTCGAGTTCCACCAAAATACTGTCTTCGAAAATGCAGCCATTCTCAGAATCTGCCAGGGAAAGGAAATGCATGCCACTTTGTATGGTACCAGTTGGATTCTGGCCCGATACCGTTGATCCATCCGGGTAGGTCCAGTTGGGATTGCCACCGGGCAGTGCCGGGGCATACAAAATATTGGCAGAGTCGCAACTGATCAAATCCGCAATCAGGACGGGTTCGTAGAGGTCCTCGGTAACGATAACCAGATCTTCTGAAGAACAATCCGGCTGGCTGTTGTCCGTTACAATCAGGATGTAGGTTCCAGGTGCATTGACCACTGGATTTAGAGTGTTGGCACCCGAAAGGATATTTCCATCCGGAGTGGTCCAGGCGTAGGAGATATCCGGTCCGGCAGCGCTGGCGCTACCCTCTAAGACAACAGCCGTAGTGGCACAGTCGAGCTCCTGATCAGGACCAGCATCAGCCGTAAGTCCGGGTTCCAGGGTGTAGCTTACAATGATGGAGCAATCGTTGGCATCTGTCACAGTTACTGTATAGTTGCCGGGTGAGAGATTAGTCCATGGGGAAGCGCCACTCCCATCTGGCCAGGTGTAGACATAGGGTGGTGTGCCTCCAGTGATGTGTACAGACAGTATACCATCTGAAGAAGAGCCGCAGCTTGGGGCTTGTTCTTCCTGTATAACAGCCTGCAACGGCGCAGGCTCATTGATCAGCACCATTTCTTCCACCGTGCATCCATTGGAATCTGTGATCCATATAGTGTAGACGCCAGCGGGCATATTACAGACCTCTGAAGTAGTGGCGCCAAAGTTCCAGTTAAAGACATAAGGGGGCGTACCGCCGGATACTTCAACGGACACGCAGCCATCGGCGGTGCCGAAGCAGGTGGCATCTAAGGTGGTGAAGTTAATGATCCAATCGTCTGTATCACAGTCAATATCACAGCCAGTAATGTTGATCGCAGCACTGGCCTGGCATTCCGGGTTAGCATCATCTGTGACCAATATATCGTATGCACCTATTGGCAAATCAATTGAGATCAGCAAGGGGCTTCCGTAAGTACCCTGGTAAGTACCGCTTCCAAACTGCAGGAAGTAAGTTTCGCCCCCCCGAAGTTGTATTAGACACCAAAAACTCAATGTCGTAGCGGTCATCATTGGGCTGACCAGGTGTGCCATTGGCATCACAATTGACGATGACAGATGAGATAGCCTCAAAAATACAGGGCGCAGGGGCGCAGTCCGGGGGCTCCACCAGGAAGTTAGTGGCACAATCCGTATTACCGGCATCACTCAGCACTACCTGTACATCACCTTCTTCTACCAAATAGGGGCCAAAAACGTATTCAGTACCGTACAGCCCGGATTCCGCCTCTCCGCCAATCACCCCAACCCAACTGCCGGAACTGCCGCCCGTTGCAGTAAGCGTGAATGTGAATGTGTCATCTGATAAGTCCGAAGGGGTTCCGTTATCCTCACAATCCGACACGCTGATACCTGCATCAATACCTGATACCTCAATGAAAGTTTGTGCCATACCAAAGCAGCCATCTGCCTCATTGGTGACTGATACCCGGAAGGTGGCCGACTGCTCCGGCGATACCGTAATAACCGCCGAAGTACTTCCGGTATTCCAACTGTACTGAAACGGGGGCGTGCCGCCGCTCACTTCGGGCATCAACGTAGTGATTTCGCCCGGGCATTGCGTCACCACCGATGGCAGTTCAACTGTAGGCACCGGAAAT
The DNA here is from genome assembly GCA_964575505.1 of uncultured Phaeodactylibacter sp. Taxonomy (GTDB): domain Bacteria; phylum Bacteroidota; class Bacteroidia; order Chitinophagales; family Saprospiraceae; genus Phaeodactylibacter. The sequence continues at coordinate 41,756 of CAZNSK010000029.1, forward strand.
GCCAAGGCCTCAAAATTACGTTCGGTTGCACAACCGTTGGCATCAGTGACGGTCAGGTTATAATTTCCGGGGTCAAAAATAAAAAGTGCACTAGTGGTGTCTCCGGTGCCCCAATTGAAAGTATACGGAGGGACGCCGCCGGTCACGGTAGGGGCGAAGGTAAACGGTTCATTTTCACAAAAAACCAATACGCCTACGCTTTCAATCTCCAGATCTTCCGCCGGGAAAAGCACTACAGAGTCTAGCCCCACACAACCGCTTCCATCTGTGACGGTCAATCCGTAGACTGCTCCGGGTGTCGGCATGACTGTCTGAGCAGGTGTGGTCACGCCATTGCTCCAGGCGTATTCCAAACTGCCACCTCCCCCTTCTACCTCAGCGGACAGAGTGATGGGCTGCCCCTCGCAGTAGAATAAGGTATCACCAAGCGACACCTTCAGGCTATCCAAAAAGTGGACGGCCACTCCATCCTCTGCCCAGCAGTCGGGTTGGCTGTTATCCGTAACCCTTAGGGTGTAAACACCAGACTCAGCCACCGTGGTTCCCGGGTTGTCATCCGCAAAGCCATTCGGGCCCACCCAATTAAAAGTCAGGTCCTGAGGGGCACCAACCACCGTCAGGCAGAGCAAAAAAAGCGTATCCCCATCCGCTACCGCTGTCAGCCCCAGGTTATCCGCTGCCCATTCAACCCCAACGGCACCGGCGGAAAATGAAAAGTGAGCCGCAGCGGAAAAGCCCGGTACGCCGGCATTTAGGTTGAGCACAGTATCCAGCTGCAAAAAGCTTTCCTCAAAATTCAGGGTGAAAGAAAAAGCCGACAGGGCTGCAAACTGCTCTACGGTCACCGGCAGGCAGATTTGATCCCCCAGCTGCGCCTGTACCGATTCTACCTGAAGCTGAGGGCCATTTTGATTGGAAGGAAGGTTGGGTATAGGAATATTCATCCCAACATACCCATCTGTCAGCCCGTAATTCAGAGCAGCACCGCTTCCATCCAAGAACTGTAACGGCTCCAAGCTCCCATCCCAACCAATACGCCCCAGGCCCGCCGGTGAGCTTCCAATTTCAACTGATGGTTCACAGTACACGGTTTGAGCCGGCCCCGCATCTGCAGTAAGCCCTGCCACCAACTCAATCGTCTCCTCTGCTGTGCAGCCCTCCCCATCCACCAGGGTCACCTGGTAAGTACCTGCTTGAAGGCCATTTTGCTCTGGCCCGAAAAAGCCGTTATCCCAATGAAAATCATAAGGAGGAGTACCTCCTGAACCCATCAGGAATATCCATCCGGTGGGTGTACCCGGGCAATAAGGGTGCTCGATACTCACCGTATCAATCTGTAGATTGCACTGTGCCAGGGCAGGCAAAGCGCCAAACAGAAGGCTTACAAGCGTCAGGGTCAAATTTCGCATGGGATTCGTTTTTGTTTTATCGCACGCTACAAAAGTTGGCATTAAGTAGCGGTAAGGCAAATGCATTTTTCTAAATTTGTAGAGCAATTTCTTTTATGAAATTTAATCTATTGTCCGCAACTACTAACTTTTTACTAAAAAATTGTAGATTTAAAATGAATCGCCGCGTTAAACCCGTGCTTCAATTTATTGCCCCATGCAGCAAACGTATTTGTACGAACTGGTCCAGTCTTTCAGCAAACGAGAGCGGCGGGAGGCCCGCAAGTGGCTGGCTTCGCCCTATCACAATCAGCGGGGGGACCTGCAGCAATTGTTCGATCTGCTGGTGCGGGAAGCACCTGCTCCTCCAAAGCGCAGAGCGTGGCAAATACTTTTTCCCTCCCAGCCCTACGATGACCAGCAATTCCGGCTACTCCTGAGTTACCTGTAACCGGTGCCTGGAAGCTTTTGTTTTGCAGCAGGAGCTGGAGAACAACCGTGAAGGCTATCAGCATCTACTATTGGACGCTTACCGCAAACGCGGACTGGATCGGCACTTCACCAAGGCCTACCGGCAGCAGCAACGGGCATTGGATAAAACAGTGCAGGAACACCCCGAACAGCACCTGGCCCGTTACTGGCAGGAGCGTGCCTACTTCCAGCACCGCGCAAAAAGCGAGCGCACGCGGGAGCACAACCTGCAGGCCATGGAAGACGCCCTAACCCTGGCGTTTCTCAGCATGAAACTCCGGCAGGCTTGCTGGCTGTTGGCGCACGAAGCAGTGTACAAAGCAGAGTACAAAGTTGCCCTGGAGCCCCTGCTGCTTGAGCTCGCCCTTAAGCCCGCCTACGCCCAGCAACCTGCCGTAGCAATTTACCTCAACTGCTACCGGATGCTTAAAGCACCGGAAGAATCTGCTCACTTCGAAGCGTTTCGGGATTGGCTGTTCCGCATTATCGGGCACTTCCCGGTGGAAGAACTGCGCGACCTTTTCCTGCTGGGCATCAACTACTGCATCCGGCAGATCAACCGCACTGCCGACAGCTACCTGCGGGAAGCCCTGGAGCTCTACAAAAAAGGGCTGGAAACAGACTTGCTGCTCGAAAACGGGGTGCTCTCAAGGTTTACCTACAATAACATCGCCGGCATCGCCCTGCGGCTTCAGGAACTGGACTGGACCGCTCATTTTCTGGAAGCATACCGGCCTATGCTCGCCCCTCACGAGCGACAGGCGGCCTATAGCCTCAATGCCGCCCGGCTGGCTTTTTCCTGTAAGGATTATGCTCAGGCAATCACTCATCTGCAACAGGCTGATTACCGCGATTTCATCAACAATATGGTCGCTAAAACCCTGCTCCTGAAATGCTACTTCGAGCTCGACGAGTACAATTTGCTGGAATATCACCTGCAAACGATGCGAAGCTTCCTGCGCCGGAAACGGAAGATGAGCTACCATCAACAAAACTACCGCAATATTGTACAGCTGACCTTTCGACTGCTCCGGCTTAAGCCCGGAGACCAGGCTACTGCCCATGCCCTTAAGACCGCTATTGAAACCACCACCCCCCTAACGGAACGCCAGTGGCTGCTTCGGGCATTGGAACGCACCCAATAACCCTCCCTTGTTGCAAATTGCCTCCACCTTGCTTAAATTCACACTTTCTTACCCAATCACCGATGATAAGACTTGTCTATTTGCGGATACTTTTCCTGACCGGGGTGCTGACGCCCGGTTGGCTTGTGGCTCAGAGCCAGGCCACTGACAGCCTTGAACAGGTCTTTTACCAGCATAACAAGGACTCCGTAGGCATCGAAGCCGCCCTCGCCCTCTGTGACGAGTGGTCCTTTTTGCAAACCGATACTGCATGGGAATGGGCCAGGCGCGCTTATGCCCTGGCGGAAGACCTTCAATCCCCATCCCTCACAGCCCGCAGCCTTTACCAACTGGGCGCTGCGGCTTACGACAAACGGGAGCTACAGCAGGCTATGGCTTACTTCCTGCAGGCAATGGAGCGCTTCGAAGAACTGGGCGACGATCGTCGGCGTATGGACACCCGGCTGGAAATCGGCCTCATCTACCAGGATATGGGCGAATACGGGCAGGCCCGGCAATACCTCGATGCCTTCTACCAGTTTTACGCCCGGCAGGGCGCTGCAGAGGCCCCCAACATTATTTTTGCGCTCAACCAGTTCGTGGTGCTTTTCGAAAAGATGCAGGAAGTCGACTCCATGCTGCACTACGCCAGGGCAACCCTGAAAGCTGCCGAGCAATACGGGCAGGACAAGTACCTGGCTAACATCCACAACAACCTCGCTTCGGTCTACCTTTATGCCAAAGACTATCCCCGTGCGCAGCACCATTTCCAGCAAGCTGAGCGTATCGGGTTTGGCCCCAACAAGGTAGGCCGGTACTACAATTTTTATGCTCTTGCCGGCACGCCGCTCTGCTGGCCCGGACTTGCCGATGCAGGCGGAGACAGCACCGGCTATTGGCTCGCTGTAGCCCCCTTGCAGCAACCGGCCACCCTGCTGGAACAGGCTGTAGAGGGTTGCGGGGGCGGTTGGTACCACCTGTCAGCTGACTTGGCACCCTTGTTGCAGGACACCTGCATTGCCCCCCCAGCCGAAGTCACGTTTTTGGTCAATGGAGCAGCTGTTTACACGGCCGGCCCTTTGCCGGCAAACGGTGGTTGGGAGACCTATGCCCACGCCTTCGAATTGGGAACGGGCCCATTCACCTTTAGCCTGGTGGTGGCCAGCAGCCCAGTGGCTATAGACCAGTTGAAACTACAGTACTGCCAACCGGAATTGGCGTTACCAGATACCCTACCTTTTTGCCCAGACCAAGCCGCGCTCCTGGAGCTGAGCGGTGCGGATACCCTTTTTGAGCATGCGCAGTGGCAGTGGCAGCGGAGCTTTGATAGTGGCAACACCTGGGCCGATATTCCCGGAGCTACTCTGCCTACTTTCCTTATCGACAACCCTGTTCAGGGTATTCTGTACCGGTTGCAGGGGGCTAATAGTATGCCAAACCCGCCCGAACCGGGCTGCCTGAGCACCTCCGCCCCGGTCAGCCTCCTCGCCAGGCAACCGGTGGAGGTTTTCCAAACGCCTGTTATTTGCGAAGGCGACACCGCCTTCATTGGCGATACCCCGCTCGTAGAAGCCGGCTTTCATACCGTAGCCCGAGATGCGGGAGGTACCCCTTACGCTAGTGTCAATCTTGGAGTCCGTATTAGCTTGGTCCGCGATGGAGTATCCGGCCTTATCGACTACTCTGAGCGGCACCAGGTCACCACCTCTCCCCTTGGCGTCTTTGATTTGGAAATCGGCGGTGGCCTGCCCATATCAGGGGCGTTTGCTGATGCCGACTGGGCAAACCATCCCTATTACCTCAAAGTGGATATTGATCCTACCGGCGGCACCAACTATATGAACCTAGGCACCTCTCAGCTGCTTTCCGTACCTTACGCTATCTACGCAGGGGAAGCAGGCAATGGCGGAGGCGGCGGTGACCCTACCGATGAATTGCAAAACCTGATCTATAACCCCTCCATGCAAACGCTCACCCTTACTAACGGCAACTCCGTCACCTTGTCCCTGCCATCGGGCACAGATGCCCAAACCCTTAGCCTGACCGGCACTGAGTTGTCTATCGAAAATGGAAATACAGTGGATTTGAGCCCCCTAAAAGATGGTGTAGAAGACGCCGACGCCAACCCCACCAACGAACTGCAGGACATCACCTTCAACCCCGCCACCAACCAGCTCAGCATTTCCAACGGCAGCACCGTCACCCTGCCCTCCGGCGGTACAGACGCGGACGCTGACCCCACTAACGAACTACAATCCCTGAACCTATCTGGCAACACCCTAAGCTTATAGTCTGACAACCCGAAATTTGTGAATTCTGACTTGCTCTTTTTCCGCCTTGCTGCGTTCAATCCCGGTTAACCGGGACGCTGATGCTTAGGCATCGCCTACGTTTTTCGCCTTGCCAGCCAAAAAAATAGCGGCGTCATATTTTCACAAATCCTGAGTTGTCAGACTATAAGCGGCGGCGGGGGAAGTGTTAACATAGGCAGCCTGGGCAGCCCGTGGTCTCAGAGTGGCAATAACATCTATTACAATACCGGGCGGGTAGGCTTAAGCAACAACGCCCCGGACGAAGACTTAGTGGTTGGCACTAATTTGAACACAGGCTGGGCTGTGCCTGCCATTACCGTGGGCTCTAATGGCGGTGGCGCCATTCAGGTGGGTACCCCAGATGTCAAACTATCCATGGGCTCCGGCACTGCTTTTGACCGGGGGAGGATCATTCAGTCCGACTTAAATGGTTACGGGCAAGGCATCATTGAAGTACGGGCCAGGCAGCTAAATATTGGAACCAACCCTGGTATCAACACCAACCGGACTTATCCACTGCGGGTCGTGCAAAACACGCCCGGGCAGGGCGGCTCCTACGGCTTGCAGATTATTAATGGCAATGATGCGTCAGCCAATTGGGAATTTTTCGTAACCACCCCAAGCATCAGTGGAGGCGACCTCTATTTCTATTACAATAACCTTCCCCGGGGGCAGTTCGATGCCACTTCCGGCAATTACAGTGCGACTTCTGATGAGCGCCTGAAGCAAGACATACAAGATTTGGAAGCCGTACTGCCCAAGTTATTGGCACTGCGACCCAAGTCCTATCAGTACCGCGGGCATGAAGGGCGGGAGTATGCTGGCCTGCTGGCACAGGAATTAAAGCAGGTTTTCCCCGACCTTATAACAGCTACGCCCACACGTGAGGAAAATGAAGAAAGCGTATTGCTTGTAGATTATAACCAACTCGCTGTTTTGGCTATTAAGGCTATACAGGAACAGCAGGCGGTTATTACTGACCAACAATTGCAGATCCAAGCCCTGGAAGAACGCATAGAACGCCTGGAAAAGCTGGTACTGAAAGATTAACAGCCAAGAGCAACCTTTGTCTATTCACCGTAATCTACCTTTGAGCAGGGCACTGGTCTTTTCCAGTGCCCTTTTTATATGCGGGCCGGGCAAATGGTGTACCAATCCGAATTACTTACTGGTTTCTTTGCCCCTAAAACATTTGCGGGTGCTTCCCAGACCGCCATCGGTGAGCAATTACGACTCAATCCAGTAGCCATTTAAGCTACCTGCGTTTGACAACATAGCCTTTAGAACCAGCGCGCAGGCATAAGGGAGCCATCAGGCCATTCATGCTAGCCGGCGCGCCCTTTGCCCCCAATACAAAAAGCCAGTTGCAGCCTCCGCCACAACTGGCTCTTCAAAACCATAATTTACGAG
>CAZNSK010000030.1:0-47658 GCA_964575505.1 uncultured Phaeodactylibacter sp.
TCGGATTCAAAAAAGTTTCGGAGAAAGGATTAATTAACTTGAAAAGATAGGACGAAAAAGGGGAGCAAGAAAAAAACTTGCTCCCCGAGAAAAACACCTAAAACCCATAATTGTGACATAGCTGATTTGGCTATGTGTATCTTAATGAAGGCTAACAAAATATTTTTTCCTGAGTTAACCGACTATATCTTCAACAGAACAAGATGCGCTGCGTTCAGCAATCAACTGTTAAAATTGCATCTACATTAGTTTAGACTTAGGCAGAAAAAGAAGTCACTTTTCAATACACTTTTTTTGCGCGTTGGCTAAAAACCTGCGTACAAAGTTAGTTTATATCATCTAAAAACAGCGTGATTTCAATCACATTTTTTTGCGCAGCATCCAAAAACATGAAATTGCATGAATCGTTTCGACAATTTAGATAAATTTCAACATGACGCCTGGCACCTGCTCATCAAAGCAGCATTAAAAAGAAAGGGTAGCTACCAAACCCCCACCGTTGCTACAATTGGCCAGGATGGGCACGCCCGGCAGCGGGTCGTGGTGCTTAGGGAGGTAGACAAACCCAACCGGAGGCTCACCCTATTTACCGATGCACGCTCCGATAAAGTAGCAGAACTCCGGGCGAAGCCAGCCCTTTCCTGGCTGTTTTGGGATCCGCGTAAGAAAGTACAGGTCAGAATGGAAAGCAAAGCTGTAATGGAACAAGGCACAGGACGCTGCCGGGCGTATTGGGACAAACTGCCGGTGCAGGGCCGCAAAAGCTACGCTGCCCTGCAGGCACCGGGGACCCCTCAGTCGTCGGATGCCGAACCCCTGCCACCTTCCTGGCATTCTGATATGCCACTGGAAGACACCGCCTATGCTTTTGATAACTTTATGGTCATCACGGGGGCAGTTTCATTTATAGATTGCCTGCACCTCCATGCAGACGGCCATCAAAGGGCGACTTTTACTTGGGAGGAAGAGGAGTGGAAAGGGCAATGGGTTACGCCATAGCCTTCTCTTTCCTGAAGATGAAGTATCCTCAGCAGCGTCCGCCACCGTTGCCGCCGGTACAAAATGCCTGAACTGTTCTAACGGGCGGGGTCAAGCCGCAGCTCTTTCCGGAAGCGTTGCTCGTCACGCAGGATTTCTACTTCTACCCGGTCGCCGGGCTCGTATTTTTCCAGGATTAAAATCAAATCATTATTAGATTTTACGGGCTCCCCGTTAATGCCTGTAATGATGTCCCCCAAGACGATAGACCCGTAGCGGTCGCGCATGGTAGGCCGGATACCGATTTTTGCAGCCGCGCTGCCCTCAATCACATCAATGACCAGCGCGCCATCAAGGCCGAGGCGCTCCGTGATTTGCGGGCGGGCCAGTTCAACGCCAATTGTTGGCCTCTTGAGCTCCCCAAACTCAATCAGCTCGGGGACGACCCAGCTCACCACATCCACCGGAATGGAAAACCCGATGCCGGCAGAAGCTCCGGAAGGGCTGTAAATCGCTGTATTTACTCCAATAAGACGGCCAGAGCTATCAAGCAGTGGCCCGCCGGAGTTGCCAGGGTTGATGGCAGCATCGGTCTGGATCACATCCCGGATGGGGATGCCCGCTACTGACTTGATTTCCCGGCCCAGTGCACTAACGATGCCGGTCGTCAGAGTCTGGTCCAGGCCAAAGGGGTTTCCAATGGCATATACCGACTGGCCCACCTGCAGGTCATCGGAGGTACCCACCGGCATCGGCCGCAGCAAATCGCGCGGGGCTTCGATCCGCAAGACCGCCAAGTCTTTCTCAGGTGCCACCCCAACGGCGACCGCTTCCCAAGTGCTGCGGTCGCCCAGTGTCACCGTTGCCCGGTCAGCCCCCTGGATAACGTGGTAGTTAGTTATGATGTGGCCGTCGTAATCCCACACAAAGCCCGAACCGCTTCCCCGGGGTATTTCGGTAATATTGCGGCTAAAGTAGTCCCGCCGGACATTGGTGGTGGTGATATAGCAAACGGAAGGAGAAGACGCTTCAAACAGCCGGATTGTAGCCCGTTCCTGAGGGTTCAGCCCGCTGGAAACTGCCGGCGCCCGGGTAGCGGGCAGCGGTTCGGGTTCGGCTTGTGGCCCGGCGGCTTCATTCGCTGTTTCGGGCTGAGGTTGATGATCAGCGCGGGAGGTCCAGGCAGCACCGGCGAAAAAGCCACAGCCGACCAATGCCAGCCAGATGAATATGCTAAATCGGTTCGACATAGATTGTGAGGTTTATGAGTTTGACCATTGATATGGCTTAGTATTGGGGCTGGCGACCGGCTGTTTACCCAGTTGCCCCCGGCACAAATGCCCTGGTTATTGCCCAGGGCAGACATGCTTGCCAGCTCTTAATTTCGTCATCCCCCGCAATGAGCGGCCAGCATAGCCAGGCCTGATTATTGGGCCCTGTTTTAATGCCAGGGTTACCTTAATACTAAGCCTATAGCTACCAACCACTTACAGCCGAAGCTTAGGTTTTTCGCTTCTTCTTTTTGGCAGCAGGAAAGAGGATATTGTTGAGGATCAACCGGTAACCCGGAGAATTGGGGTGGAGGTTGAGGTCCGTTTCGGGATCCTGTACATAGTGCCGGTAATCTTCTGGGTCATGCCCGCCGTAAAACGAGAAAAACCCTTTTCCATACTCGCTATGCAGATAGCGGGCTTCTTTGGCCGGCTTATTCTCTCCCAGTACCAGCACATTGGATTTGATAGTCCGGTTGCGGAAAGCGGTCGTCTGGCCCATAAAGCCCTTTACCGTTCGGGTGTGATTCTGGGTGAGCATGGTTGGCACCGGGTCCCACTTCGCTGAAAAATCGAAGAGCGTAAAGTAATCCTGTTCCGGGTTCACTTTGCGCCCGCGGTAGTGGTCAATGTCCGAATACTCATACTCCAACGGGTTGCGCTCCAGCTGGAAACCCTCAAAGGCGAAGGTTTTGGAGTAATTCAGCTTAGACTGGGCATTGGGGTCTACGGGATCCCCATCGTACATTTCTGCACAGATATCTATGCCTTCGGCCGCCAGCGCGATATCATACGTATCGGTAGCAGAGCACATCGCGAACATAAAACCGCCCCCTACGACGTACTCTTTAATGCGTTTGACCACGGCAAGCTTGAGCTGAGAAACTTTATTGAAGCCCAAATCAGCGGCCAGTTCTTCCATCTTGCGCTGATTTTCCTTGTACCAGGTCTGGTTGTGGTAAGTCCGGTAGAATCGCCCGTACTGGCCAGTAAAGTCTTCGTGATGGAGGTGGAGCCAATCGTACTTGACCAGCTCGTCGTTGAGCACCTCCCGGTCGTAGATGGTCTCGTAAGGGATTTCTGCATAGGTCAGCACCAGGGTAACGGCGTCGTCCCAGGGCTGTATCTTCTCTCCCCTTGCGTTGAAGTCAGGCGTGTAGACAGCGACCTTAGGCGCCTTTTCCAACTTGATGGCTTCCATATTGACCTCGGGGTCGGCGATGTCATTGAGTATGGCGTTGAACTGCCCGTCGGCCACGACTTCATAAGTTACACCGCGGGTCAGGCATTCCTTTTCAAAGGCCCGGCTGTAGGGGAAGGCAAAGCTGCCGCCTCTGTAGTTCAGCAGCCACCAGGCCTCTACGTTGTTGGAGAGGACCCAATAGGTAATCCCGTAGGCTTTGAGGTGGTCTTTCTGGACTTCGTGCTCCATTGGCAGAAGGATATGGGAGGCACGGGCCTGTATCGCCAAAGCGAACAGGAGCGCAAGCGTGATCATCTTTTTCATAAGCTCATTCAATTTTCGTCAAGGCTTCGCTTTCGGCCAGCAACAATCGCCGGCTCGCAGTTGTATATAACGCCTGGGCAGCGCAATTGGCCGAAACGGGTTTGTTGCCTGCTCCGCTCGCCTGCATTATAAACGGCTGGCACCATAAATGTATGCCTATACCGGGGTTTTAACAAAATACTAACAGCAGGTGCGGCCGGTCTCCTTAAAAATCCGTTATTATTGTGGGCCCGAAAGCGCACCCCGGAAAAATTAAATCGAATTGATGGACAATTTAAGTTTTCAGTATCCGACGTGGTATATCTTGCTTTGCCTGGCCTTGGGGGCAGTTTTTGCCGCGGTCTTATACTATCGCTCAACTGCGTTTAAGGAGCAATCCCGGGCGCTCAATGTAGCGCTGGGCCTACTGCGCTTCCTGGCAGTCAGCTTAATCGCCCTGCTCTTGCTTTCGCCCCTGATCCGCCGGGTCGCCCGGGATGTCCAAAAACCGGTGATTGTCATTGCCCAGGATATGTCCGAGTCGGTGGGCAACGCTTTGGCAGGCCAGCAGGGCACCTACTTGTCCGATCTGCGCGCGCTGGCTAATAGCCTAGAGGGCGACTACAAAGTTGAAACGTACGCCTTCGGGAGCGAGGTCCGGCAGGGGCTAGATACCGCCTTCAATGACAAGCAAAGCAATATTTCCGATGCTTTGTCTACCATTTACAGCCTGTACAGCGGGCAAAACCTGGGCGCTGTCGTGCTGGCTTCCGACGGCATCTACAACGAAGGCAGCAACCCTATTTATGCCAATGCCGAACTGGAGGCACCGCTCTTTGCAGTGCCCCTCGGCGATACTACTCCACAACGCGACCTTCTGGTCAAGCGGGTGTTTCATAACCGCATTGTTTACCTGGAGGATAAATTCAGCATTCAGGTAGACTTGGCTGCCGATAACGCAGCCGGCAGCAGTACACAGATCAGTGTTTATAAAATTGAGAATGGCACGCAGCGGCTGCTTCAGCGCGAGCCGGTCGATATCAGCCGCAATACCTGGTTTGAAACCCGGGAATTTATTCTCAATGCCAGCGAAGCCGGCGTGCAGCGGTACCGCATTGCCCTTACTGCTGTAAACGGGGAAGCCACAACCCTGAATAACAGTAAAGACATTTTTATAGATGTGCTGGACGCCCGGCAAAAAATCCTGGTGCTGTCCAATGCGCCCCACCCGGATGTGACGGCCCTGCGGCAGTCACTGACAAATAATAAAAACTACGAGGTCACCGCGACTACGCTCGCCGGCATGGAATCGCCCGCCGAAGACTATGATTTCATTATTCTTCACAACCTGCCTGCCACCACCCAAGACGCAAGTGCCGTTTTCAATGCCATCGCCCGGTCCAACATCCCCCACCTGTTCATCGTGGGCAACCAAACCGACCTACAGCGCTTCAATCAGCTGCAGGGTTTGGTCAGTATCGAAAAACAGGGCAACACCACTAATCAGGTACAAGCCTACATCGACCCTAGTTTCAACCTCTTTCAGCTCAGCGAGCCGCTTAAGGAGCAGCTCCCCAACTTCACCCCGCTGACGGCGGCATTCGGCAACTACAACATCGGCAGCAATGCCTCTACCCTGCTCTACCAGCGCATTGGCAAAGTTGAAACCGAATATCCTCTGTTGGTTTTGGGCAGCTCAGACCGCACCAAGACAGGCGTGCTCGGCGGGGAAGGCATCTGGCGCTGGCGCCTCTTTGATTTCCTGCAAAACCAAAACCACGAGCACTTTGACGAATTGATGGGCAAGGTGGTTCAGTACCTCAGCCTCAAGGAGGATAAACGGCGGTTCCGGGTTAGCCTGTCCAAAAATATCTTCGATGAAAATGAGCCGGTCTACTTCGATGCTGAACTTTACAACCAAAGCTTCGAACTCGTCAATGAGCCGGATGCCAGCCTCGTAGTGACTGACGGCAGCGGAAAGGCTTACAATTTCACTTTTAATAAAGCCGGGAACGCCTACCGCCTTAATGCAGGCATACTACCGGTCGGCAATTATCAGTTTACCGCCAGTGTGTTCTACGGGGGCGAACAGCTGACCTACGACGGGCAGTTTAGCATTCAGCCTATTCAGCTGGAGCAGTACGCCACCACTGCTGACCACAACACCCTGCGCCTGCTGAGCGAAAAGTTCGGCGGCAGTGTCTTCTACCCCACGGCTATGGGTGAAATTGAGCAGGCTATCCGGGAGAAAGAAACCGTCAAGCCCGTCATATACGAGACTGCGCAAACAGAACCGGTCATCAACTTCAAGTGGTTGTTTGGTGTCCTGCTGATATTGCTGGCTTCAGAGTGGGCTCTCCGGCGCTACTTTGGATCGTATTAGTGCGACTGGACCCGAACGCATTAGCTGGTAATTTCCCGCTCCTGATCCCCCTGATGTCTATGGAGTAAATGGCCAGGCATTTGCGCCTCGGCTGGGGCTTTTCTTCCTGATTGTTTTAAAATAAAGGTGAACGGATGCAACGTTTCGGTTACCACGTGCATATAGGTATACGTAAACGGTTGCCAGTTAAGTCTGAAAGCTGACTTATCAGATATTCTAGTATTGCCTTTCCAAGGGTAACCTTTTAACTTGGGAATAAATACAGTTGAAGTGTGCAAAAATGGCTACATTTTGATGTTCCAGAACTCTTAAAATCCATTATCCAGAAACCAAAATTCAAAACGCTCCGTTTTAACACTATGTAAATAAAATGGGGCTTCAGTTAAAAACTTTCAAGAATGATGTTAATTTTTAATTAAGCACCCAACGCAGACTGGATTTTTTACGTCTCTGGTAATAAATTGAATCCTGAAAGCAATCCGCTAGCTAAACGAGCCAGTATTAATGGATTGCTTGTCCAGGCTTGAAGTACTTGCTGCTGTAAATGTTACGCATCAAACTACTAAAAATTGACAGGCTAACTTGAATTCGCATAAATCCTCGCCTAAATCTCCAGGCGAGCCGATTTGCATTTTTTGCGAAATTTATGTCCAGCTTACCGCATCTGTTTTTCAGTATGCGCGAAATGTCCAAAAAGCTTTGACTAACACACTCGCTCGAATCCAGGCAAGCTAATTGCCATTCGAAATTACTATTTGGGGTACAAGTATGGTGACTTTGGAAAACAGCATTGAGCTGAACGTCTTTGCTATGCCTTTAAGGCGCATTCTGCTTTTTCCAAAGCGATCTAAACAGTAAACGTTTTCCGTTTACACAGTTGGCTATTTGTGATTGGAGCCAATGCCGCTGCAATTGCCCGGTCATTCCTATGCCAAGCCAAAGGCACAATGAATGCATTTTTCCTGCACTGCCAGGTAATTTATATGATGAACACCAAATAACAGAACCATGAAAAATCTCTTCCTCTGCTGTATCGCATGTTGTTTCGTACTCCAAATCGCACACGCCCAGCGCTTCACCCCCCACGCTGATATTAACTTCGGCATCGGCATCCTGCCTACCTTTGTAAAAGACCACGGCAAGGCCAAGGTGCTGCCATTATCCTTGTCGGCTGACTATAAGTTCACCGAACACTTTAGCCTGGGCCTTGCTGCTTCCTATTCCGTGACTGAATCAGGGATGCAGGAGTTCCAGGATGGCAGCACGGCGCAGTGGCGCAATTACTTTAGCATGGCTACGCTTCGGGCAGCCGCTCACAGCCGCCTCCTCAATGATTGCTGGAATATTTACGGCGGGCTTAATCTGGGTTATACCAACTCGAAAATTGACATGATGCACGGAGAGGCCGAGAAGGTCAAAACGGAGCGGGGCATCGGCCGGAAGGGCAATAACTTCCTATACACTGCTTTCCTAGGTGCCCGCTGCGCTATCGGGCAAAACATTGGGCTCTTTGGGGAAGTCGGGTTCGGCGTCTCCCTGGCTAAGGTAGGGGTAAGCGTACGGTTGTAAGCCAGCGGAGCCGGGAGCGTATACACCTCCCTAGTGGATTGAGCCGTAGAATGCTTGACAGTTTACGCCCAGCACCAGTAAGCGCTCAAGCGTGAAAAGACTGTCAAATATTTCGGTCTAGTCGCACTGGGGGCACAATTGCGCTTTGCTCTCTGTCCGGATTGCCGGCCGTAATTGCTACCGTCGGCCGTCCTGCGCATCAGCGGATAAGATGCGCGGGGCAGTAATGGGGGGAATGTAACTTAAAATACGGGTTTGGCCTCAGCCAGCCTTGTTTTGCCGGGAAAGGCAAAGACTGTCAATACCAGCTGGGCCGAATTACTCGCTGGCCCGATTGCCCTTAAAGCCCTTGCCGGTGCTGCTTGCTGGCTATTGGGGACCATTTACAGCTCAAGCCGCAGGCGGCGCTGCGCACAATGTGTATGATGTGCCGGGCGGCAATGCATGGGCTACATCAGTCAGAACCTGCAAGGCGAGCCCCGCAAACAGCATCAATCAGGGCAGGAGTATCCTTGGCCGTGCACTAAGCGATATGGGCATACAAAAGCCAAAGCCGGACTTGGCAAAGGAGACCCCAGGCGCAGATCAGGTCATTTGATCGTATTGCCTCCTGAGCTCCTGACTGGTAACCGGCCTGAACAATCAAATATTCACGGTTTGGCCCACCAAGTGGTTAAGGTTTGCCCTCAATCACTGTAGCTTCGTACCCTTACCAACTGATATCGTCTTCCGCCGGTTCTGAGTCGTCTCCCTGCTTCTGGCGGTTGTTGTTATCAGAAAAGCCCTCAGACTCCGCTTCGTACTCTTCGTGCCGCCGGGTGAACTCATCGTAATCATAATCAGGCAAGAGCTCTTCCTTAACGTGGTTGATAGCCCCTTCCAAATGGTCTAGGAAGCGGTTGAAATCTTCTTTGTACAGGAAGATTTTATGCCGCTCGTAGCCGTCACCGTTAAATTTTTTAGTGCTTTCGGTCAAAGTGAGGTAGAAATCATCCCCTTTCGTTCGCCGCACATCAAAGAAGTAAGTTCTTCGCTTGCCAGCACGCATTTTGAGCGAGTATACGCTCTCAAATCTTCTCTGGTTACTCCCGTTGTCCACTACTGTTGAAGGTTTAGTTACGTAATCGATAACGCACCTTACAAAAGTAAATATTTGCAGGGGATTTCAAAAAGCAGATTAATGCCTAAATACGGGGCCCGTTTCGTGTAAATCAAACTTGTACCACCGCTTAGCCTCATCGCCGGAGGGGCCGACAATTAACAGCTGAGCCATTTCTCCGGCTACACAATCCATCTGTGCACCATTGCCCTGGTATTGGCCATCCACCCACCAATGGGCCTCAAATGGGCCGTCCGGCAGCGGCAGGGCTCCGTCTTTCAACATGATTCTTAAAGAGGTGCCGCCATTGATACAATGGCTTTCCAGCAGTTCAATTCCAATAGGGCTGGGCGCAAGATCAACGTACCCGCCGTCATTGGTGGCTAAGGGGGCTTCAGCTGGTGTACTGGCCTCACAGTCAGCACTATACCGATACATCAAAAAGACCAGTTGGTTGGCTTCGCAGCACTGTACTGCGCATAAGAAAACCCCACACTCGCCCGCTGCTCTTTTCATCAGCTCTGCCCTGGCGTTTTCAATCGCTACCTCACAGTCTGGGAGCAGGCAGGTTGTAGTATCGGGGCCAGGCACATAACGGCTGATCAGTTCCGGGCTTTGGCCAAACGGGCCTGTCATAAGGGTTTCTTCTTTCTGGCAGCCCAACGCAAATAACAGGAGAAAGGAAAAGCCCGCTGTAAAAATAATTTGATAAGCTTTCATGGCTTCAGTATTTGGTAGACCAATATTGGTATCAAACCTGCAATATTCAGCGAGGCGAAGCATTGCAAAAGCCCTTTTCAGACGTGCTTTTGAATGCTCTTCCTGCCCACATCTAGGGGTCTTTCCCGAAAGAAGCACTGCCAAAAGTCAGTAAAATAGATGATTTAAATCAGCGTGCGGGCTCGCCTTGGTCGACCTCCTCCAGGCGCTGGTTTTCCACCATTTCGGCGTAGAACCCGCCCAATTCCATAAGTTCTTCGTGGGTGCCGGCTTCAGCGATGCGCCCGTCTTCGAGGACCAGGATTTTATCGAATTCCAGCAAAGCGTAAATGCGGTGGGTAATGATGATGGCCGTCTTATCAGCCAGGGCTCCGGAGAGGTAACCCAGTATTTGCTGCTCCGTTTTAGTATCTACTGCTGAGAGGCAGTCATCAAGCAATACAATGTCTGGTTGTTTTAGAAAAGCGCGGGCAATTGACACCCGCTGCTTCTGCCCGCCTGAGAGGGTCACCCCCCGTTCACCGACGAAGGTATCGAACCCATCTGACAACTCCATAATATCATCGTGCACAGCGGCGTGACGGGCGTAGGCTTCCACGGTCTCGCGGTCGGCGTCCCGTTTGCCAAAGGCGATATTGTGCGCTATGGTGTCAGAGAACAGAAAGACATCCTGAGGCACGTACCCTACTGATCGGCGCAGCTGAAAGAGGTTGTGGCCCCGCACGTCCTTGCCATCCACCAGCACTTGCCCATCTTCAACGTCGTACATGCGCACCAGCAAATCCGCAATTGTCGTCTTACCCGATCCGGTGCGCCCCACGATAGCCATTTTCTGCCCGGCCTCCAATTTGAAGCTAACGTCTTTTAGGCCCTGCGTGCCTGTGTCGGGGTAGACAAAAGAAACATTCCGGAATTCAACATCGCCCTTGATGGCAGGCTGGGAAGATGTTATTTTATTTTCAATCTCTGGCGTCAGGTCCAGGAATTCGTTGATCCGCTTTTGGGAGGCTGAGGCCTGCTGCACAATGGATGCAATCCAGCCAATAGCTGTTACCGGCCAGGTGAGCATGTTCACATAGATGACAAACTCCGCAATATTGCCCGTGCTGATCGAGCCGTTGACCACCTTCAAGCCCCCAACGTACACGGTAATCACCGTGCTGGCTCCAATCAGCAGCACCATGAGGGGGTAGAAGAAAGCGTTGACCTTTGCCAGGTCCAGCGCCTTGTCTTTGTAGTTGTCGCTCTCTTTGCGGAAAAAAGAAAGCATAGGCTTTTCCTGAACGTAGGACTTGACTACCCGGATACCCGAGTATATTTCCTGGGCATTGGTGTTCAGATGTGCCAGCTGCTGCTGAATGACTTCGCTCTTTTTATTAATGAGGTTGCTGACGTAATAAATGGACAAGGACAAGATCGGCAACGGGGCCAAGGAATAGAGGGTCAACTCTACGCTGACGCTAAGCATGGAATAGATGACCATAACAAAAAGGGAAAGCAGGTTGATGCCGTACAAGACTGCCGGCCCGATGTACATACGGACTTTGGAGACATCCTCCGTGATCCTGGACATCATATCGCCGGTTTTATTGCGCTTGTAGAACGCCATGCTCAGGTCTTCGTACTTCTGGAAGATTTCCTTGCGCATATCGTACTCGATCAAGCGGGACATCACGATGATCGTCTGACGCATAAAATACATGAAGACCCCCATCAGCAGAGCCAGCAACAGTACCAGCACGCCAAAGTAGAGCAGGGACCTGCCCAGGATGCTGTAGAGTTCGGGCTGCAGCTCAAAACCATTGAGCAGCCCGAAGAGGCCGATATTTTCAACGACCAGGTCCAGGGCTTCCCGTATCATCTGAGGTTGCAGTACCCGGAAATAATTGGAAAGGGACACAAAAAGAATGCCCAGCAGGAAATGCCCTTTGTAGCGCAGAAAAAACTTATTGAGATAGGCTAGATGCTTCACGTATGGTATGGCTTCATTCTATTACCCTTTGTAAACCACAAATGGCCAGATTGGTTGAGTGCAGGCCGAAAGGCCGCTGCTTTTAATGCTATTTGTCAATGTTTTCTTGCTGCCCAGTTTTTATATTTACCCTCCCTAACCATAAACCTCTGAATTATGAGCCAAATTGTCACCTTAGATGAATTCATCATCCGCCGGCAAAAAGATTTCCCCTATGCCTCCGGCGAGCTTACCGGCCTGCTGCGCGACATTGGCGTGGCTGCCAAAATCGTCAACCGAGAAGTCAACAAAGCAGGGCTTATCAACATCCTTGGGGAAGCGAGAGCGGAAAACACCTCTGGTGATACCGTTCAAAAACTGGACCTCTACGCCAACGAAAAATTGATCGACTGCCTCAAAAACAGCGGGGAATGCTGTGGCGTGGCCTCCGAGGAGCTGGAAGATATTATCCCCATCAACTCTGTGGCGGCCAAAACCTCGAAGTACGTCGTCGTTTTTGACCCCCTGGACGGCTCTTCCAATATTGACGTCAATGTGTCGGTAGGCACAATATTTGGCATCTACCGCAGGCTAAGCAACTCTGAGGGCCCGGTAGAGGTAGAGGACTTTTTGCAAAAGGGCGTGGACCTGGTCGCGGCGGGCTACGTTTTGTACGGTACTTCCACCCTGTTGGTGTACACTACCGGCCGGGGGGTCAATGGGTTTACGCTAGACCCCACGATCGGCGAGTTTTGCCTGAGCCATACAGACATTCAAATTCCGGACCGCGGCAATTACTATTCTGTCAATCAGGGGTATTACCTCAAATTTGATGTGGAAATGCGCCGGTATATCGACCATTGCTCAGACCTCAACCTCCGGCTCCGGTACATTGGCTCTATGGTATCCGATATCCACCGCATTCTCTTTCAGGGAGGCATTTTCCTGTACCCCAATACCAGGAAGTACCCACAGGGCAAACTCCGCCTGGTGTATGAGTGCAACCCGCTTTCCTACATTGTGGAGCAAGCGGGCGGCAAAGCCATTACTTGTCAGCTGGAGCGCATCCTCGACCTGGAGGTCAACCACCTCCACCAAAGGGCCACAATCGCGATCGGCTCTCCGGGCATGGTAGACGAAATGAAAGCATTTGTGGAAAGGTACAGCGCCACACCGGTATTTGGGCAATAGGGCTGCCCGCAAGGGAGTACCCGAAAACCAGATATACCGGCGATAAAATGTTTTGCTTCCATGTTGCAAATCCAAGATCCCGGCATTTTCAGATCGCATGTGTGAAACCACCCAGCCCCCCTGTTAAGGCCAAACAACCAAAGCCCAAGGGGCTTGGGTTTGGAAAAAACCCTGGCCATTGTTTGCAAATCTCCTCAAGAGCACCCTATCTTTGCATCGCTTTACTAAAAAGCGCTACCCGACCAGCCCAGATGGCGGAATTGGTAGACGCGCTACCTTGAGGGGGTAGTGTCCTTTCGGATGTGCAGGTTCGAATCCTGTTCTGGGCACCAAGGCCTGAATGCATTGGCAATCAGGCCTTTATTAGTTGTTGTGTATTCAAACAATAGTATTTGCACTACGGCGGAATATTGCTTACCTTTACGGTATCTTCCAACAAGATTTCCAGACAGAACAGCTTACTGTAAACACACGCTTATTGATTTGGTGCAGCCCTGAGTTGATTCGGAGCATACTGAATTAAAACACTAAGTAAAACACCTTACCTGTAGGGGAAGGCAAATTACGATCTGTTGCACTGATAAAATAGGCGGCCGAACGCTCTATCCATTTGGATACAACACTCCGGGGCATATTATGCGCCCCGAGCCCAACACGCTCCTTCGGTGGCTGCTTCGTCAGGCAGACGACCGTGACTATTTTCCTTGCCTGCGTCTTATTGAATACCTTAAATTAAAGGATTTCAACAGCCAACTACATACTTAAACAGGATGAAGAAAGTGCCGGAGACCAAAATTGGAAATTTACAAGTGCCGGAGGGGGCAACTCAGGAAGCCTATCTCCATTGCTACTGCGCGGAAGCTTCCTTGCTTAATATGGACGTGCTCAACGAACAGGGGAAGACCTACAGGAGTATCAAAAAACCTCTGAGCATCGGGCCCCACAAAATCACAGTCAAGATCGGGCACCTCCCCGCCGGGCGCTACAACGCCTGGATTACGCTGGGCCAGGTGTCCGCCATTCGGAGCTTTTCTATTTCCAAGCCCGATTCCTTCTCCGACCGCTTCAAAGGCTGGTTCAAGAAATAACCAGTATTCCCTACTGATTTTGTAGATTTTCCCTCGGTGGCACAACTATATCTCCCCCCTTACGTTTCCATCACCGATGTTTTTGTCCATACGGTTCAGGAGGCTTTCCATTCCATCCCTCTGAATGAAAACCTGCGCTGAACAGGGTGGTTCTAAAAAAGTAAATGCAAAATGGCTGAAAAACTGAAAACGCTCGGCAAAAAGGAGGCCGCTAAACTGGAGCGCATCGCTTTCATCCTTAAAACGGTGGCTCACCCTATCCGGTTAGGCATCGTTCACCTCCTGGAGCAATATCCGGAGCTGTCGGTCACTGAAATTTGCAACATGCTGGGCAGTGAGCAATCCCTTACCTCCCATCATCTGCAAAACATGCGCCTCAAAGGCATCCTCAGTGCTAAACGAGACGGCCGCAGCATGCTGTACAGCCTCAAGGAGCGTGATGTCTCCCTGATCATCTCCTGCCTGGAAAACTGCAACTGTAATATGTAATCCACCCAAAGCATGGCCCTGGTCGGGAAATGCTTTTTCTTTTGGCTGGTTATATGAAAAAAACAACCTACTTTTGATCTTAAATCCCATAGCTATGTTCCCATACAGAGCGTTGCCTGTCGAATTATTTATGGCTGAACTGGCGCTTACCGCCGATGCCCTATTGGTGGATTTGCGGACCGAGCGGGAAGTCAAAGCCGATGACCTGATGGATGGCGCCTTGCATATTGACTACCTCAACGAGGATTTCGAAAGTATCATCGAAGAGATGGACCGCCTGCGCCCTATTTTTCTATACGATGACGGTGGCAAAAGAGCCCCACTTGCAGCTTCGCTAATGGCGCGGATGGGGTTCAAACAAATTGCCTACCTCAAGGGCGGGCGCGAAGTAATGCAAACTTTTTGATCCGCTGCCGGGTTGGCCAACTGTATTTCCCGGCAACATCAAGCGTGGCTTGACTATAAAAATCAAGATTATGGAAAAACTTAAAGTAGCTCAGGAGACCTTCGACGCCATTGCCAAGGCCATCCACAGCGATGACAGCCCGGTGGGCATAGATGCCAAGAAAACCCATATTATCATATTGGAAAAGCTGCTCCAGATCGAGGAGCGGCTCAAGCAGATCGAAGAAAAGTTAGAAGCAAAAGCCTAATTGCGAATGATCACAGAAAAAGCCAAGCCGGAAATCCTATCCATGATCCGGCAGCACTACGCACAGATCGCCGAGCGCGGCCTGCAAGAGGAGATTGCCGATGTTGGTATCATTATGCACTTTAAAGCCGGAGACCTTATCATGGACTTCGGGGCTTACGTGAAAATTATGCCGCTTATCATCAAAGGCAGTATCAAAGTCTCCCGGGAAGATGAGGAAGGCAACGAGCTGTTCTTGTACTATTTAAAACCCGGGGAGACCTGCTCCATGTCTTTCACCTGCTGCCTGATGGACAAGAAAAGCGAAATCCGCACAGTAGCCGAAGAAGACACAACCCTGATCGGTATCCCCACCCGGTACATGGATGAATGGATGAGCCGTTACCCCAGCTGGAAAAACTTTGTCATGACCAGCTACGACAACCGGATGCTGGAGCTGGTACGCACTATAGACAATATTGCATTCAAAAAGATGGACGAGCGGCTGATGGACTACCTGGAGCAAAAGGCAGCAGCCAATAGCAGCCGCACCCTCAGCGCCACCCATCAGGAAATAGCCTACGACCTAAACGCTTCCCGCGAAGCTGTATCCCGCTTGCTCAAACAACTGGAAAAGGATGGCATTGTGAAGCTAGGCCGCAACCGCATTGAGCTCCTGTAGCACCGTACACGCCACCGGACTGTGACATTCGTCACTGCAATCTGCCGAGAATAGTCAGACTTTTGTAGCGTTGTACTGCCAATACTCCACTACAAAAAAGATACAGAGCAATGCGCATCAAGGATTTTCTGCCTATTCTGGACTGGTTGCCCCATTATAAGAAAGCCAACTTGCAGGGGGACCTCTCTGCAGGGCTTACAGTAGGCGTCATGCTGATTCCTCAGGGTATGGCCTATGCTATGATTGCAGGCCTGCCGCCCATTTATGGCTTGTACGCCTCGACTATTCCCTTGATCATTTACGCCATTCTGGGCACCTCCCGCCAATTAGCGGTAGGGCCGGTGGCTATGGTCTCCCTGCTGACGGCAGCAGGTATTGGCACCCTGGCGGAAGGCGGCACAGAAACCTACATCATGCTTGCCATTGCACTGGCGCTGTTTGTTGGCGTCATACAGTTTTTGCTCGGTGCGTTCCGGCTGGGCTTTTTAGTTAACTTTCTCTCCCACCCTGTGATTAGCGGCTTCACCTCGGCAGCAGCCCTGATCATTGGGCTTTCTCAGCTCAAACACCTGCTTGGGGTCAACATACCCCGCAGTCATCATGTGCACAAAATCTTGCTCAATGCCATCGAGCAATTTGGCGCGGTCAATTGGTTTACCCTGGCGGTAGGCATCGGGGGCATCCTGCTAATCATAGGCATCAAAAGACTCAACAAAGCCATCCCCGGGCCGCTGCTTGCCGTTATCTTCGGCATTCTGGTGGTTTATGCGCTGGGGCTGGTAGACAAAGGGGTCGCCATCGTTGGCACGGTGCCGGAGGGGCTACCCTCCTTTGTGGTCCCCCGTTTTTCAGCTGAAGATTTCTCCGCGCTGCTGCCGATTGCCCTGACTATTGCCCTGGTAAGCTTCATGGAGAGCATTGCCGTAGCTAAAGCCATTCAGGCCAAGCACAAAGACTACAAGGTATCTCCCAATCAAGAGCTGATCGGGCTGGGCGCTGCCAATATCGTGGGTTCTCTTTTTCAATCCTACCCAACGACTGGAGGGTTCAGCCGGACGGCGGTAAATGATCAGGCGGGCGCAAAGACGGGCCTGGCGGCCATGATCAGCGCTGTGCTTATCGGCCTTACCCTTTTGTTCCTCACCCCTCTGTTTTACTACCTGCCCAAGGCCATCCTCGCATCGGTGATTATGGTTGCTGTATTTGGCCTGATTGACTATAAGGAGGCCAAACACCTCTGGCATACCGACCGCGTAGACTTTTGGATGCTGATGGCCACTTTCGCAGGCACCCTCTCCCTGGGTATTGAGCAAGGCATTTTGATCGGAGTCGCTCTTTCCCTTGGCGTAGTCATCTTCCGCACTACCCTGCCCCACTTTGCTGTGCTGGGCCGCATTCCCGGAGAGGACCACTATAAAAACATCAACCGCTTTGACAACCTGGAGCAGCGGGAAGACATCCTGATCATGCGTTTTGATGCCCGCCTTTACTTTGCCAATGTGAACTTCTTTAAAGAAACTATAGAAGCTGAAGTAGAGCGCCGCAAAGACCGGCTGCAGCTCTTTATCCTGGATGCCAATAGCATCAACAGCGTCGACAGCAGTGGCATCCACGCCCTGGAAGAGATACACGAATACCTCGAATCGATGGGCGTTGAGTTTTACATGACAAGTGTAAAGGGGCCCCTCCGAGACACCCTGCAGCGGGCTCATTTCGATGAGCACTTTGGCAAGGATAGATTTTTCATGCATATACAAACGGCTGTAGACGAATACGATAAAAAGAACCCACAGCGCTACAAAGACTATGTGCTGCAGACCAATATAGATTAGTGCGGCTAGCCCGAATTACCTGCTAGTTTTTTTTGCCCCTGTAGCCCTTGCCATTGCAGCACTTCAAATGGTCAAGCATTTGGGGCTCAATCCACCAGTATCTGGCAGTCTGCGAAAAGTGCCCGAATGGCGGAGTTGCCACTCGGGCATTTTCACTTTATAGCCCTTGCCTAAACATCTGTGCCCCGGAATGCGCTTTATCAGTAAAGCGTACATGTTTACCTTGCTATTCGTGCTTCTGTCCGGCCTGGGCGTACTGGCGATTTACCAAAGCCGGCAGCGCAGCGGCAACGGGCTTTTTATTTTGGGCCTTGGCCTCATTATCGGCACCATACTCCTCTTTCGTTTCCTGGATTTTTGGGGCGAAAAACTATGGTTTGACGAACTAGGCTACAATGACCGCTTCTGGACGCTTTTCCTAACGGAGGCCATATTCGTCGTAGCGGGAGCAATTGCCGGCTTTGGGCTCCTGGCCTTACTGCTCAACAAGTTGCCCAAAGGTAAATACTGGCTCAAGCGGGCAGCGCTCATCATCGGTGCCCTGCTGGGAGGCGGCTGGGGTTTTGCGCAGTGGAGCAGCTTTTTGAAATTTTGGCACCGGGTGCCGGTAGGAATGGCTGACTCTATCCTCGGTTTGGATGCCGGTTTTTACCTCTTTACGCTTCCCTTTCTGGACGGCCTTTACAACCTGTTGTTTATGCTCACCTTGCTGGCAGTTGGCGTAGCGGCTGCCGGGCGGTACGAGCTCTACCAGAAAGGCCGCAGCTTAAAGCTATACGAATCAGAAGCTGCCAGAGGTAAAGCCGGGCGGCAAATGCTCTTCGTCAATGCCGGTCTGCTGCTTTTGGTCCTGGCGGGCGGTGCCTACCTCGACCGTTTCCACCTGCTTTATTCCGACCTTGGCGCTGTTTCAGGCCCTGGATGGACCGACGTACATATCGTGCTGCCTGCAATTATGGCCACTTTGGTGCTGACTGCTATTATTGGTATTGCCCTCTTCGTCCCCGTGCTCCGGCAGCAACTGCAACGCCTGCTCTACCGCATCGGCATCCGAAAGGCAGGCGACCCGCTCTACGTGATCGGGGCCGCCGGTGCTGCCGTCGCTATCGTTTGGCTGGTAGCCCTCAACGTGCTGCCGGGGGCTTTCCAACGCTTCCGGGTAGAGCCCAACGAAATCTCCTACGAAAAACCCTACATCGCCAATAATATCAAATATTCGCGTTTCGGTTACGGGCTGCACGATGTCGAAAGCTGCGAGTTTCCCGTTAAAGACACTTTCAACCGGTCTATCGTACGCAACAACCCTACTATTTTTAATAATATCCGGCTGTGGGATTGGCGGGCGCTGGATGCAGTGCTCAAGCAGTTTCAGGAAATCCGGCTGTACTACGAGTTCGATGATGTAGATATTGACCGCTATCACTACGATGGCAATCTACGGCAGGTGATGATTTCCGCCCGGGAGATGAACGCAAACAACCTCCCGAGTGAAAGCCAGACTTTTGTCAATAAGGTCTTCAAGTACACGCACGGTTATGGGATTGCGCAGACCACGGTCTCTGACTTCACATCGGAGGGCTTGCCCAATCTGCTGGTAAAGAATATACCGCCGGAAAGCAAGTATCCAGCGCTTGAAGTGGAACAAACACGCATTTACTACGGCGAAATGACCAAAGACTACGTCATTGTCAACAGCAGCGAGCCGGAGTTCGACTACCCCCGGGGTGACCAGAATGAATACTACAGCTACTCCGGAAAAGGAGGTGTGGAGCTCAGCAGCGCCTGGCGCAAACTGATTTATGCTTACAAGATGGGGGAGTTCAAGCTACTGTTGACCTCCTACCCTACAGCGGAAAGCCGCATTCTATTCCGCCGCGACATCAGGTCGCGGGTACAAGCGCTCGCCCCCTTTCTGCAACTCGACCAAGACCCCTACATCGTCAATGCCGATGGGCAGTTGTACTGGATGGTAGATACCTACACGACCTCCTCCTATTTCCCCTACGCCGAGCCTTACGACAACCGGGAGGTTATTCAGTATAAGGAAGGAGAAGCGCAGCAGCGGCTGGTTGTTAACCACCGGGCGGACTTTGCCGGAAAAAACTACCTCCGCAACCCTGTAAAAGTTACGGTCAATGCCTTTACCGGCAAAGTGAATTTCTACACTTTCGATGAGGATGATGCCATTATCCAGGTATGGAATAAAATCCTGCCGGGCATGTTTCAGCCCCGCAGTGCAATGCCGGCTGCTTTGGAGGAGCACATCCGCTATCCGGTCGACTACCTGCTGACCCAGGGCTTGGTTTACGCCAAGTACCATATGGATGACCCCGAGGTTTTTTATAACCAGGAAGACCTCTGGATTCGCGGTACGGAGAAATACTACGGCAGCGTGCAGCCCGTCGAGCCTTACTATATCATGTGGCAGCCGCCCAATAGCAAGGGGGCAGGCTTTTCCCTTATCCTGCCCTTCACTCCCAAAAACCGGCAAGTCTCTATCGGCTGGATTGCCGGGCTTTGCGACCCAGGCAATTACGGGCGGTTTTTGACCTACAATTTCCCCAAAGAGAAGCGGGTACTTGGCCCTCAGCAGGTGGAAACCAAAATTGACCAAAACAGCTACCTGTCGGGGCAGCTTTCGCTTTGGGATCAGCGGGGCTCGCGGGTCATCCGCGGCAATGTCCTGGCGATCCCAGTGGAAGAAACCATCGTTTACGTGGAGCCGATCTATTTGCAAGCTGAAACAGCGGCTTATCCGGAACTGCGCCTGGTCTGCATTATGCACAATGACCAGCTTAGCTACGCCGAAACCTTCGACGAAGCTTTAGCGGGCTTATTTGACGCTTCATCGGCAGCCCCAGCTGATACTGCGGCCACGGATGAGAGCTACCAGGCAGCACCCAGCCTGCAAGCCGGTATTTCACGCGCTCAGGATGCCTTTCAATCTTACCGGAAAGCCACTGGCGCCGGTAATTTCCAGGAAGCAGCACAGGCACTCAACCGTTTGCAGCAGGCATTAGAAGACCTCAAACAGCAGTCTGGCAACCAATAATGAAGCGCACAGCTTACCATATCGCTGACATCGCCGTTGCCATTCTGGCCCTGGCCTGCCTGGGCGCTCTGGTGTGGCAGTATGGCTACGGCCATACTTTTCGCTACGATACTCCCTTGTATACCTTATTTGGGGGGTTACTGGCTGCCGAGATGGGGCTGAGCCTAAGCACTAACCCTTCCCCGCAGTTGTTTAAGCGGACGACGCGCCTCGGCCTGCTGGGGATAGCGGCACTGACTATGGCCATGGGCTTGCTTATCCTGCTAGAGGCGTTCTGGCCGACCGGCAATTGGGTACTGCGGCTCGCCATACTGCTGCTTTCCCTGACTATACTTGTTGAGCGGGGCTTCCGCATAGATACGAAGCGGCTGCATCCGGCTTTAATATTCATCTCAAGTTTTGCCCTCCTCATTGCAATCGGCACTTTGCTGTTGCTTCTTCCGCAGTCTACCGAAGCCGGTATATCGCTGATTGATGCAGTATTTACGGCTACCAGTGCGGTCTGCGTGACCGGGCTGACTGTGCTAACTACAAGCGAAGACTTTACGCGCACTGGCCAAGCCTTCATTCTGGTGCTTCTGCAACTGGGCGGGTTAGGCATGCTCACGTTTACGAATATTTTTAGTTTGTTTTTCCGAAGCTTTGGTTCTTTCCGCAACCGCCTGCTGCTTAAGGACATTATCAACAGCCGTACCATTGAAGGCACCAAAGGCTTATTGTTGCGCATTCTACTGTTCACCTTAATCGCAGAAGCCATAGGGGCACTGCTCATCTACAGCCTGATCCGCAGCGGTACGCCTGAGAGCGGGCAAGCCATTTGGTTTTCTGTATTTCATGCCATTTCAGCGTTTTGCAATGCGGGGTTTTCAACCTTGCCCAACTCGCTTTACCAGGAGGGGTTCCGGTATCAGTACGGTATACAAATGACAATTGCAGTATTAATTATTATGGGCGGTATTGGCTTCAATACCATCATTGGCTACATCAATTTTGCCGGGCGGGCGATCCGCTACTACTTCTACCGGCTGATCTGGCGGTCGGACCGCGCCATCCCGGCTTCCCTTCCTGTCCTTTCGGCCAATAACAAACTGGTGTTACGCACCACAGCCGGGCTGCTCCTTGCCGGCACCCTGGCTTTTTACTTTTTTGAACAAGGGAACAGCCTGGTGCCTCATGGCGAATGGGGGCAGTGGGCTACTGCCTTTTTTGGCTCCGTCACTGCACGCACCGCCGGGTTCAACACCTTTGACACGGGCAACCTTACTGGCCCGACTTTGCTGTTCCTCATCCTGTTGATGTGGATTGGCGCTTCTCCGGGGTCAACCGGAGGGGGCATCAAAACAACTACTTTTGGGGTGGCTCTGCTCAACGTCTGGCAGCAAGTACTGGGGCGGCAGCGCATCGTCCTTGGCTGGAAGCGCATCCCCGACCGTGCGCTCAACCGCGCCCTGGCCATTCTCATGCTGTCGCTGCCGGGTATTGGAGTGCCCGTTTTCCTGCTCTACTACTTCGAGCCGGGCACCGGGCTGCTGGCGATAGTGTTTGAATGTGTATCTGCTTACTGCACCGTTGGGTTGAGCATGGGCATTACGGAAGAGCTGTCTGGGGCCAGCAAAGCCACCCTTATCCTAACCATGTTTGTGGGCAGGGTCGGCTTCCTAACCCTCCTTTCCGGTATCGGGCGGCAACTGACACGCGAAAGACACGACCCTGCCCGGTATCCGGAGGAAGACATTTTCATCAACTAATGCTCGACTATGAAATTCATCATTATCGGCCTCGGCAACTTTGGCGCTACCCTAGGATTGCGGCTTGTAGAAGACGGCCACGAGGTCATTGGAGTCGACAAGCGGCCCGAACCCGTCAACTTGCTCCAAGAAGAACTTACCCATACTATTGAGCTGGATACAAGCGACGAGCTGAGCATGGACCGCTTGCCCCTGGACGGTGCCGATATGATCCTCATCACAATTGGGGAGGATATTGGCGCCTCGGTCACCACAACGGCATTTGCCAAGAAGCGCATGCAGAAGGCAACCCTGGTTGCGCGGGCCATGTCTGACATCCACCACACTATTCTGGAAGCTATGGGCGTTGATGAAATCATCCACCCGGAAGCTGAATTTGCTGATCAGTTAGCCAACCGCCTGCTGGTGGACGGCGCCCTGAAATCACTCACCCTGGACAGCCAATTCAGCATCCTGGAAGTCAAAGTGCCGGACCAAATGGCAGGAAAAACGGTGGAAGAGCTGGCCCTTCCTGAAAAATGGGAAGTCACCATCGTCACCTTGCTCAAAGAAAAAAAACGGCGTTCCATTTGGGGCTTAAGCAAAGAGTACCGGCAAGTGATAGGGGTTGTCAGGCCGGACACTGAACTGCAAGCCGCCGACCGCCTGGTCCTCTTTGGGCAGACGCAAAAAATCCAGGACATGCTAGAGGCCTTCGAGGAAGCCTGAGCTGACGGTCGATTCAATATTTCGGCCCGCCCTTGAATGGCAATCTAGCAACTACTTTCCGGTTGATGCGGCGCTCCCGTCCTGAAGCTATACGGCTTGTAAGCTCAGGCCCTACTGAGGCTTTAGCCCGAGCGGGTAGCAAAACCAACCCTCCTTGCCTCGCGAAATCGTGCAAGGAGGCAATGGCATTAGGCAGACTTGCTGACCGGTGCTTCGGAAGGCAGGTTATCGCTTGCACTTTTGCCCTACCTCTGCCGAACAGCAAATTACATTTATCGCTCTTGACGGTTGGGAAACAGCGCACAGACTCTTCTCTCCATTCAACACTACTGCCGAATTGGGGTTAATGTAACAAGATAATCGCTAACTATGCCTTCCGATGATTTAGACCACTTGCTGCAAAACCTCGAACAGGGCGCTGCCGACGAATTGTCGGAGCTGGAATCCCTGGGGGCGGCATTCTACCCCACTGGCCAATTGCTGCGGCTGCGCGGGCAGTGGGAAGTAAAAAATACCTTGTTTCATAAATTCCAGCGGTTTTTTATGGGAGCGGTA
The DNA here is from genome assembly GCA_964575505.1 of uncultured Phaeodactylibacter sp. Taxonomy (GTDB): domain Bacteria; phylum Bacteroidota; class Bacteroidia; order Chitinophagales; family Saprospiraceae; genus Phaeodactylibacter. The sequence goes on from CAZNSK010000030.1 coordinate 23,434, forward strand.
GCGCTGTCGCCCCTGTGGCTGCTGATCGGCGCACTTTGCCTGCGGGCGGGCTACAGCCGCATTGGCTTTATCTTCCTGGCTCTGTTTTTGTTTGCTTTGCTGCTGTTTTTCTTTGGCCTTTACTTTATGCACACTTTTTTCAAAGGACAGGGGCACCTCGACCGGGTAGGTGAAATGATCAGTCAGGAGCTGCAGCGCCGGCAGGCTGAAAAGTAAAAAGTACCACAAGCGGCCCGAAAAGTCCTAACGCTCCGTTTGATTTAGCCGTTATATTTGTAAGCGTATTAAAGCTATGAATGACCTGCAAACCGTCAAGAAAGAGCAGCTTTATCAATGGCGGGAAGATGCCGAACAGGAGCCGCGCGATAAAAATTTGGCATTAATCGTGCGCCGTTTCGAACAACTGATCAAAGCAAACTTTTGAGGAAAGAGACAACTTCGGGATTATGCCGAACTGTTGTTGCTTATCCCCCAAATTACCCAAATGCCGTTTGCAATAAAGCAGCCGGTCCATCTTCAGGAGCCTAATCCGGAAGCGGGTAATGCTAAAAAACCGCCGTATGCTTTTGCACAACGCCAGAAGCATTGCGAAGACTGGGCGTTGGCTCCACATTGGCGGCCGCTCTCACTTCAGTTGGTTTTACAACAAGCAGAAGAGCGTCAGCCCGGAGCAATTTAGAAAACAAGAATATACGCATAAACACTAACCTTTTGCAGCAGCCTGCAGATGGCTTCGCAAAAGTGCTATAAATCCGATAACAATGGACGTAGAATTGCTCTCAAGGATTCAATTCGCATTCACGGTAGCCTTTCATTACATTTATCCGCCCCTGAGTATTGGGCTGGGGCTTATAATGGTTATTCTGGAGGGGCAATACTTGCGCACCGGTAATGCAGAATACCACGTTTTAGCCAAGTTCTGGACCAAAATTTTCGCGCTGACCTTTGGCATAGGTGTCGCCACCGGTATCGTCATGGAATTTGAGTTCGGTACCAACTGGGCTACCTATTCCCGATACGTCGGCGACGTTTTCGGTAGTGCTCTGGCCGCGGAAGGCATTTTTGCTTTTGCCCTGGAAAGTGGTTTTTTGGGCGTCCTCCTCTTTGGCTGGAATAAGGTGAGCCCCCGCGTGCACTTCATTGCGACCCTGGGCGTTTGGCTGGGTTCAATGTTCAGTGCAGTATGGATTGTCGTCGCCAACTCCTGGCAACAAACCCCGGCAGGGTTCCACGTAGTGGGCGAAGGGCTGGACGCCCGCGCAGAGATAACCGACTTTTGGGCTATGGTCTTCAACCCCTCGAGTGTGGATCGGCTAATTCATGTCTGGCTGGGCGCCCTCCTGGCTGGCGCTTTCCTGGTGCTGAGCGTGCATGCTTACTATATTTTGCGCAACCGCCATATCGAATTATCCAAGAAAGCGTTTAAAATTGCCTTGGCCGTTGCGACGGTCTTTTCCCTGGGGCAGCTTGTGGCCGGCCATGCTTCTGCTAATGGCGTGGCGGAAAACCAGCCAGCTAAACTAGCGGCCCTGGAGGGCCACTTCGACGCCAATGCCCCCGCTGATGCCTATATCATGGGCTGGGTAGACAAGGACGCGCAGGAGGTGACCGGCATACCTGTACCGGGCGGGCTATCGTTTTTACTGCACTACGACTTTGATGAGCCCGTCACAGGGCTCAATGCTTTTCCAATCGAAGACCAGCCCCCTGCACTGAATGCTATCTTTCAGTTTTATCATTTCATGGTTGCATTTGGCATGATCATGATCGGGCTTACGCTCTACGCCTCCTTTCAGTGGTGGCGGGGCAAGCTGTTCGAGCAGCGCTGGCTCCTCTGGGCGTTCGTTTTCGCTGTCATCCTGCCCAACCTGGCCAATCAGTTTGGCTGGTTCTCCGCCGAAATGGGCCGGCAGCCCTGGGTAGTTTACGGGCTGCTGCGCACCAGCGATGCCCTGTCTGAAGCGGTGCACGCCAACCAGGTCCTCTTTTCTTTGATCATGTTTTTCCTCATCTATTCGCTGTTGTTTGCCTTATTTATTTACATGCTCAATAAGAAAATTAAGCACGGCCCCAGTGAAGACCAGCTACGGGACCACCGTTCCCGCCACGAGGAGATGGCAGAGGCAGCTGGCCGGATTTAAGCCGGCGCAATCAATCATTTGAAAAAGCTAAGCTAAAAAGATATGGCAACCCTATTCGGACTAGATTACCCTACCCTTTGGTTCCTGGTGATTGGCGGGCTGTTCAGCGGCTACGCCATATTGGACGGATTTGACCTGGGGGCGGGTGCTTTGCATTTATTTTTCAGAAAAGAAAAAAGCCGGCGCATTGCTCTCAATGCAGTAGGCCCAGTCTGGGATGGCAATGAAGTATGGCTGGTCATTGGCGGCGGGGCTTTGTTTGCAGGCTTTCCGGTGGTCTACGCCAGTCTTTTCTCTGGCATGTACATTCCTTTTATGCTCTTTTTGCTCTTCCTGATTTTCCGGGCCGTATCCATAGAGTTCCGCAGTAAAGAGGAGATGAAGTGGTGGCGCAAAATGTGGGACATCAATTACAGCGTGGCTAGCATTGCCTTATCCGTGCTGCTGGGCGTGGTACTGGGCAACGTGCTGCTGGGTATCGAAATCGGGCCCCGGGGCGATTTCCAGGGGCACTGGCTGGAATTCCTCAACCCCTATGCTTTGCTGGTCGGCCTAACCACCCTTGGACTGTTTACCACCCACGGTGCCTTATACCTGCTCATGAAAACAGAAGGCCGGCTGTACGCCAAGCTGTCTGTTCTTGCCAAACGGGCCATCATCTTTTTCATTGTGACATTTAGCCTGGTTACCCTGTATACCCTGATTTACATCCCCCACCTGACCGACCGGTTCAAGGATCTGCCCTGGCTGTTTATCGTGCCAGTGTTTGCCTTTTTGAGCATCGCCAACATCCCGCGCCTGATCTCTAAGCGGCGGTTCCGGGACGGGTTCATCTTTTCTGCGCTTACGATGAGCCTGCTGCTGCTCGTTGTCGCTATTGAGCTCTATCCGGTCATGCTTTTATCTACGGTGGATGAAGCTTACAACATCACTATCTACAATGCGGCTTCCTCCGAAAAATCACTCGGCATTATGCTGACTATTGCGGCTATTGGTACCCCGCTGGTGCTGGCGTATACTGCTTTTGTTTTTTGGACTTTCCGCGGCAAGGTGGAATTGGACGAGACCAGCTATTAAGACTTATTTCATGACGATCATTTTGGTTTCATGCAGACGAAACCACTTGAGCAGGGATTTTTTCCCTGCTTTTTTTATTTTTGAATATGATCATCCAAGACTTTTACACAGCCTTCCAGCAAAAGGACAGCGCTGCCATGCAGGCCTGCTATGCCCCTGATGCCCGGTTTTCTGACCCCGTATTTCGCGACCTCAACTACGAAGAGACCTGTGCAATGTGGGCTATGCTTGTATCTGCCGGCAAAGACCTGGAAGTGACTTTCTCGGACGTAAACACCACCGGGGGCGGCCGCGCTTCCGCAAATTGGCAGGCTACCTACACCTTTTCCGCAACTGGCCGGAAAATTGTCAACAATATCCAAGCCACCTTTGAGCTGCAGGATGGGAAAATTTACCGGCACCAAGATCAGTTCAACTTTTACCGCTGGGCACAGCAAGCTTTTGGCCCTACGGGTTACCTCATCGGCTGGACGCCCTTCTTTCAAAAAAAGGTGCAGGCTTCTGCCCGCCGCAGCCTTGAAAAATATATGGCCCGATGACCTTCCGGCAGCTTGAAACCGGTCAACTCTTGCCTATGCCGCTCCTGCTGGAAGCGGATCCGGACGAAGCCAAAGTGCGGGCTTACTGCCGTACCGGTCAGGTTTGGGCCATGGAAGCGGGCGCCATCTGCGGCGTTGCCGTGCTTCAGGCTCTGGAAGAAGCGCCTATTCCCACTGCCGAAATTAAGAATATTGCGATTCGGCCCGGGCTGCAAGGCAGGGGGATGGGAAAGCAATTACTTGGTTTTTTGATTGCTGAATCCCGAAAGCAAGGCTTTCACCGCTTACGGGCCGCCACTGGGAATTCTAGTATTGGACAGCTGGCTTTCTACCAAAAAGCAGGATTCGAGCTACTACGCCTGGAGCGGCATTACTTTACCAAAAACTATAAAGACCCGATTGTTGAAAATGGCATCCCCTGCCAGCATAGGGTATGGCTGGAGCTGGAGTTAAGTCAAAACCCTTCCAACTCAATACCATAAGCCTCATACATCCGCTTGTAGCGGTGCCCGTAGCGGCGGTGCCCCTTCATCCAGCTATAATCATCGTAGTCTTTAATACTATCCGCCTCGATAACCATGCCCTCGGCGATCAGTTCTTCCTGTAATGCCGGAATATCAATATCCTGTACGGCTACATCTTTATCTAGTGCCTGAACGATGGCCAGGCCTGCAGCATGCCCGGCCTGCATCCAGGTAGACTCCAAACGGTAGGTGCAAAAAGCAACATGGCTGAAGGAGGCACAGACCGGCACGAGGAGGTTTTCTACCGAAGATTTGGGAGGTGTTATGGTATGATACGACACCTCGAAAGGAAGTAGCACAATTTCCCAAATCCGCCCCTCATTGGTAAAGGTGCTATCAGAAAGGGCAATGCGCTGCACGTGATGGCTGTCTACCCAATGTGAGCCCAGCAGAATGGAGGCTTCCTTTTGCCGGTCGCGGAATACATCGTGCTGCGTGTGCACCTGCGGCCCCAGCATGCGCCGCCCTTCCCGCACGTAGAGATAGTAGGGGAAATGATTGTTATCCACAAATTCATCTTTGGCATATCCATGCCGGCGGGTTTCTTCCTGTAAAGTTGCAGGCACTCTCGGGTCATTCGCGAGGAAATACAAAAAGCCCTGCGCCCAGTCTTTATGTAGCTGGTAAATCTCCCGACGGGTTGCCCAGTCTCCATCGGTATAGCCTTCATTGGCGCCAAACATGCCAAGGGAAACCAGGGCTTTCTGCTGATTATTGAACTCAAACTTGCCGGAACCCCGGCGGTACCGACCAATAAGGTCCCAGATATGGGTGCCCGGATTGGCAGCCAGGAAATCTGCCAGGAAGTCATAGTCGGAAGCATCATAACGGTCGGGGCGGTAGATAGGCACTTTATTGCTGTCTACCTCTGTCATAATGGGCCTGAAATTATAGTTCATGACCTTTTGGTCCCCGCTGCCTGGGACGAGTGTATCGTAACGGTTGAAGTACGGCAGTAACGCTCCATTGGCATCAACAGTACGCGCGCTGAGGGTATCGTCAATCAGGCGCAGCCCCGCCAGCGACTCCCCGTATTGTTCGACAGGCTCCCGGCCATAGGTGTATGGCACGCCGGACTGAACCATAAGATCCCCCTCATAGCTACAATCCACAAAGTAGCGGGCCGTGAGTTGCTGCCCGTTGCTGAGCGCTATGCTCTGTATGCGCTTACTTTCGACCGTAGTTGCAGTGAGGTGGGCTTCGGTGATCAATTCAACACCGGCCTCTTCAATCATCGTTTCGTAAAGGGCTTGTGCGTGTTTCGACTCGAAGTAAAAGGCAGGATCACCCGGTTTAAAATCAAGGTTCCGGCCATTGCCGAAGGTCTGGAAGTAGGCCGTATCGTAGTACAACTCGCCCAGCCGGACGTAAAAATCGCGGGCTCGCCCGGTGATGGCGCCATTGACCATGTGTTCGCTCTCTGCAGTATTCAGCCCGCTTGTACTCATGCCGCCCACCACGGGCATAGGCTCCACCAGTACTACACTGGCACCGTGGTCCGCAACCGTTACCGCAGTGATTATACCCGCAGGGGTAGCGCCATAAACAATAAGATCGTACTGCGGGGCCTCCGGGCTGCAGCTGTTCAGCAACACGGCAACGACTGCCCAAATCCAAGTTTTAATGTTTTTCATTATGCTTTTAATTCTGTTTTTCCCGGCTACTTAGTCCGTATTGCTCATCCCAATCCAAGAGTTCTCTTTTCAGGGCATTAACTTTTTGGGAGTATTGGTCAGCCAGGTTTTGGGTCTCCCAGGGATCTTGCTCCAAATCAAAAAGTTGCAACGTTTCCACTCCATTGACCCAGTATCGAATGAGCTTATCATTGCCCTTCCGAATAGCAGCCTGTAAGCCTTTATACTGAAAATGGAGGGCCTTACGAACGGTGGCTTGCTCTCCCTTGATCACCGGGGCCAGGCTTCTGCCATCCAGCCCGTCAGGCACCTCTGCCCCGGCCAGGTCACACAAAGTGGGGAATACATCTATGAGGTAGCACAAGGCCGGTGTTGAAGCCTCCTGAGGAATACCAGGCCCGGCGATAAGCAAGGGTACATTGACCGAATGCTGATAGAGGTTTTGCTTGCCCATCAGCCCATGCTGACCTACCGCCAGCCCGTTGTCACCCGCAAAGACGATGATGGTGTTGTCCAACTGCCCGGACCTCTCCAGGGCCTCCATAATGCGCCCTACCTGAGCATCCAGGTGGCTGATCATGGCATAATATTCCAGGATGTGCCGTTTGATTTCCTCAGGTTGCCGGGGCGTAGCTGCCAGCTGCTCGTCCCGAATAATCAACTGCCCGTTATCAAATGGATGTTCAGGCATAAAGTTGGGTGGCAGCGCAATGCTGTCGGGATGATACCATTCCAGGTACTCCGGGGGCATACTCCGGGGATCGTGGGGAGCCGTGAATGCCGTGTACAGAAAAAACGGCTTATCGCCAGGGCTGCGGCTTTCAATGAAACCTATTGCTGCATTGGCAAATACTTCGGAAGCATGAACGCCTCCAAATACATACTCACCGGGAAGCGTATCCACCTTATTGCTGTGCCGGTCATCCTGAATAACCGGGCGGCGGTCTGTATAAACGGCATTATCCTGATAATGGTACAAGGGGGTGTTCCAGGGATCATGCATACCTCCCATGAAGATATGCTCACCTGTATTAAAATTCCGGTTGAAGGTGTGCCGGCTGTTGTGCCATTTGCCGGTTCCAAAGGCCTCATAGCCTGCAGATTGCAGGGTCTCTCCAAGGAGCGCATGGTCATCCGGGATAATAAAGCCTTGTGGCAAAAGGCGGCTCAAATGCCGGCCAGTCATGAGCATAGCCCGGCTTGGTGCACAGACCGCACCATTATCTGCGCCCATAATGTAGGCTTCTGCAAACAGCATCCCCCTGGAGCGCAGCCGGTCGAGATTTGGGGTTTTGATAGCTGGATTCGTAAGGGTGCTGGCCCGCATATCATCGGCAAATAAAAAGAGAATATTTGGAGAAGCCCCGGCCTGCTGTCCTGATTGAGCGGCAAGCTGAGGCTGCCAGAAAAGGGCACAAAAGGCCATCAAAATTATTGAGCAGATCAATCTCATCACGGTTATAGTCTGACAACCCAAGATTTGTGAATTCTGACTTGCTCTTTTTCCGCCTCTCTTCGCCAAAAAGCCTCGCCGTAGCTCAGGCTATGCCTACGTTTTTTGACTCGATAGCCGAAAAAATAGCGGCGTCATAATTTTCACAAATCCTAAGTTGTCAGACTATATTCTGTTGGGTTAAAAAAATCAGGGTATGAGCAGCTCTTTCATTTGAGCTTTTACAAAAAAAATATAGCGCTCATTAAAGGTCTTGGGCAGTTCCTCAAAGTAAGGCCGGGTGTAATCTTCGGAGGCACCCACCAGAGAATGACTGATGACGGTACCTAACTGCGCATCCACGCTCCAGTGAATAAACATGCCAAACCCCGCATCTCTGAGCCAGGCTTCCCGCTCCGGCTGATTTTGAGCCGTCAGGGTTAGGGTGCACAGCATGCCTATCAATATTCCTACCCGGTAAATATTTCGCATGTTTATCTGTTTTAGTAATCAGTCCCTTTGAGGCTACGGCTAACGGAAGCCCTCCAGTATCGATGAGCATCGATCAGTTTTGCCTTTGTTTGTGAATGGGCTCCACTCTTATCCTGCAGCTCAGCGGGGTCTGCGGTTAAATCGTATAATTCGAATGGAGCACCTTTTCCACTTTTGTACAACTTGTACCGCCCATCGATGATGGCCACCTGCCCCCGATAGTCAAAAAACAGGGGCGGAGTGGGCTTATCGGTTTCTCCTTTCAGCCAGGGCAGCATACTTTTGCCATCAAGGGGACGGTCATCCGGATAGGAAATTCCCGTAAGTTCCAAAATAGTGGGCAGGTAATCGCTGGTAGAAAAAGGCTTGTCAACCCTCTGCCCAGCGGGTAATATTCCAGGGAAACTGGCTAGGCCCGGCACCCGTATACCCCCTTCCTTAAGGCTACGCTTCCGTTCGCTTAATCCTTTGGTAAGGCCGAGGCTCCACGGCCGGCCTTTCCGGTTCTCCGGGCCATTATCGCTGGTAAAGAAAGTGAGTGTGTTCTGGTGCAGGCCGAGTTTTTTCAAGGTAGACCGCAGCCGCCCGATCTGTTCATCCATGGCCGATATGCACCCATAATAATGTTGCTCATTCTCAGTATACGCTTCGCATTGAGACAGGTGCTTTAGCCCGGCGACTACTGGCGTATGTGGTGCATGAAACCAAATAACGGCGAAGAAAGGCTCTTCCTGATCAACCGCTGCATTGATAAAATCTATTGCCCGGTCCATAATTACCCGGCTGTCGTCCCCTTCCAGGTTATCCTGTACACGTTTTCCCAGTTCATTCCAGTAAAAGGTACCGAAGTGGTTGCCCAATCCCTGACTCCCAACGCCTCCGGCAGCCTTTTCCGGGGTGCGCATGGGATCCCAGGTGGGCACCTTAGACTCCGTGGAAAAGTGGGTTTCAAACCCGTGCAGCCAGGGCGGCACATATTCGTCGGCAAACTTTGGCTTTCCACTACGGTTTGCGTCAAGCGTATCCTGGGTTAGGGTACCTAAATGCCACTTCCCAAAATGACCAGTGCGGTAACCTTGTGCTTTGAGCAGCTCTGCCAGCGTCAGTTCCCCCGCTGGAAGGTGCCCGACATTCGCACTAAAAATACCGTAGCGATCGGGGTGGCGACCGGTCAGGCAGCTGGCAAGGGTGGGTGAGCACACAGGAGCGGCGGCATAGAAGCGGGTGAGCGTCACACCCTCGGCAGCCATGCTGTCTAAATTAGGAGTCTGCAACACAGGGTGCCCATTATAACCCGTATCGCCCCAGCCCAGGTCGTCGGCCATCAGCAGGATGATATTTGGGGGTGCAGTACTTTCTTTGCCTGATTCCTCTGCCGGGGTACAGCCCAATAGTACTACAAACAACCCTGCACAAATCCACTTTCCAAAACGGTGTCCAATCATAGATGCAAGCTATTCTACCCAAAAGAGGCGCATAATGGCGACCTGTAATGATTAGGCACCGCAGTTCGGTGAAGCCTGGTAATTGCTGACTTTCAGCCCCTGCACCATTAGGGCACAGTAGAGATGCTCAGGTTTTTTAAGAAAGAAGCGGCCAGCCAGCCGCCCAGCAAACCGATCACTGACCAGAGCATAATCAGGTAGTATTCCGGATTAAGGTCCTGTAAGTACATGCTCAGTCCCATCGCCATAAGGGCGAAGCCGAGGATAAGCGTTTTCATGGTTGCAAAGCATTAAAAACAAATAAGCCGTTACGTGGATAAGCTGGAGCAGAGCGGGAAGCTCTACCCCAGCAGCTATCACGCTTAAATACAGAGGGTTGCACCCCTGGTATTGATGACCGGTGGTCACTTTCTGTTTTGTGCAATTTGTTACACACCAGTTCAATTTTAGTCTCCCGGGACTGCGCCCTTCTTTGTACATTGGCTTTCTAAATCAATATTAATTCTGTCATGAAGCCTCTGCCCTTTGCCCTATTGCTCCTACCGGTTTATATGCTGGCACAGCAGCCCTCTCCAAAGCCTCCCGTCCGCGTAGGCGTTGCCGGCCTGGTCCATACCCATGTACATTGGATACTCGGGCGGGCCGAACGCGGAGACATTGAAATCGTTGGTATCGCTGAGCCTAACCGGGAGCTGGCGGAGCGCTACGCCAAACAGCACGGTTTTTCCATGGGCCTTGTTTATTCTGATCTGGAAAGCATGCTAGAAGCGGCAAAGCCTGAGGCCGTTACCGCCTTCAATACCATCTACGGGCACCTGGAGGTGGTAGAAGCCTGCGCGCCAAGGGGCATCCATGTCATGGTGGAAAAGCCCTTAGCCGTGAATCTGAACCACGCCCGGAAGATGGAAGCGCTGGCTCGAAAGCATGACATTCTGTTGCTGACCAATTACGAAACGACCTGGTATGGCTCTAATCACTGGGTTAAAGCGCTGGTAGAAAGCGGTGCCCTTGGCCCCATCCGTAAAATGGTGATCCACGACGGGCATGAGGGGCCAATTGAAATCGGCTGCAACCCGGAATTCACGGATTGGCTCTGTGACCCAAAGTGGAACGGCGGCGGCGCTATTATCGACTTTGGCTGCTACGGCGCGAATTTGTCAACTTGGCTGATGAAAGGGGAACGCCCAACGTCCGTTTTTGCCGTCACCCAGCAAATCAAGCCCCACCTGTACCCTAAAGTGGACGATGAAGCAACCATCGTCCTCACCTACCCTGAAGCCCAAGCTATCATCCAAGCTTCCTGGAACTGGCCCTACAGCCGGAAAGACATGGAAGTCTACGGGAAATCCGGTGCCGCTTTTGCACTCGACGCTACCCGCTTGCAGGTCCGGCTACCCGAAAGCGACGACTTTGAACCCCAAACGGCAGCAGCCCGGCCGGCACCCTATGATGACCCTTTTGCACTTTTAGCAGCCCTGGTCCGGAAAACCATACCTTATGACGAAATGAGCTTGTCCTCGCTGGAAAACAACATGATCGTCGTAGAAATTTTGGAGGCGGCAGTGCAGTCAGCTGAAACGGGTGAAAGGGTGTACCTGCCATTAGACTGATGGTAAAATAAAAAAACGTGTTTATTTTTTATATTTTAAAACTTTATGTTTATTTTAGCAAGGCATTTATCTCTGTATCATGCCCCAAAACTTTCAAATACATCAGCCGGACGACCGCTTTTTCAAGTCAGCTATGAGTGACCCTGAAGTCGCGAAAGCTTACTTGCGGCACTTCTACCCCGAAATCTCAGAGATTACCGATTTTGAAAGCCTGAGCTTAGAGAACAGCCTCAGTGTCCGCCCCAACCTCAGGCAATTTGAAACAGATGTGGTTTACCGGTGCCGGTTTAAGGGGGAGGCTGATGAGCATTTCTATTTCTGTTTGCTTTTTGAGCATAAGTCGGAGCCTGATCACTATATCGCTGTACAGGTCGGTTTTTACATCATGGAGCTGATGTTTAGGATGGTCAGGGAGCGGGGGCAAAATTTGGAGCCGATACTGCCATTAGTCTTTTACAATGGCAAGAAGAAATGGGTCCCAAAGAGATTGCCAGAGCTCTTTGCAGGGCACCCTTATTTTAATATCGTGGAAACCTATATACCCGATTTCAGGTTTCTGTTTCAGGACGCTTCGCGCCTAACTCCGGAAGAACTGTTGCACCTTGACCTGAGCTACTTTCGGAGCGTGATCTTAGCAATGGTCTTAAGGTATCGGCAGCACTTGATATTTCGGTATATAGAACCTATTTTTGAAGGGGCACTGAGCAAAGAAAAAATCACAGCAATCACCACCTACATCCTGGGGGTGGGTGAGCGTTCGGAAGCCTCTTTTTTGGAAGTACTTAAAAATACAGCATTCAGCGTAAAACCAGAAGTGATGAGTACATTGGAGCAAATTTTGGAACGGGGCCGAAAAGAAGGTTTGGAAAAGGGCCTGGAAAAGGGCCTGGACAAAGGCATATACAAAAATCGTATTTTCAACTTGCTCAAGACTGCCATCCGTTTTCCGAACCTGAGCAAAGAGGAGCTATCCGATTTCACAGAGTTGAACCTGCAGGTTGTCACCACTTTCCTGTCTGTTAAATCGCAGCAGAATGCCGCTGCCCTTAAAAAGCATATCCTTGAAGACTTACTCGCTGATATTCCTGTGAGCAATGCGGAAGAAGAGAAACTGACGAAGCTCATCGAACAGTTGTTATAAGAAGTTACCTTCATACTGAACTCCGGAAGCATAACTACAAAATCCCTAAACGCCCAATGTACCCCGCTACATCCCGCGCCCAAACCTGATAGGTCAAAGCAGAAGGGTGCACCCCATCGCTGAAAAAGTCAGCGGGAGGCGCACTGACGCCCAGCCGGCCCCGCCAGTCCTCCAGGGTGATTACCCGGGCATAATAAAACACATTTGGCATTGGTCCCGTAACCTGGTCCAGAGACTGCCCCAGTAGTTCGACATGACTGCCCACCACGCGTTTGATCAATGGCGTAAAAGCCGGAAAGTTTTTAATTGGAGGCATATTGGTAAACACGACAGGCGTTTCAGAGAAGCGTTGCCGCAAGGCAGCAATCAGCGCACGGATACTGCGGCGCCAGCGCCAGGGTGGGTTGAGGTGAAAAGCATCATTGCCGCCCAGCCCAATGACAATGAGGTCAATATCGGTTTCTGCTATTTGCGGGATCAGCTTTTCCGTCACCCGCTCAGCAGTGTACCCACTCCTGGCATAAACCTTCCAATCTACCGGCTTCCCCAGCTGATCGGCCAAAGCCCGGGCTAATGTGCCGCTGAAGCCTTCCTCGTGGGTTTCCACTCCAATACCGGCAATCGTGCTTTCGCCCAGGGTGATTAAGCGTAGGGGCCGCCCAGTGCCGCCCCCACTACGCCCTAAGCCCCCCTTGGCAGCAGGCAGGCTCGGTACTGATGCCCGGATCCGTTTGCCCTGTATGTACATTAGGGGCAGCAGCGGGACCACCGCCAAGCCGGACAGCAAGTACTTTAAATCTTTCATTTTTTTTGCGGAAGATACAGCGTAATCGTGATTTTAAACGTCACCGGAATACGATTGTACTGTGGCTTCTTTCAGAGCTGGGCGCTACTTTCCGGCCGGTACATACCCTTGCAACTTTGATGACCCAACCGGGGTATGGGGCATGAGCGTTTAGGATACGACCGCCGGCAACCAGGCGTTTCACTCGGTGTCCGGGCTGGGGTTTAAATCTGTTTGTGCCTTAAAGAACTCCACCTTCGCCATTTGCCTGGTGCGCACAGAACCGTCGTCCTGAAGGAAATCATAGTAAAGCTCCAGGTTATGCATTCCCTTGTGCAGGGGCTCGATATCCAGATAGGCCTGAAGGCCAACCTGAGGCGGCTTGCGCTTTCGAGTGAATAGGAAGTCGGTTTCCACTGGTTCGTCATCAATCTTTAGGCTATAAAACCGGGAAAGGCAATCCATCTTCAAACTGTCCTGCCCGATGCTATCCTAACGGGCAGCATAGTCGCACAGAGGCTTAATATAGCGCTCTTCGTAAGCCGACCGATGTACAATGAAAACACTTAAGATATTGGTTTCGATGATGTCAGATGGGATTCTGATCAGGGCGGAGGGCTTATTATCAGACCAGTTATCGTAATGCCCCGGGTACATCAGTTGCTCTGCACTATTGCTCAACCGGAACGTCAAGGTATCCGCCGGGTTTTTGTCCAACCGGAACCCACTGTACAGGACCGCTGTACCACTAATAAAAATCAGAATAGCCAACACCGACTTCCATTTTTTATGATTGCTAATGAGCCCGTAATAAATCTTGCGGTAAAGTGGTGACAAGGTCAGGAAACTCATCACCCGGTAGATCGGGAAATATACCCGGGAGAAATAGGGTATTCGCTTGAACAGCCCCAAAGTCAGGAAATCCAGTAGATAAACACCCCCAATAATGGTAAGAAAAGGGTCTACCCAGGAAGAGTTATTCCACTCCGGAAAAAAGTAGAGCCATATAGAAATCAATACTACTATTACGCCCAGAAAGAAAAAGCCTCCGAGAATAAACATAAACAGCAAAAAGCTGATGGCAAAAGTGGTACTGCAGATTTCTTCCAGGCGGACGATATTGCGATGGTAATCCCGGTTTCTGAATATCAACCGGTTGTACGATTCTCTCATCTTCAGCCGCTCAATATCCACACCATTTTTATACACATAGCTCAGCCCCACCAGAGCTACCCAGATACTGCGCAGGAACAAGTGCATCATAAACCCACCGATAAGCCAGACATTGGCCACCATTAGCATTGACAGCATGGTAGTATCAGCGGTCCCCCCAGAGAAGACCTCAAAGGAAAAGTGGTTGAGAAAGTGGTGCAGCCGCTCAATGAGGCCCGGCACCTGAAAAAGCCCATAGAGCACAATACCGGAGACCAGGATTTCCGGCTCCCAGCTTTGTTCCTGTACGCGGAGGAGCCAGGCAGGCGTCTCTTGTTCCTGATGATGTTGGGAAGGCTCGTTTTGATGCGCCAAAAGGTATATTTTTAAGTTTCAGCTTCAATTTTACAAAAAATCTAAAACATGGCCATTGCTTTGCCTGAGATGTGAAAACAGAAGGGAAAATGCACGCTAAAAGTACTGCCCCAGCCCCAACATAAAGCCTCCAAGCCCGGTGCCCCGCAGGGAGTAGCCATAGTCTACAGAGAAAACGGTATTGTAAAACTGCTTCAGGATAAACCGACCCCCTACCCCGCCGTGCAACCGTATGACTTCCGGGTCGGCAAAATCACTAAAAGTGCCACCCGGCAGGCGCCAGCTTCCGGCATCCACAAAGCCTACCGCCTGCAGGCCGATTCGCCCATTTTCCAGGAGGGTGTACCGGTATTCGGTATTCAGCGTGAGCATGCCGGTGCCCCGGTCGATGCGGTCGCCCACGCCGCGTATAGAGATGTGGTTATCCAGCGCAAAGGGTGCAAAGGGCGTATTCACGTTCGTACTCAGCCCCCAGATGAAGCGCAGGGCCAGATTCCCACGCTTGCCCGTGCGCCGGTAGTACTTCCAGGCTTGCCAGATGATGTAGAACGGGTCGGAGCCCAGCTCATCCAGCACCACTTGCGAGTAGGTATCCACCGACAGGCCCGACCAGTAGAAGTAGTGCGGTATGGCTCCCCGGTAAAAGTGGTTGGCCCGAATACCGAGTTTTCCGATGTCCAGCTCACGGGGGAATAGCGGGCGGTCTTCGTCGGCTACCGTCCCCAATCGGTAGGCCTCCTGAAAAAGGCTAACGCCCACCTGATACTCCTGACGGCGCGTAGGCGTAAAGAAAGCAGTGGCATTTAGGCTGGAGTTGGAATAGTCGTACCAGGCTGTCGCCGGCCCTTTGTACAGGGGCTCATAGGAATTCCAGAGCGTGTAGGACACTTCTGCCCCAAACTTTCCTACCAGAAACGGGTGCCGGTAGAATAGACCAAGGCTATGCCGTAGATTGTACTGATAGTACGCGCCCACGCTAATGCCCCGCCCTAAAAAATTGAACTCGGAAAGCCCGCCGATCACCGTAGTGATGTCATCGGAAGACCAAAGCCCCAAGTAGGGCAAAACGGTTTTCGCTTCATCGGTTTCCCAGCGCAGGTGGAGCCCCTCACCGATGGTATCAAGATGAAAAGCTACCGCGTTGAAAGCCGGTTGTAATACCAGCCAGCGGCGCATTTCCTCCAGGGCTTCCCAAGTGACCGTATCACCAGGGAGTGCCTTTGCAATTCCATCGAAAAAACTCCGGTGCGTACGCTCCAGCCCCTCGACTTCTACCGATTGCAACGGCAGCCCCTGCGCCAACACACCGGCCAGCCCCAGCACCCAAAACGAACAGAAAAAAACGAACCGCATCACAAGTTTACATAACGGAAGCCAATATTATAGGTTGCGCCCAGCCCGGTGCTATTCCCAAATAAGAATTGGGCGTGGGAAACCTCCAGGTTCAGCCCATCGGTGAGCTGGTACTTGGCCCCTACCCCCGCCAGGGTGAAATGCTGACTGAAATTATTACCCAGGTCAATCCGCCGGGCGTGTTGGGCGTTGACGTAGAAGGTAAGATTAGGGCTTGGGAAGTAGCTCAGAAAAGCCGAAATGGGCATAAACCCGCTATCGTTGGCGTAGCTTTCGTCATCCGGCCCGAACAGGTAATCAAAACTCAGCTCGGTAAACAACTGCCAGTCGCCATTGGCAAAGGAGTGGTCATAGTAAACCTTATTGGCAAAAATAGTGCTGCGTTCGGCAAAAAACACCCCATTGACAGACTCCTCCTCAAATACCGGTACCATTAGCGAAGACTGAAAGGAAAGGCGGGGCAGGCCCCTAAACGGCGTGATTCGGACCGAGGGGGCGATGTAGGACAGCCCACTGCGGGCGGTAACCTCATCGTCCGCGTAGCGCAGGGCATCCAAAGGGCTGTGCTCCATCCCGGAGGAGGAGATAAGCGCTGACCTCAGGTGAACAATGACTCCGGCGTTCACCCGGGCATTGGGGGATACGCCCACAAAGCCCTCCAAAATATTGGTGAGGAAGGTGGCCCGGGGGCGGTCGCTCACCTCGCTGTTCTCATCCGCCCCCCGGGTTTCGGTGTAAAGATTGTTGAACAGCTTGACCTCCCAGCTTCCCTTGGGCAGTAAGCGGGAAGGGGTATAGGTTTGGATGATAGACTGCCGCTGTTCGGGCTGGGCAATGGCTGTTGTTGCAACAAATAAGAATAATGCCGGGGCAAGAAATTGCTTCATGGCGCTATCGTTTTGGTTTGTGCTTGTAACGCCGCATCTGCCTTTTTAGCTTCCGCGAAATACGCGTAGCGTCCGGGCTGCGACAGCTTTGGCTATTCCGCTACTGATGCTTCAGCGTATGCTCTGACCTTAGCCCAGTCCTCCGCAAAAAAGCCCTGCACCTTTTCCAGCTCCTCCGGGGGGATAAGGGGAGCCGGGTCAACAAAACGCTTCGGCAGTAGCTTCGCCGGGTACAACACCGCATAGCTCAACAGCATTTGCCCGCGCCGGCGAAGCCACCCGCTGAGTTTACGGCTATCCGTCACGGTGCGCTCCTGCCCGAAGAGGCGCTTGCCCAACTTGCGCATCACTTTGAGCTCCTTTTCCCGGTAGGAGGTATGGACTTTGGACAAAGATATATCCCGTCGGTCGTAGGCAGAGTCAGCGAACGCGGCGATTTTGTCAAAAAAAACCCAAGGGTCGGCACGGAGCTCTTCGTAAAACAAGACCAGCGGCTTATGGGTGAAATACTGCTCCAGGTGCTCGATGTGCCTGTAGAAAAGAAAGTCTTCAATTTTCCAAAGCCCACTGTCCGTTTCCACATCCAGAAAGCCGGTAAAAGGCAAGTGCCCGCCGTTCTTCACATAGCGCCGGTACTGAGAAGCCGCCCAGCCATCGTGCCGCCGGAAGATAATGATCGGCTTGGTTTCCGGGAAGTAGGATGCAAACCAAGCCACCTCTCGTTCCAACTGCCGGTCGAACTCCCGGGAGACAAAATACCGGCCGTATTCCTTTTTCTTGATAATGTCCGGTGCCTTCCGGTAACGGTTAGTAGGGATGTAGTGGATTTTGTGCAGCTTTGGGAAGAAGCGGTGCTGCAGATAGGTGGAAGCTACTTTGCCCAGCCCGACGTGGAAAACGATCTCAGGTACTGCCATAATTCGATTGAATATGACGTAAAAGTACAGGAAAAATTGGCAACTGGTAAATGACTCTTTTCTATAACTGAACAATGCAGAGCCGTTGCCCCGCCAGAGGCAAAATATTGGTAACCCAAAAGCACTGAACCGGTTCCGGGACGTTAGTAGATTGAAGATTACCCACACACAGTCCCTAAAGGCGCTTAAACGTCCTCCCTAATCTCACATTTTGATTAACTGCACCACTAGCTCCACCGTCAGAACCTGCCCGTGAAGCGCCTGGCAAAGGCTCCTGTCGGGGCCCGGTTTTTACCGGGATCTGATAGGTTTTCTAGGGGGAAGCTGTGGCAGAGCTCCAGGCATGGCCCTGGATTAAGCGCTACCCCAGCAGCAGCGTTGCTCCGGTCGGGGAGCTTTCTCCCGATACTTTATCGGGATCCGATAGGTTTTCCCGGGAAAAGCTGGAGCAGAGCGCATGGGAAGTGCCTGGCGCAAGCGCTACCCCAGCAGCAGCGTTGCTCCGGTCGGGGAGCTTTCTCCCGATACTTTATCGGGATCCGATAGGTTTTCCCGGGAAAAGCTGGGGCAGAGCGCAACGGAAGCACCGTGCATCACTGCACCACCACCCGCTCCCCAAATATCCCATCAACAGTCTCTACCTGCAGCCAGTACAAGCCGGCGGGCAGGCCGCCTACCTGTAGCTCCCCTGACCAGTAATGCCCCGCCATCCATTGCCGGGCCTGCACGGGCTGCCCCTGCGGATTGAACAGCGTCAGGGTAATCGCCCCCGGTGTTTGCTGCTGACCTTGTACTATGAGGCGGCCCCGCGCAGGGTTGGGAGCGACCATGAGCGGTTTCTCCTTTCCAGAGGCTGCAATTACCGGTTTTATCGGGGTGCCATCGGAGAGATAAGCACGGTTGAAATCTGAACTGACCGGCTCAAGTGATTCCGGTATGGTGATCTGCAAAATGGGCTGATCCGTGATTAAAGGGGCATCCATAGTCCGGTAGGCGAGCAGGCGCCAGATACCGTCTGCGTAATGGGCTTCTAACTGAAAGCCCTGACTGGTTTCCCAGGCCATGCGCTCCGGGCCACGGAAGGACAATTGGAAGCCAGACACGGATAAGCCTTCACGGCCAGGGACAAGTGCAGCTCCGCCATTGCCCGAAGGCTTCCAGACCAGAGGCCAATCTGCTGCTGAGCGTTCCTCCGGCTGCTGTTGAAAAGCGGCGGCATCACCATTGACATCGCCTATTTTTACGCCAATACAGTCAGCATTAAATGCACCGGGTGCTCCCCCATATGGTATTGCAAATACTTCTTCTAA
The DNA here is from genome assembly GCA_964575505.1 of uncultured Phaeodactylibacter sp. GTDB lineage: Bacteria > Bacteroidota > Bacteroidia > Chitinophagales > Saprospiraceae > Phaeodactylibacter. The sequence continues at coordinate 42,247 of CAZNSK010000030.1, forward strand.
ACAACCGCTCCACATAACCATACTACTGTCGATGCCATACCATGGATTCGCCGGATCAGGAAAAACATAGGGTAAATGTACAAAAACCCAAGCGGGGACCCCCTCCACTCCATTGTTCTGCGGATCTAAAATAGCATTGCTTAATGCTACCAAATCCATGATGGTAATACTTTCGGACTGATTCACATCGGCAGCAATAAGTTGATACGGGGTGGACAACGGCCCTACCCCTAGAATATGCTTGGCAATCAGGACCTGGTCGAAAACCGTTACGCCATTGTTCCAGGAACCACCCTGAAACGGCATGGCCTGATAGCCAATACCTAGTGGGACAGAATCAAAGCGTATCCGGTTGTCGAGTGTAGTATCGACACGAAGGGTGTCGCCATCCAGCAGCAATGCACCCCCCAACATGGTCAGGGGTTCATCATCCTCCGTGTATACTCCCAGGGCGATAAACCCGGTGTCCGGGTCCATCAAGCTTGACGTAGAAGTCAAGACGACCAAATTGGTCGTATCGACCTGCCCATTTTCCCAAGTCAACTTCGCCTGCGTTTCCAGCTGCGTTCCATCAGGGTTATTATCGCGCTGATCCAGTACGAAGCTGACATACCCCTGCTCACCTGGCGTAAGGGTTTCCTGGAGCTGGAAGGAAGCATTGCCGTCAGCAATCAAAGCAGAAGTGCAAGCGTGGCTGCAAGCCCCGATCCTCAGAGACCCCGGATAGAAGCCCGGGCTTAAGGAGGCGTCAATGGACAGCAGTTGTGCCAGGCTGTCTGTAGTATTCCGGAAGCTAATCCGGTAAGCCACTGGAATACGCGGCAGAATGCTCCTCAGGGCCCCTTCCCCTGCGGGCTGCGCGGCCAGCTCAGTAATGGCGGTATCCTGGCTCTGGATTTCACGGCAGTACTGTAAAGTGAACGGCGCCCCGCTGTGGTTAGGGTAATCGACCAGGTAGCCCGTACTCCCCCCATCTTGGGCACCGGCGCCACAGAGCTCAATGGCAATACCGGGTGCTGCCGGTACAGCAGGGGTAAAGCCGGGTGACAGTTGCAGGCGCTGGGTGGCTCCATTGGCAGCCCGTTTGAAAGTGACGCTTTCCAGGTTGTTCAATTGCACTTCGTCCTGCAGCATCACTAAATCGTCTTCAATAACAATATAGACTCGCTCCTGAAGCATATCTGCACCCGTATTTTGAATGGTAAAGGCAACGCTGTCTCCCTCGCAGACCGCGTTGAGCTCCAAAATGGACCCATCCCAACTACCAGTTGCCGGGCTGCATACCTCGTTGGGGGTGAAATAGGCTTCCGGGCAGGCCGCACTTCCCGGTGCCAAACCGGGCGAAAGGGCGGCCTCCAGCGTAAAGCTGCCGGCTTCCATGACTTCCAAATCCCCTAGTTCGAAAACGTAAGCGCCGTCGGGGCCGGAGGTGAATGGCAGGCTACTGTTTAGAATAGTTTGCGTACTGTCCAGGACCAAGGCCACGGCCGCATCCGCTGCTACGGCTGTCCCTTCATTTCGGTAATAAATCGTGTAGACGGTAGTATCCCCCGGCAATGGTGCAGTGGCATTTACAGAAGCGAAGATATAAGGGCACTGCGCTACTGGCTGGAGCCCGAGCATGACATTGCCGGCAGCCGCCCCATCTTCCAGAGTGACCGCAGTAGGCGGACAGGCCTCCCAAAGTTCATTAGGGCTAATTGCCTGGAAGAAATAGGTGCCGGGGGGCAGGTTTACAGAATAATGCCCCCCTTGCCCGGTACTTGCGAAGTAGTTTAGCTGCCCGTCCCAAAACCTGAGGTTGACGGCGCTGAGGGCCTGTGGGGCAGTGGGCGGAAAACAGCTGGCGTCACTGTCTGTAAAGACTTGTCCGGAACAATTAATCAAGGGTGGGCCTGCTAAAGACAAGCTGGCACTACAGTCCAAATCGCCCCGCTTCACCCCTACAAAATCAAGGCCCTGCAGCCCTTCTTCCGGGATGCCATCGAGCACAATAGGGCCTGGCAAGGCTTCCGCCCAGGGGTTGGCCGGGTCCGGAAAAACATAGTCGGCAGGCAGAAACATCCAATAAGGAGCTGACAAAGCAGGAACGATGTCTCCTATCGTCTGGGCAAGCAAAACGAGATCAAATGTAGAAACCTGCATCGAAGCATTGGCGTCGGCTGCCATCAGCTGGTAAGGAGACAGAGCGGGGCCATCCATGGCAAGAGACAGCACCTGCAAGTCGTTGCTGTCTACCCCGTTAATCATATCATCTTCCAGGAAAGGGGAGACTTCGTAAATGCCGTCAACCGGCAGCTCAATTTGATAAAACCCCGCCTGATTGGTTATAGCGGCCAGCCCGCTGCCAAAGTGGACTTCCACCCCTGGCATCGGCTGGCCGCAGTGGGTGGTAATGGTTCCGGAAACGGGAGCTGTATTTGCCATTAATGCTGAAGAGCCTACCGTAATTATCGCCCAGATGAGCTTAAGCCGCTTTTTCATGATAGCTGAATTTATGATTTCACTGTACAAATATCTCTGCTTATCAGCAGCAGCACAATGACAAATTCCTTAATTTGTCTCCTCAAAAATTTGATTTACGCCCATGAACCTTTGGTTTTAGAAGTTTAATAGCAAAATTTTGTCTCCTTCAATTTTGATGGCCTATGGAAAAAAGTTTACTCTGGGAGGCGCTTGAGCAGCTCACGCCACCGGAGCGTAAGCGTTTCACCGCCTTTGTGCATTCTCCCTACTTCAACAGCCAACCTCAGGTAGCCACTTTTTTCGACCGGCTTGCTGCCCAAACCTGGGAAAAGGGCAGATTGCAGAACAAGGAAGCGCTGCACCAGCAATTGTACCCTGGCCGGCCCTACGACGACCACCGCGTCCGGTTGCTAATGAGCAAGCTGTTGAAATTGCTGGAAGGTTTCTGGCAAGTTGAATGCCTGGAGCCGCAGCACCCCTGGGCCCGGGTGAGCGCTTACCGGAAGCGTAGCTTGCCGCGGCATTTCCGCAGGGCGGTCCGGCAAGCCCGGGAACGACTGGAACAGCAACCCGGCCGCAGCGACACCTATTACTTCAATCAATACCTTTTATCGGCTGAAACCTACCGGCATTTGGCGCAGCAAAAGCGGGCACATCCCCTCAATCTGGAAGAAACCGCCCTGCAGCTCGATGCCTTTTATAGCATCGCTAAGCTGCGGCAGGCTTGCCTGGCTAAAAGCCACCAAATGGTCTATCCCGCCGAGTATCAACTTGGCTTGGTGGAAGACTTGGTGGACTATTTATCGGAGAGCCCCCTGCGGGAAGCGCCTGCGGTGGCTGCGTACTATCACGGCTACCATTTCCTCTATGAAAAAGAAAGGCAGGCTTACCACTTCCAGCAATACCTGGCGCTCATCGACGGAGCTGCAGCTCAGGTTTTCCCAGATGAGGAGCGTCAGGACCTTTTTCTGCTGGCCCTTAACTTCTGCACCCGGCAGTATAATCAGGGGAGCCGGGGTTATCTCAATGCTCAGCTCAGGCTTTACCAGATCGGGCTGGAGCAAAAGTTCCTGCTCCAAAACGGGCAGCTCTCCCGATTTACCTACCGGAATATTACTACGCTCGGGCTCATTTTGGAAGCTTATGATTGGGTGGAGCAGTTTCTGGAGGCATACCGCCTCTATCTTCCGCCAGGAGAGCAAGAAAGCATGTACGCCCTTTGTGCAGCCCGGTTGCACTATGCAAAGGGGGCATTTGACAAGGCTTTGGACAGTTTGCAGCAAGCGCATTTTACAGAACCGCTACTGCAACTCTCTGCCCGGACTGTAGTCTTAAAAATCTTTTACGAAACCGGCGCCTATGATGCATTGGAGTCTCAACTCTCAGCCCTAAGCAAATTCATTCGGCGGAAAAAAACGCTGAGCTATCACCGGGCGAACTACAAGAATATGCTCTATTACATTCAGCAGCTCCTGGAGCTGACCCCATTCGACAAGAAGGCTAAAAACAAGCTGGCTAAACAGATTGAAACCTGCCCAAATGTCGCCGAACGGGCCTGGCTGCAGCAGCAATTGAAAAAAAATTAGCCCAAAGGGCAATATTTTTTCCAGACCTCAGCACTTGCTCAAATCCCTTGCTTATCAATAATTTATATTTTTATAAATGCGTTTATATACAAATAGCTATACTATGAAATTGCGGGCAGGAAGAGGAACTGGTTTTGAGAAATATATTTTTTTTATAACTTTGAAGCAGTTATTATTTACATGAGATAGTAAGACGACCTTTTACAACCTACTTTTTTTACGACGACCTACAATAAAAAAAAGCTCCGTCTGGGACGGAGCCTCTTGCTAATAACAAATCATAATCTCATGAAATAATAAGACGACCTAATTTTTTAAAACAAACCTATATTTTAGAGTTGCTCTGATATTTTTGGAGCTCCTTGCCAGCTATATAATGAAACCGGCAAGGAACCCACGGCGTTTGGGATTATGATTTCCGTACGCTCATCTGTAATTCATCCCCTTCTGAGCAGTACTTCCGGCTGGTAAATCCCCGAGCTTTGAGAACAGGGTTAACGTGTACCTTAATCATATTGAAACGGTAAGATGCCGCCGCAGGCTTTCTAACCGTATGTAATGTCAAAGAAAGTGGGGTAGCAGTATCTGAAAATTCCGCCCTACAGATCAATGTAGTTTTTGGGAATCGAATCGGTCTCTGGGAACTGTAGGAAAATCTCCCCTACACTGCCACCCGCTGGTAAAGTATCATGAAGTTGGTTTTAATAAAAACTGGCTTAAATAGTTGTTCGCAGCCTTTGGGATAGCCTCTCAAATTAATGTTAGCTACTTTACCATTGATCTTGTCTTTCAAGTACAACACCAATCTTTCTCGGTGTTTGTTCTGAGGCTTTGTCGTTAGCCCCTTTCCTTTTGATTACATTACAAATATGCAGGCTTTCCTACCCCAAGACAAAGACAAAAAACGTGTTTTGTTGAGAAAAAATTTAAAAAAACAATAAACATAAAGTCGTATATATATTCGTAAAATCATACTAATCAGTGCTTTATGAAAAAATCCCTCTATAGGACATGTTGAATTTTACTCAAAATTTCGAGCCCGTTAGGGGCTCTTTTTTTTGTATTTTTTTCTAAAAACCCCTGGCAGGCGGTATTCTACCCCATTTGGGTACGGCTATACCGAGATAAAAACGAGACGGTTCTTCAAGGCAGAGTAGCCGAAAAGAACAAAAACCGCTAAGTTCATTTCTCTGAATAGGGAGGCTATGTTAGCATCCCTAATGGGGCGGCATAATAAGGCAATTGCTATAAAAGCCCATTTCTGCAAAAAAAGGACCATTTGTTTTAGCTTTGTTGATCACTTACTTCAGCCCTAGAAGCATGAGCCTGAAAAAACGGTACCACAAGCCTGGAAAGCTTT